>NZ_ASPX01000023.1:0-149923 GCF_000517965.1 Paenibacillus sp. FSL R7-277
GCCGGACCAGGTTCACCCTGCGGGCCCTGGGGACCTATGAGGCCCTGCGCTCCCGGAACTCCCTGCGCCCCTTGCGGGCCAACGGGCCCCGCTGCTCCCTGGGGGCCTATCGCTCCGGATGGCCCGGGCACACCTTGGGGGCCTTGGGGCCCTGGAGGGCCACCGGCAGGTCCCTGAGGACCTGCTGTTCCCTGGGGGCCTCTTGCCCCCGGGATTCCCGGTATGCCTGGGGAGCCCTGTGCTCCTTGGGGCCCTGTGGGACCAATGACGGTAGGGGTAGTGACATTGACTTCAGGCGGTGGACAGGTTACTTTAACCACCTTTTTAATCACTTTTTTAACAACTTTCCGATGTTCTTTTCTTTTTCTTTTTGAAGGAACAAGGGTGACGATTTTTTTAGGATGACATTTTTTATCGTCTGGACAACTCAATACGGACACCTCCCTAATAAGATAGTGTAGTGTACGCATCCCATCCGATTTAGAAATGGACGAACAACTAGTTTTTACTAGTCAGCCACCTAATTCCAAAAAAACGGGCGTTAGCCATAGTAGTTACGCCCTTGAATACATCACAAAGTCCCACACCAAATTTTATTATTTTTCGTATTTTAGGATTGGACAACTGATACTTCCCTGTCAGATCCGAATTTCTAATTCGGGTCTGTTTTTTGGTTATTCTCCTTCAAACTCATGCTACATCAATTAAGCTGACGTTATAAAAGATGTGCAACTTCAGATGCACAATTCACGTAAAACTGATAAAGGAGTTGGTAAAAATGGTTGTCTTTGCTATTCTATTTGTACTGATTGCAATCCTGAATATCTTCTTCCCGGCCATGGGCTGGTATATGCGTTATGGTTGGATGGTAAAGGGCGATTCCGAACCAAGTGAGGCTTATCTCATGATGAGCAGAATAAGCAGCGTTATTGTACTTATAATCTTTTTCTTGTTCTTTTTGCCTTCTATGTTTGGTTAGGGGGATAAAACAATAAAACAGGAGCTGCTGGCGTTTCCCTGCCAACCACTCCTGTTTTTATTTTCTTTTAAAGCTTTTCGCCCTGTTAAGGAATAGCAATGAGCGCATGGGGAAGGCCGATACAATATTTGTTAACATGGAATACAGCAGCCGGTGCATATTAAAAACCCCCTTGCTAGGCAAGGGGGTTAAGTGAAGTGGGCCCTACAGGACTCGAACCTGTGACCAATCGGTTATGAGCCGACCGCTCTAACCAACTGAGCTTGGGGAAAGGTTAAATTACATATAAATTCAGTTCACAATCACCCGTTTTCACTGTTATTCCGGTCAGTATATTTAACCCTATTATAGTTAGCTTGCTTGAAATCCCATCTATGACCGGACTGACTCCATCTTGTGCTTTTATATGCACCCGTGAATAGCTCATACCGCGGACTCAGCGTCCGCGCGAGATGCTGAGCGGCGTAAATCTTCTGCTCCGGATCGAGCGCGTCGAAAGATATCATCGACGTTCGCACGACCCAGCCGGCGCGCCTCGTCCGATGCATTACCAATTCGGCCGCCTAAATCATTTGCCGCACTCCGGGAACGACGAAGATCAGATACCAAGTTATCCCCCGTCTGTCCTGCAGCCCGGCGGAAGTCGAGTAAATCATCAGTTGCTCCACGGAGTGCAGTCCGCATACTCCGGACTGCACCGGAAATAAAGTCCCTCGCTTCAAACGGGACCGTCACTTTTGTTGTCGCTGCAATGGTTTTTCACCACCTTGCATTTATAGATATAGGTCTTTTAAGCATTCGAAATATAAATCTACAAAGCAGGATATTTAAACAAATTCACGAATAACTGGGATGGGCATATTGTGAAGTTCGTTAAGGGATTTCATCAGAGATAACGCAAAACTTATTAATAAATTTAATACTGAAGGGAAGCATTATGAAAAAAGTAATGATAATATTATTTTTCTTGGTTCTTATTGGTTGTTCTCATAATGAAAGAAGTAAAGTTTCTACAAATAACTCAATAAATACAAACAAAAATGAAACAAAAGAAGTAAAGACAAACGTTAAAATAAAGGCAGAATCAAGCGAAACCCCTGGAACTAGCGATGAATCAGAAATTAATAATCAGATTAGCTCTGAGGCAAATCCCAACAACTCTAATATCACCTCAGAAAACCAGTCTATTTCGAGTGAAGACGCAGCAATAAAATTAGTGAGTTCCAAGTTAAATCAAGAGCAATTAAGGATTTCGTCTATAAATTTAGTTGGAACTGATGATGAAGGGAATTACATAGTTAAACAATCTAGTAAAGCTACAACTGAAGTCATGGAGTGGTACCATGTGAATCTAGTTACTCAAGAGATTAGTTGCGAGATACTTGGAGACACCTGTCTTGATGACTACACTCCCCTGGTAACAGATGATCTAAACGAGCTTTCCCTAGAACAGCAACAGGCTTTGGAACTTGCTAAATCATTTGCAGCCGATAATTTAGTTCAACACGGCTACGTCGATAAACTTACATATGTTGAGTTTTCTCAAATGGAAAATGAAAATTTTGTTTTTCAGATTTATAATCCAGGATCTGGGGGGACAGATACAATTGATTGGTTAACTGTGGATCTAGACCAAGGTTCTGTTGTTTCAAAATTTTATTTAAGCAAATAAAGATCTATATCATTTTCTTAGAACTCTCTTGGCTTCTTCTTCGGCGACCATGCCGGCCGCAAGACAGAAATAATACTGCCGCTGTTTATCTACCTCATACGGAAGGACCTTAGCTGGCAGCCGCTTCTGGTTTATCCAAAAGGATGCTATCCAGCTTGCTTCTCCGTCTTGCTTGATGAGTTTTTTGCTTCTTTCAATAATGCATCCTTTGTCTCCTGGAACTTGGTCACTGCTTTGCTCAGCTCCGCATAATCAGAAGGGTTGTCCAGGATGCGCGGCGGCAACTCATACTTACTAACGCAGTTATACGCCAGCAACAAATCTTTGCTGTTCCAGTCAAAATCGTGTTCCGTTGCCTTGACAATCATCACATCAATCTCGTTATAGGATTCTTTCGGATCTCCGTTCTCTTCATAAGCCAGCTCATAGGCCCGGCGTACCTCAATGGTAGTCAGGCGGCGTACTGACCAATCCTCTCCGTCTGCTGGTACCATGATGGTTCATCGTTCCTACCTGTTTTGCCCTTGGATAGATATTTTTCTAATTTAGCGGTCATGCAAAAGACCTCCATATTTTTGTATTAGAATGCAAAAAAGTCGCTGGCGCTTCCCTGCCAACGACTCTTTTACTATTTTCGTTTAAAGCTCTTAGCCCATTGGAAAGTCATTTCTTGAAAACTCACCTGTTTACGCCAAGTCTTGTGAGTAGTTTCCCACTCATTAACTGCCTTTTTGTACGGTGTGTAGAACCACCAATCACTGATATCCCAAGAAGAAAAAATCTTTCTATAGGATTTTCCAAATGAAATGTCATGAGGATATCTTCTTACAGCCTTGCTTGCCTGCCGTTTGATCCAACGACTTGCCTGCTCTTTACATACGGGTGTTTTCTTAATACTTCTACTCAAATCAACTCTAACCTCCTTCAGGGAAGCTAGAGTCCGTCCAGTAATTTCATTGATTCACCCCTTATTTTTCCTTGATCAAATCATAAACCGATTAAATCACTGAAGCAACCATCTTTATGCCATATAAGCTGGGAACTGCTCAATGAAATCAAAATCATTCGCAGTTCCGGAAAGTGTGATATCAATTCCGTTATTGTCGTCGATCTTAGCCACCAGGAGATCCATCTCATCATGAATATGCACGCCGCTGATCATCACTCGTTCTACATTGCCAGTTTGCATGTCCTCGAGAGAGCCGGTGATCCCGTTCAGGAACATCGTCTTACCCACCTTGAAGTCAGCCAGAAGGCGGTAACGAAGGGCAGACTCCAACTTCGACATCACCAGTTTTACCGTAATTTCATACCCAACAATCTGCTTCGTCTTGGACATCTTCCGCGCACGGATAATGTCCAGCGTCTCCGGCTTCAGGATAACTTCTACTTCTTTGATGGTCTGAATTGAATCCCCGTTATCATCCTGCACAGATAAATTACGGCCAATCAGCTCGCGTTCCATGGATTACGCCACCTCCCAATCAATATTAAAGATTTCAATCGCATCGAGCGGCTTTGCCGACAGGGAAAAGTATGCGTAATCTGGGTCGCTCACCTTTGTCGGGTGCTCGGTAAAGGTGAATTCATCACCGATGGCCTTCTGTAGCGCCCGCACCTTCAAATAACTGACAACCGCAGCAATGAACAACCCTCGGCCATCCTTGTCATTGTCCAGCTTGGCCTTATTGGCTTTACCGGCAGCGTAGATGTCGTTCAAGATCTGGTCGATTGTCATCGACACGCGGATCTTCCCGAAGTCCTCCCGCTCCCCAGCTCCCAGCGTGGTCAGGGTGTTCACAGCAGACTCGATAATGTATTCGTAACCGTCTCGCGTGGCCATCAGGGTTCCTTCAGACAAACCCTTCAATACCTCCGAATGGCTCCAGTCCACCTTAGCCTGTGTCATTGGCACCTTAACACCTGTAAAGGACCGATTCGCCAGCGTGCCCGCGACCAGCCCAGCCACCCACGCAGCCCACCGAAGAGAGTCATAGGTCTTACCGTTGGTATGTTCACCGGCCAGAGAACAATTAATAATAAAGCGGGCATTTGCAGCACGGCTGCGGGTATTATGGATCTCGATGTCGTCGTCTGCAGAAGCGGCACCAGCAATAACTAGTTGCGCCAGCTTGCGCGCCTTGGTCCGGCGATCCAGCAGCCACTGCTTGGCCGCTGCTTGTACCGCCGCCTCGGAGGACGGCAGATAGACGACATCAAACACCAAGCCGTCGATCCGGTTGAAGACTCCGCTCCAGTTTGCTGCAGTAATGGCTGCGGTACCGGTGACTCCACCGTTCAGTTTCGTGTAGGCCACATCTGCCCAAGCCGTTGAACCGGTGCTTTTAAACCGTACCATGTTGGATTTCTTCAGCGATTCCGCTGCTTCAACCTTATCCGTTACCAGGAAGGTCTCGGTGTCAAAAATGCCCTTCGTATCCCGAATGACAATTTCCTTCTTGCTGGCATCTACCGGGGCGGCACGAATCATATACTCAAAGTCATTGCCCCGCGTTCCTGGATAACGGGCTTCAATAGTGTAGCTGGCCTCCACCGATGCAGCAGCGACCTTCTCGCTGCCGTTAGTCACCCGGTAACCGATTACGGTCGCTCCATTCTCTGCTGCCAGCTCCAGTTCGTCCCCAAGTGTCCCAATTAAAAAGAACCGAGTTGAGCGCATCCTGCGCCGCCCAAAATTCTCGGTTCTTCCGGTTTTTATGGTATTTGTCAGCGACAGCGCCTTTCTCGATCAAGCCCAGCGCCTGGGCCTTTCGGTTCAAAATCCCTTTGATACCTCCTCTTCCTCCTCGATCTCTTCCCGCTTCCCGACACCCCACATACTGAAGCCGGTGATCTCTCCTTTCTTGATGGCTTCCCAGGTGTCGTCATCCGTTACTTTCACGGCTGCCACCCAGGAGCCCTTCACGATCTGCTGGTCACCGAGTGTCATGTCGCAAGGGGCTATGTAGGACTCAATGACAAATCCCTTGTCAACTTCGAGATCGTGCTGCTTATCGATGTTGTAAGTGTGCTGCTTCTCCATGAAGAGATGAGCTGCCTTCTCAATCTCGACTTCATCCATCTGATCGTCATGTGCGTCCGCCACATCTGGCTGGTACACAACGCAAATAAAAGGCACCTGTTATTAGATGACTCCTACTGTTTTAAAATGTTATGGCGTCAAACATATAAATAATATACTGACCCTAATAATAGAAACAGCAGCAATCACGGACGAAGATTATCCTATACTACCGCTGTTTTTTAAACTATCGTTTCCCGTTAAACAGTTGATTACTCGTCAATCCGATCACGTGTGAGATTAAATAATTGTCCAAACCGACTTTTACAACGGGTCCAGAACGCCATTCTCCGTCTAATCATATAAAATCAACCCGTCAAAAAAATCACTATAGTCCACATCCTTATCGCTCATTGTGTACCAGACTTCCTTCCCCGTGCTAGTTTGAAACTTGATATGGCCGAGTTTGTCATCACCCAGAAATTTTACGTTGTCATCGGGTTTCAGCGAAAAGGTTCCGCCCGTATCATCTTTATGAAACTTCACGGTAATTTCCTTTTTGATCGTTAAAGGCGTCGGTGGTTCCATCGGATAAAAGTCCTGGTGCTCTTCATGAAGAGCATGTTCGTTATCCAGATGGAATACCAATTCACGGAACCAGGTTTGAAAATCCTTGCTTTCTTTTGCGCTGACCACTCGTCCATGGCCGTCAAACATCGAGCTGTGTGCCGAGAAACCGGGAAGTTCACCTATCTGCTTTAGGGTTTCACCGTCATAGGCATAGAAAGATGTTGATCGTAGAAAATCCATTTGCGAATCCATTTGAAGTGCAATCTCAAAATATTGATCGTCAATATCCAAATCGACAATATCAAGATAAGGAAGCAGCTCACTGCCCACCTCTATCGTGATGTCCCTCACCTTCAGCTTGAAAGCCCCTAATTCCGTTTCAGGAGGGATTAACTGGATTTCTTCTTCACTACCATCTCCGTTCAGATCCACTTTCATCTTCTTCTGTTTAAAGCCCGAATCGCCTGTGTAACCCCGTAAATGGACGTCATCTGTGTGGGCAGGTTCGAGCTTATAGGCAGCATATTTGGCTTCGTATTCATGAAGTAACGCAACGTTCTGTTTCTCCGTCGGGTTAAGATGCTCCTTGTAAGTAGAGTCTGCATGATACCAAGGCTTGGCGGCAAAGTAGTCCTGCAAATCCTTCCGCTTGAATACATACCCATGCCTTGCAAATATCTCGTTGCGCGCAAGCTCCAGTATATGGTTGTCCAGGCTGCCGATCTTTTCCGGGGACAGCACCGAGTTCGAACTGTCCTTCAGAATATAATCCCGTGTTGCCACAGTGGAAGGAACACCAGTTGTTTCACTTGCTGCAACTAGCTTACCATTCCCACCTTCAGCACCCTTCTCATTTTTCGTATAAGTACAGCCAGAAAAGATTAAAGACAGGATAATCACCCCATATATAAGCAAAAACTTCCGAAAATCCATTTTGTTTACACCCACTTCGTCATATGAATTCGATATGATAAACGCATATAAATATACCATAAAGTGGAATCTGCGTATAGAAAAAACGAATCTTCCATCTCTGAAGGTCCGCGACTGTTTGTATCGCTTTTGATTTTAAATGTTCGCTATCCTCCCGTTAGCTTAATGATCATCATCAGCCCCCTCCACTTTAATGCATATTAACAAAACGGAGATTAGTCTGGAAATTTGCAGGCATTAACTCCACGTACCATCAAAGGATTATGTGAAGAACATTCACGGAGTGCTGAAACGCGCGCTCAGGCTTGCATATACAGAATCGGGGTTACTGGCAGAAGACATCATGAGTAAGGTGTCCATGCGGAGCAAAGTAATGGAAATGAACAAAAAGAAATGCAGTTCTGGACCATTGAAGAATTTACTCAGTTTTTGCAATCCTCAAAGCATCATGTTCACTACATTGCTTTTTCATTAGCAATTTACACTGGAATGCGGCGCGGTGAAATTCTGGGGCTGCGGTGGAAAGATATCGATTTTGAGAAGAAAGAGCTGAAGGTTATTCAGACAGCGAATTGGACACGGGATGGCTTGGTGATCCGGCGGGTCAAGCTCTTTCAGAATATTATTGACGATCTTCAGGAGCGCTATTCACAAATCGAAGCCTACAAGAAGGATTATGGGGAAGCCTACGAGGACAATGACCTGGTAGGCTGTTATCCTGGAGGAGGTTATATTAAGCCGAAGCGAATCACAGAGGGCATGGATGTTCTTATTCGTAAAGCAGGGGTCAAGAAGATACGGTTCCATGATCAGCGTCACACCCATGCTTCATTTCTACTAGCGATTGGAATAAATCCTAAGGTTGCCGCCGAACGTCTGGGAATGACTCCAGCGATGTTTAATGAGAGGTACTCACTTCTGTCGCCAATCATGCAAGAAGAGGCCGTTGACAGAATTGAAAGTGAACTCAATAAATTCGCAGAAAAACAGCTTGAAACTGTAGAATAAAAATCTTCGTTAGCAAATCCGTAAGCAAGCTAAAAAATACGGCCTTTCCCACTCAAGCATATTCGCTCCTACGAGCCTACATACAGCAAAAAACCCTTACTAGGTAAGGGTTTCAGTGAAGTGGGCCCTACAGGACTCGAACCTGTGACCAATCGGTTATGAGCCGACCGCTCTAACCAACTGAGCTAAGGGCCCGGACTAGGATATCCGTATTATACAAGTGCTGTCCGGTGTAATAAGGTAATTGCGGGGGCAGGATTTGAACCTGCGGCCTTCGGGTTATGAGCCCGACGAGCTACCGGGCTGCTCCACCCCGCGTCAGTTAATAATTATTTAAACAGCGACAATAGATAATATACAATATAGCCATGGATAAAGTCAAGGATGATTTTGGTTTTTCTGGCTAAGGCAGAAAACGAACTCCATAACGGCCCTTGCGCGAACGGTATATTTCGACAAAACGCGGATCATGATACCCATAGATCCAGCCGTCCTGCTCCAGTCTTTTGGCAAGGCAGCCCGCTTGAAATCTGGTCCTGAACAACTTGGCAAAATAGATCCAATTCATGATACCCTCTTCTCCTTCATCGCAATAATATATGTCCCGGTGCTATTTATCATGCCCAGTTTTGCAAGAAAATTAGAGGATTGCTCAGCGGAGCGGATGGCAATTTCTGCCCGTATGCAGCTAATTGTAATGAGCCGTTGAGGGAAATAGTTGGATTTTATACAATTGCTTGGGCGGAAATCGCCTTTTCAAAGGAAATAAGTGGATTAAGGACATTTAGTTCTGGCAGTATCTGCGTTATTGTCCATTTCAGGTTTCAACAAGTGTATTTTTTCCAACTAAATCCTCTATAAGTGTGCTGGGCCAGTGAATAGATGCTGTTTTTCCACTTCTTTTCCCTAAGAGCCCAAAAACTAATTAAAGCATTAAAAAAGAAGCCCCGTCCCCCGGCAAAGGGGACAAAGCTTCTTCTATGCATTCTATACGCTCTACGCTTACGCTTTATGTTTATCTTTACGTACCCTCTACTCATTTCCTGCGCCTTTTCCTAGCCCTTACACGCCGAAGGCGGCAGGGTCCTTGCGCCAGGATTGCAGCAGCGCTACATCGCTCTCAGCAATCTTGCCTTGAGCCAGCGCTACGTCAATGAGCGTGCTGTAGTTGGACAGGCTCTGGAGCGGAAGCTCCGCCGCAGCGAAGGCTTCTACGGCACGGTCCAGCTCGTAGCTGAAGATGGCCAGCACGGCCAGCGGGAGGCCGCCTGCTTCCTGTACGGCCTGTGCGGCTTTGATGGAGCTGCCGCCAGTGGAGATCAGGTCCTCGATCACGACCACCTTCTGGCCGGGCTTGATGAGTCCTTCGATCTGGTTCTGTTTGCCGTGGCCTTTGGCCTTGTCCCGGATGTAAGCCATCGGCAGACCGAGCTTATCAGCCACCCAGGCCGCGTGCGGAATACCGGCGGTTGCTGTCCCGGCAATCACCTCGGCGTCCGGGTAGCTGGTTCTGATCAGCTCTGCGAAGGCCTCCGCAATGTAGTTGCGGACAGCCGGGAAGGCCATGGTCAGACGGTTATCGCAGTAGATCGGCGATTTGATGCCGGAGGTCCAGGTGAACGGCTCCTGCGGGCGCAGGGCTACGGCTCCGATCTCCAGCAAATGACTGGCGACCTGTTCACTTCGATTCTCTAATATGCTCATGCTTGGCTCATCTCCTCAATAATATTCAGTGCTGCTGCTCGCGGATCTGCCGCTGCTGTAATCGGCCGGCCTACTACCAGGTAGTGGCTGCCTTGGCGGATAGCCTGCCTCGGAGTCATGACCCGGGACTGGTCGTCCAGGGATGCCCCGGCGGGCCGTATACCCGGGGTAACCGTGCGGAACTCTGGTCCGCAGGCTTCGGCAATCACCAGGGATTCCTGCGGCGAGGCTACGACTCCATGCAGGCCTGCTTCCGCGGCAAGCTTGGCGTAACGCACCACTGCATCGGTCACAGGTCCGGCTATGCCGATTTCCCGGTTCATCACTTCCTGACTGGTGCTGGTAAGCTGGGTTACTGCAATGATCAGCGGCATGTGCAACGAGGGCTTCAGGCTGACCGCCTGGGCCGCTCCTTCCACGGCAGCAGCCATCATGGCAGCTCCTCCGGCGGCATGTACGTTGAACATATCAACGCCAAGCAGAGTCAAGCTCTCTGCCCCGCCCTTTACGGTGTTGGGGATATCGTGCATTTTAACATCGAGGAATACCGAATATCCGCGCTCCTTCAGTTCCCGGATGAAATCAGGTCCGGCTGCATAGAACAGCTGCATTCCCACCTTTATATAACAGGGAATGCCTTCGAGCTGTTCGATCAGCGCCCGCGCCTGGTCTGCATTCGGATAATCCAAGGCGACCATCAGGCGTCCGGCCATTTCATTACGCTTCTCTACCTGTCCGATGTTCTCATGTTCATGCTGCTGTGCTGCTGAAGTCTGCTCCACAAAGTCAACCCTCTCTCATTGTTATCTGGCAACATTTCCAGGTCCCGGGCATAGGTGAACGGTCTGCGCTAACGCAAACCGTTCCTGTAGCAGCCTCTTACAGCTGCCTCACCCTCTATCTTTATTGTCCGACAAAAGCAGGCATCGACTGGGACGAGAAGTTAATCGTCTGCAGCATTCTCAGCAGCGCCGTTACCGTATCGAGCGAGGTCATACATACGACGCCATTCTCTACCGCTTCACGGCGGATGCGGAATCCGTCACGCTCAGGCGTTTTGCCCTTGGTCAGTGTATTGAAGACGAAGTTCGCTTGACCGCCGCGGATCAGATCCAGGATGGTCGGCTCGCCTTCATCCAGCTTGTTAACGTTCATCACGTTCAGCCCGGCCTGCTCCAGCGCAGCTGCCGTACCGCCGGTGGCGATGATTTTATAGCCCATGGCATGGAAGCCCTTCATCAGCTCAACTGCTTCAGCCTTGTCTTTGTCGGCTACAGTTACAATGATTGCCCCGGTAGCCGGGATCTTCATGCCTGCGCCGATTAGCCCCTTGTAGAGCGCCTTGGCATACAGCTTATCGCGGCCCATGACCTCACCGGTGGATTTCATCTCCGGTCCGAGCGTAGGCTCGACTCTGCGCAGCTTGGCAAAAGAGAACACCGGCACTTTGACCGACACATAATCGCTCTCCGGCCACAGGCCTTCGGTGTACCCGTCTTCCTTCAGCTTGCCGCCAAGAATGATCTTGGTCGCCAGGTTCGCCATCGGAATACCGGTCACCTTGCTCAGGAACGGAACCGTACGCGAGGAGCGCGGATTCACTTCAATGACATAGACCTCGTTCTGATAAATGACGAACTGGATGTTCACCAGCCCGATGGTCTTGAGCTCTTTGGCAATCTTGATCGTGATCTCGGCAATCTTCTGCTTCAGACCTTCATCCAGATATTGCGGCGGGTAGACAGCGATGGAGTCGCCGGAGTGAACCCCTGCGCGTTCCACATGCTCCATGATGCCCGGAATGACAACCGTCTCTCCGTCGCAGATAGCGTCCACTTCCACTTCCTTGCCAAGCATGTAACGGTCGATCAGCACCGGATGCTCCGGATTCACTTTTACCGCTTCAACCATGTAGCTCAGCAGCTCTGTGTCGTTGTAGACAATCTCCATGGCGCGTCCGCCCAGGACATACGATGGTCGAACCAGCACCGGATAGCCCAGCGCCTGCGCCGTTTCGACAGCCTCATCAATATTGATTACGGTCTTGCCTTTAGGTTGTGCGATATCCAGACGGGCCAGCAGCGCTTCGAACTTCTTGCGGTTCTCAGCTTCGTCGATGCTCTCAAGGCTGGTACCCAGAATGTTCACGCCCGCAGCAGCAAGCGGTGCAGCCAGGTTAATCGCGGTCTGTCCGCCGAACTGTACGATGACTCCGATCGGATTCTCCTGGGCAATCACGTTCATGACATCCTCGAAGAACAGCGGCTCAAAGTACAGGCGGTCCGAGGTATTGAAATCCGTCGATACGGTCTCTGGATTGTTATTGATAATTACAGCTTCGTAGCCAGCCTTCTGTATGGCCCATACCGCATGTACCGTAGAGTAGTCGAACTCAATTCCTTGGCCGATACGGATCGGACCGGAGCCGAGTACAATGACCTTCTGCTTATCGGAATGAATGACCTCATTTTCGGTCTCATAGGTGGAGTAATAGTATGGCGTTGAAGCCTCAAATTCTGCGGCGCAGGTATCGACCATTTTAAAGACCGGAACCAGCCCTTGCTGCAGACGCAGCACACGCACTTCCGCCTCCTTGGTGAATGCCCCGCCGGGACGGCCTTCAGCACGGATTTCGGCAATCGCCCGGTCTGTGAAGCCCTTACGCTTGGCCTGATACAGTATGTCAGCAGACAGTGTCTCTTCGGCACGGATCTCGTCCTCGAAGCTCACGAGCCCTTCGATCTTGGAGAGGAACCACCAGTCCACATTCGTAATATCCTGAATCTCCTGTAGCTCATAGCCGCGGCGGAAGGCTTCCGCGATCAGGAACAGGCGCTCATCATCCGGCTTGGCAAGTCTATAGCGCAGCACACTCTCTTCAAGCAGCTCCGCTCCCGGCAAGCGGAAACGGTGGACACCAATCTCCAGCGAGCGGATGGCCTTGTGAATCGACTCTTCAAAGGTACGGCCGATCGCCATCACTTCACCGGTCGCTTTCATCTGTGTACCCAGCTTGCGGTTCGCCGAGATGAACTTGTCGAACGGCCAGCGCGGGATTTTGCTGACGATATAGTCCAGTGTAGGCTCGAAGCAGGCGTAGGTCTGTCCGGTCACCGGATTGACGATTTCGTCCAGCGTGTAGCCGAGTGCGATCTTCGCGGCCATCTTGGCAATCGGATAACCGGTCGCTTTCGACGCCAGCGCCGAGGAGCGGCTGACACGCGGATTCACTTCGATCACATAATACTGGTAGCTCTGCGGGTCCAGGGCGAACTGGACGTTACAGCCGCCTTCAATATTCAGCGCGCGGATAATCTTCAGGGAAGCACTCCGCAGCATCTGATATTCACGGTCAGACAGCGTCTGGCTCGGGGCCACTACGATACTGTCGCCCGTATGTACGCCCACCGGATCAAAGTTCTCCATGTTGCAGACCACGATACAGTTGTCGTTCGCATCACGCATAACCTCATATTCGACTTCCTTCATGCCGGCGATGCTCTTCTCGACCAGACACTGGCCGATCGGGCTGTAACGGATACCAGCCTTGACGGTCTCACGCAGCTCTTCTTCGTTGTCGCAGATTCCGCCCCCTGTTCCGCCCAGCGTGTAGGCAGGACGGACGATCAGCGGATAGCCGATTCCTGCGGCGAAGCCCAGAGCTTCTTCCACACTGGTAATAATCGCACTTTCCGGCACCGGCTGATCCAGCTCGCGCATCAGCTCGCGGAACAAATCGCGGTCCTCCGCTTTCTCGATGGATTCAAGCTGTGTACCCAGCAGCTTCACTTTCTCTTGCTCTAGGACTCCGGCACGGGCCAGCTCTACAGCCATGTTCAGGCCGGTCTGTCCGCCGAGTGTCGGCAGCAGCCCGTCCGGACGCTCCTGACGGATAATGCCAGTCACGAATTCCAGCGTAATCGGCTCGATGTATACTTTGTCAGCCATATTGGTATCGGTCATAATCGTCGCCGGGTTGCTGTTGATCAGTACGACCTCGACGCCCTCTTCTTTAAGAGCCTGGCAGGCCTGAGTGCCTGCATAGTCGAATTCGGCAGCTTGACCAATAACGATCGGGCCGGAGCCGATAACCAGAATTTTTTTGAGTTTGTTGTTCTTAGGCATGTTATAGAGCTCCTTTCACGGCTTCAAGCTGGGGTGCGGATGATTTCGGTGCCGTGATTCTGGCATTCGCTGCAAGCTGCGCCTGACGCGATCCGGCCGGCCGCTGTGCCTTGTGGTCTGCGATCAGCTGCAGGAAGCGGTCGAACAGATAACTGCTGTCAAGCGGTCCCGGCGCCGCTTCCGGATGGTACTGCACCGAAAAAGCGGGGTAACGGGTATGCTTCAGTCCTTCAACGGTCTTGTCATTGTTATTGATATGGGTAACTTCCAGGTCTGTGCTGGCAATGGATTCCTCATTCACTGTGTACCCATGATTCTGGGAGGTGATGAAGCAGCGTCCGCTCTCCAGCTCTTTCACCGGATGGTTCCCGCCGCGATGGCCGAACTTGAGCTTCTCAGTGTCGGCGCCGCAGGCCAGGGCGAACAGCTGGTGTCCCAGGCAGATGCCGAAGATCGGGTATTCGCCGAGCAGCTCGGAGATTGTCTGTACCGCATAAGGCACATCCTTCGGGTCTCCAGGGCCATTCGAGAGCTGAATGCCGTCAGGGTTCAGGCGGCGGATCTCGTCTGCGGTGACATCATGAGGGACAACCACCACATCACAGCCACGGTTGTTCAGCTCGCGCAGAATACCGGTCTTAGCGCCGTAATCGACCAGCACGATGCGTTCTTTGGTGCCCGGGCTGCTGTAGGCTGCTGTAGTTGAGGTACGTGCAACCTGATTGCGCAGCTCTTCAATGGTCGTGTCACCCATCATCTCCATCAATTCTTCCACACGCTTGTTCGAAGTGGTGAGGATTGCCTTCATGGTGCCATAGTGGCGGATAATGCGGGTAAGCATACGGGTATCAATCTCGCTGATGCCGGGAATGTCATATTCCTTCAGCAGATCGTCTACACTGTATTCAGCACGCCAGTTGCTGGGTACGGATTCGTGACGCCGCACAACAAAGCCGTGTACAAAAGGGCGAACGGACTCGAAGTCATCACGGGTAATACCGTAATTCCCGATCAGCGGATACGTCATGGTGACGATCTGCCCACAGTACGAAGGGTCCGATAGTACCTCCTGATAGCCTGTAATTCCTGTGTTAAAAACAACCTCGCCCGTCTTCTCGCCTTCCGCGCCAAATGCGGTGCCTGTAAACAGTGTTCCGTCCTGAAGCAGCAATCTCGCCTGCATGCCTTCCACTCCTTCTTGTTTCTGTAGTCTGATTCTTATGTCACAGCCATGCAGCCGGGCTGCATGGGCTACTGCTTACTTCTGTTAAGCCTCACTCCATACGGCTCTGCCGTCTACCCAGGTCTTCACCGGCCAGCCCTTAAGCTTCCATCCGGTAAAAGGTGTATTGCGACCGTTGCTCGCAAACGTGGCCGGGTCTACTTCCTTCTCTTCATTCAAGTCAATCAGGGTCAGATCGGCAGGCGCCCCAACGGTAAGGCTGCCTGTATTCAGTCTGAACACCCGGGCCGGATCAGCGGTCATCCGCTGCACCAGCAGGGACAGATCCCATTTGCCTGTGGCCACAAAAGCGGTATACAGCAGCGGGAAGGCCGTCTCAAAGCCGACGATGCCAAACGGTGCAAGCTGCATGCCTTTGGCTTTCTCTTCCTCGCTGTGCGGGGCATGGTCGGTCACGATGATATCCAGCGTGCCGTCCAGCAGCCCTTCAATGCAGGCCTCGACGTCACGGCGCGAGCGCAGCGGCGGGTTCATTTTCCAATTGGCGTCCATGCCCGGAATATCCTCCTCCGAGAGCAGCAGATGATGCGGGCACACCTCGGCGGTCACCTTAATGCCGATTTGCTTCGCCTGGCGGATCAGCCGGACCGATTGCTCGGTGCTGACATGGCACACATGATAGTGAACACCCGTTGCTTCAGACAGCAGAATGTCACGGCCTACATGAATGGCTTCCGACTCGTTCGGAATTCCCTTCAGGCCATGCTTGTCGGCAAAAGTGCCTTCGGCTACCGGCGCTCCTTCCACCAGGGAGTTATCCTCACAGTGGGCAATCACCGGCATATCCAGTCCCTTCGCCAGCTTCATCGCATCCTTCATCATCTGCGCGCTCTGTACGCCTACGCCGTCATCGGTGAAGCCGATCGCTCCCGCTTCCTTCAGTGCCGCAAAATCCGTCAGCTCGCGTCCCAGCTCATTCTTGGTAATGGCCGCGTAAGGCAGCACCTTCACAAGCCCTGCTTCACGTGCCTTGTCCTTCACGAGCTGTACGATCTCTGCACTGTCAGTTACCGGGCGTGTATTCGGCATGCAGGCAATCGATGTGAATCCGCCTTTGGCTGCCGAACGTGCACCGGTCTCAATCGTTTCCTTATGCTCGAACCCCGGTTCACGTAAGTGCACATGCATATCGATCAGTCCCGGAATCAGCAGCTTACCATCCGCTTCAACGGTCTCTCCGGCTTCTTCTACCGCCTCGGCGGCATCCTGAATCTTCGAGATAACTCCGTCCTGCACAACAATATGCTTGCGCTCCAGCACGCCTTCTTCGTTCAGTACACTGGCATTTTTGATGATCACGGTTAGGATTCTCCTTTGTGCCTTCCGGCCGCAGCCGTAAGCTCTGTAGTTATTATATAATAAAAATTCATCTTTGTGTATATTTATTAATACGCTTATGTGAGGTTTTTTTCTGCTACTGCAGCGCCCGCTCCATGACAGCCATCCGTACCGGCACTCCGTTCGCCATCTGCGGGAAAATCCGGGACTGGCTGCTCTCCACCACCGCATCGTCGATCTCCACATTGCGGTTGACCGGCGCCGGGTGCATGATGATCGTTGCCGGGTCCAGCCTCGATGCCCGTTCCTCGGTCAGCCCGAAGTGCTCCCGGTACTGCTCGGCTGATAAAATAATGCCCGAAGCATGCCGCTCCAGCTGCACTCTCAGCATCATGACCACATCCGCTTTCAGCGCTTCTTCCATAGACACATATGGAGCGTAGGCCGCAAGCTCAGGAGCCTGCATATTTGCCGGTGCGCAGAACTGCACGCTTGCCCCCATTTTGGTGAGTGCCCAGAGATTGGACCGCGCTACCCGGCTGTGCATAATATCCCCGATAATCGAGACCTTCAGGCCCTTCAGTCCGCCAAAATGCTTGCGCATCGTGTACAGGTCCAGCAGCGCCTGCGTCGGATGCTCGTTGTTGCCGTCCCCGGCATTGATCAGCGGAACGCCTACCTTCTCGGCAAGCTGCTGCAGTACCCCGGCTGGCTTCAGCCGGACCACTCCGGCATCGATGCCCATCGACTCTAGTGTGCGCACTGTGTCGTAGATGGACTCGCCCTTCTCGACACTGGAGGCCGCAGCCGTGAAGTTCAGTACTTGCACACCCAGGCGTTTCTCGGCC
Source organism: Paenibacillus sp. FSL R7-277 (assembly GCF_000517965.1). NCBI lineage: Bacteria > Bacillati > Bacillota > Bacilli > Caryophanales > Paenibacillaceae > Paenibacillus > Paenibacillus sp. FSL R7-277. Next base: position 17,383 of record NZ_ASPX01000023.1, read on the forward strand.
ATTTCGAAGGAAAAGCGGGTTCTCGTACTATTCTCGAAGAACATATTGGCAACAAAATGGGCTCTCAGCACCGGCGTGAGCTTCTCGCTCTGATTATCCCAGTAGGCTGTTCTGTCTAACAGCTGGGTAATCTCCGACTCCGCCAGCTCCTTCATCCCCAGCAGACTGCGTTCCTTCACCTTAGTTGCCGTCATCATTGTTATCGTTCCTCCCGGTTTGAAATAATGTACACCTCGTCCTTGCCGTCGTATTCGCTCAGGGACACTTCAATCTGCTCATGCCTGGAGGTGGGTACGTTCTTGCCGATATAGTCGGGGCGGATCGGCAGCTCCCGGTGGCCGCGGTCAGCCAGTACAGCCAGTTGGATCATCCGGGGCCGTCCGCAATCCATCAGCGCATCCATTGCCGCGCGGATGGTTCTTCCGGTGTACAGTACATCGTCGAACAGGATCACTTTCTTGTCCCGGGTGCCGCTGGTGCCCGGAGGCAGGATCAGGTTGCTGTTGACAACCGTCTTGTCCATCGCTTCCCGGTTGTTCCCGCCGCCTTCGCGGTCATCGCGGTAATGGGTAATGTCCAGCTCCCCGTAAGGGATGTCTACGCCCTCAATTTCCTTAATGCGCTCCGCGATCCGCTGAGCCAGGTAGATGCCGCGGGTCCGGATGCCGACCAGTAGGCAATTCTCGATACCCTTGTTTTTCTCCAAAATCTCATGTGCAATGCGTGACAGTGCCCGGCGAATCGCCGTTTCGTCCATAATGACATTTTTTTCAGTAACCATCCTCTTTGCCATCCCCCTGCTTGATCGCCTGTTCAAGTTCCCCGGATAAACTAAAAAACTCCTTGCCCAAAGCAGGCAAGGAGTGAAATCCGCAGATTCAAAAAGATGGCGTGTCCGCGCGCATAAAAAGACCCTCCGTACTCCTACGGATTCCTTCTTTCATGACGCGAACCTCGATTCACGTTACCTTGCCAGCCTCACGGGACTGAATTAAAGGCGCTATTCAACTATAGGGAATTATGACAGATGGATGGGGGGATGTCAAATTATATTCGGGAGTGTGGGGGGAAGACGGTAACAGATAGGGAAAAGAAATTTAGGTGAAGGGCGCGGCTGCGGTGATTTTGGACTTTCGGTCGCTGTTGTCTCCAGATTTCTTGATTTAGACCGCTCTTCGCGGTGGAAATCCGGAGACAAAGGCGAACGCTATCGCTCCTGCAGTTTCAAAATCCCCTCCGCCGCTTCCACCTAAACGGTGCAAGGGACAAGGACTTGCCATCCCCCTTGGGGGAGGGGCAGGCAGTGGGGGCACTATAGCGCTGCGCTGATAGTACTTCGTAACAACTCCAAATACGAAGTGCGAAACCTCCCCTCCAACCTTTGGATAATTTTGTTCCTGCGCTCCCTCTGCTATGATGAAACTGGAGGCGAATACAATCATGAACATGGAGTTTGTTACTATAGAAGAATGGGATGAAGCGTGGTGGGGGCGGATGGAGCAGGTTTATCATGAGGCTTTTCCGAGCGGGGCTAAGACTAAGGGGATACTGCGCAGTATGCTGAACCGGGAGATTGGTTACTTACATGCGGGGGTGCATCAGGGGGTGGTTGTCGCGATGGCTGTTACGGGTGTTGTGGGACAAGCTGCGGACAAGATCCTGATTATCGATTACCTGGCGGTGGATAAGGCATTGCGCGGAGAGGGAACGGGGACCTGGATGCTGGAGCAGATCAAAGCTTGGGCTGTGCAGGAACACGGCATCCGGGGAATCATCATCGAAGCGGAATCGGGGGCTACGGCGTCGCATAAGGAACGTATTCATTTCTGGGAGCGAAACGGGTTCGTCCTGACCTCTTATGTGCATCAATATCGAATGGTACCGGAGCCTTATCAGGCCATGATGCTGCCGCTGGGTGAACCGGGGAATGTGCCGGATGACGGCGAAGCGCTGTTTCGTTACATTAATGCTTTCCATCGGGTTGCTTACCGGAAAGGGTAGGCTGCACTGATGCTCTACTGATGCTCTAATGTTGCACATTATGCAGGAATTCTCCCGCTCCTGTGTGCTGCTGGGCCAATTGTTGCAGTTTTTGCAGGATTCATGCCAAAGATTCATCATCACCGAATGGAATGTTGTAAAAAGTGCAGGATTTGCGTGTCCGGGCTTGGTTTGAGCGGTGCGAGGTTGCAATTTGTGCAACAAATTGGGGCGGGTGGCCAGGCAGGCCGGGCGATCACCATAGTAAATAGACGGTGACAAATAAAAACCGCCGCAGATTGCTCTGCAGCGGCTCCCATTCAAACCAAAACTTAAAATTCAAATTCAACGTCGCTCAGACGTCTTTGGATTTCGGAGATGACACGCTTCTCCTCTTCCTCACCCTTGGCCACGAAGGTCACGGAGAAACGCACGAACGCGCCGGCATCATCCCAAGGCACGGTGGAGATGAGCTTCTCGCGGATCAGGAACTGCGAGAAATCCTCGCCGGATTCGAAACGGCGTCCGCCCTTGACGCCCTTAGGTGCGGCTACATACAGGAAGAAGGAGCCCTTCGGCTTCTCGGCCTTGAAGCCCAGGCTGTTCAGCGCATCCACCAGCATGTTGTGGCGGCGGGAGTATTTGGCGGCAATCGCTTCGGTAATCTCAGGATGAGAGAGGCCGTAAGCGGCAGCTTTTTGAATGGCGATGAACTGGCCGGAATCATTGTTGTCCTTCACATCACTGAACGCCTTCACGATCAGCGGGTTGCCGGCCACGAAGCCGATTCTCCAGCCGGTCATGTTGTAGGACTTGGACAGGGAGTGCAGCTCAACGCCAACATCCTTGGCACCAGGCACGGACAGGAAGCTCAGCGGCTTCACGCCGTCATACGTTAGTGCAGCATAAGGTGCGTCATGGATGACGACTACATCATATTTTTTGGCCCAGGCCACTACTTCGCTGAAGAATTCAGGGGTGGCACTTGCACCGGTAGGGTTGTTCGGATAATTGAGGTAGAGCAGCTTCGCCTTGCGGGCTACCTCTTCAGGAATGGAGCTCAGGTCAGGCAGGAAGTTGTTCTCCTTCTTCAGCTCCACAGAGTAGACTTGTCCTCCCAGATACTTGGTATGGGTGCCCAGCACCGGATAACCCGGAATGGTCATGATCGTGATATCGCCCGGATTAATGAATACGGATGGCAGCATAGCCAGCGCAGGCTTCGAACCGATGGAATGCACGATTTCCGTTACAGGGTCAATTCCGTCCACCTGAAAAACTTCCTTAAGATACACAGCCGCAGCCGCCTTAAATTCAGGAATACCGTTATCGGAGTAACCGCGGTTCTCTTCCTTAGCCGCTTCCAGCGCAAGTCTGGACACAATGCCTTCATCTGCCATTTCGTCCGGCTCACCGACGCCCATGTCGATCAGTTCAATGTTCGGAAAATCCTGCTTCGCCGAAGCTTTGGCGCGCTTGATTTTCTCAAATTTGTAGATGGAGGTGTCCTTGCCGTATCCTTCGCCGCCGATGCGGTCTGCAAAATTCGTCTGAATGAATGTCGCCTGATATTGTTCAATGCTCATAATCTTCTATTCATCTCCTGGGCCTATATTGTGAAGCTATGCTCTTAATATGACGCAAATCCGGCCTGTGTACCATGGATTTATAATCTATTGATTTGTACTTATCTGCTGCGCAGCGTAAATAGAAGCTCTTCCATATCCGCCGGAATCGGTGCGCTGAACTCCTTGTACTCGCCTGTAGAAGGATGTACAAAACCGAGTACCGCTGCATGAAGGGCTTGTCCGTTCATAGTAGTTCCCTTGCTGCGCCCGTAGACCGGATCACCCACCAGCGGATGGCCGATGAATTTCATGTGAACACGGATCTGGTGCGTGCGTCCTGTCTCAAGCTGAAGCTCCAGCAGTGTGCAGTCACCGAACCGCTCCAGCACGGTAAAATGCGTCACGGAGCGCTTGCTGTTCTTCTCGGTTACGGTATACAGCTTGCGGTCATGCGGATCACGGCCGATTGGAGCATCTACGGTTCCCTTGTCATGAGACAGATTGCCGTGCACCACTGCGATATAGCGGCGAGTCACGCTGTGCTCCTTAAGCTGGGCGGACAGCGAAGCATGACTGGCGTCATTCTTGGCCGCCATAATCAGACCAGAGGTATCCTTGTCGATCCGGTGGACAATGCCTGGACGAATCTCGCCGTTAATACCGGACAGATCCTTGCAGTGATACATCAGCGCATTGACCAGAGTGCCGGAGGGATGCCCTACTGCCGGATGCACGACCATGCCGCGCGCCTTGTTCACCACAATCACATCACTGTCTTCATAAGCCACTTCAATTGGAATATCCTGTGCGATCAGGTCCGTAACCTCGGGTTCCGGCACCGTAACGGTTACCTTATCGCCTTCATTCAGCTTGTAGTTCGCTTTGACCGGCGAGCCGTTCACCACAACATGGCCGCTGCCGATCCATAGCTGAACCTGGGAGCGCGAGATCTCGTCTTCCAAGGCCTCTGTAACGTATTTATCAATCCGCTCCCGCGCATTGCCCTCGGCAACGATCCATTCGGTGACGTCTCTTTCTTCCTCGAGGGCGCCTGAATCCGCCAGCTCTGTGACGTCTTTGTTCAAATCATTCATTCCCTTCTTTGACTTCCTGTGATTCCTTCACCTCGGTGACTTCCTGTTCGCCCTTCACTTCCAGCAGCGTGTCCAGAATAATCAGACCCACCCCGACCACGATACAGGAATCGGCCACGTTGAAGATCGGGAACGTATAGCTTCCGAAATTGAACATGAGGAAATCCACAACCTCACCGTTAAGAATCCGGTCCAGGAAGTTACCGATCGCTCCGCCAAGGACAAGCGCCAGCGCGGTAGGCAGCAGCTTGCGGGTCTTGCGGGCCTTGTCCAGGTACCAGACGATTCCGCATACAACGATTACTGTAATCACAATGAAGAACCACTGCTGCCCCTCCAGAATTCCGAAGGCGGCTCCACGATTGCGGTGTGACGTAATAATGAAGAAATCCTTGATTACCGGAATTTGCTCTGCGAGCTCCAGCCGGGTGGCAATCAGATATTTGGTACCCTGGTCAATCAGAAATACAATTAGCGCAATCAGAAAGTACACCACAGAAGTTGTCACTCCGTTCTTATTTTTCCCGCGGCTACGCGGTACGAATACTGTATAAAGACTTGTATATTGTAGCACAGGCCTCAAGAACCCGTCTATTGCATGACCAGGTAAGCCGGTTAAGGCAGGGCACTATTTGCCATCGCTAAAAAAGGGCCCCGGAGGCCAAGCTATCCGTACAAGCGGAACCGGCTTTGCCATCCTTTTAAAGGACGGTACCGTTTCAGCGATTAGCTACCGAAAGGAGCTCACAGCAATGAGCCATCTGACACCACAGCAGCTCTCCGGGCTGCGTACTGCTCTCCTGCAGCAGCAGGAGGATATCAAGCACAGGCTAAGCAATAGCGGACAATACGGACTGCAGGAGGCTATGCGGGACAACACCGGCGAGCTGTCCGAAATCGATAACCATCCCGGCGATGCTGCCACAGAGCTGTATAACCGTTCCATGGATATCTCCCTGCTGGAGCGCGATGAGCATGAGCTGGACGATATTGAATCCGCCCTGCGGGCGATGGACGAAGGAACCTACGGCATCTGCATCGCCAGCGGCGAACCGATTCCTTATGAGCGCCTGGCCGCCCTTCCCTCCACCCGCTACACGAAAGAGCATGCTCCCCGCCAGAGTGCTCCATTCACCCGTCCGGCCGAGGAAGAGCTGCTGTCTCCGCCGTTTGGCCGTACCAGTCTGGATGAGCGGGACGACCAGAACGGCTTCGATGGCGAGGATGCCTGGCAGATCGTGGAGAGCTGGGGCAACTCGGATTCACCGGCCATGGGAGAAGGGAACAACATCGGCTCCTACAATGATATGGAGATCGAAGCGGACGAAACCGAGGGCTTCGTGGAGCCCTGGGAGAATTTCGTGGCCACCGACATTTCGGGCAATCATCTGATGATTATCAAGGGCAACAGCTACCGTCATTACATGGACGACGAGGAGGGCGACTACCTGCTTGACCCGACTCGAAAAGAACGGAAATAGATCAGCTGGCACAGCAAATGAGCACAAACCATGCCCAGCTAATGTTGCTTGGCAATGGTTAGGAATGATCCGATGAGAGAGTTGGAGAGGCTTAATTGCACTTTGTACAACTAAAACATCTGATTCATACGCGATATCCCGTTTAGTTGCATTCCGTACATTTAAAAAGCCTTGTACTCTAAGTTCGGGTCTCTTTAGGCAAATTTAGTTGTACAGATTACAGTTATCCGTTTAAAACAGGCTATTTTGCTGCATTTAGGTGTACATTTTACAACTATCCCTGTGCTTGTCTTGGAACCCTGCTTCACTTCCTACTAATCGCAAAACCCCACCATTGTGGGGTTATTTCAGGTTCAGCGCCGCTCAGAACGTCTTCAGCTCCAGCTGATGCTGGACAATCCGTACAATGTCTGCGATATAATCGCCGATGATCGGCAGATTCAGCGCACCCAGCACCTGAAGCACATAAATAATCGTCGCTGCAAAAAAAGTGAACCCGAGCGCAATCCCCAGCCCCCTGGCCGTTCCGGAGAGAATGTTCAGCCAGATCAGCCGGAACGGGGAATGCAGCAGCTCGGTATATTCCGAGATTCGTGACTTCTCCATCTGTTGAGCCAGACTCGTGGTTATCCGGTACAGGGCGTTCAGCTTCTCTTCCGGGGGAAGATCGGCCGGATCGACGGCTGCTGTGACAGTCACTGTAGGCTTAGGATCGGAAGAAGCAGCTGGCTGACTTTTCTCAGGATATTCTGCGCCCGGATCTGTCTTGCCCGATGGTTGGCCTGCTCCAGAATGCGTGGGCTGCTGCTCATGCTGTGCTTCCTCCCTGTTATTCCCTCTGTCCGTGGTTCTGATCGAAATTCTTCCCGGCCCTTCCGGCTGCTTCGGCTGCTCCGCAGGAATCTTCCCGTTGTTCGATCCGCCCATGCCCCTGCACCTCCTGTTGTCTATAAGCCGCAAAACAAACGAGCCCGGTCAAAGAGAATTCTCTCTTCAAGCACAGGGCTCGTCATTTGCATTCTAACCCGTGGAAACTTTTCCTTTGCGGCTAGTATATGCCATACATGGACAAGTAATGCAGGAAATGCGCGGCCGCTCCGGAGTTAAGCGCCGATATGAATACCGATGCTCTTGCCGCCGGCATCCACGGTCTCATAGGTATAATCTCCGTCAAAATCAACCGTAGTCACTAGTACATTCTCACGCAGCACATGCTCGAATGCGGTCACCGCCGCCTTCAGCTCGTCATCGACATGCAGGGTCAACGCAACCCGCTTGTCGATCGGCAGATCCAGACGTTTGCGGTAATCCTGCACCGCACGTACGACTTCGCGTACCCAGCCTTCCTGTACCAGCTCCGGCGTGATTTCCGTGTTCAAGGCCACTGTCAGTCCATAGCCGGAAGCGGAGGCAAAGCCTGGTTTGGCCTGCTTCTCAACCAGCAGCTCCTCGGACGTAATCTGCAGCTCTTCTCCGTCCGGTGACACAATGGCGATAACGCCTTCTTGCACTGCTTTGCGGGTAGCGTCACTATCCATCGCTTTGAGGAAGCCCTGCAGGAAGCCAACGCTCTTGCCGTATTTCTTACCTGCCACCTTCAGGTTCAGCTTCAGGGTGAAGTCTACGAAGCCGCTGTCGCTGTGCTCGATGACGATATTCTTGACGTTGATCTCTTCTTTGATCAGCTCTTCATAATCCGCCACGTTGAAGTCGTCCGGAGTGGAGGCAATCAGCTCGGACAACGGCTGGCGGGTCTTGATGCCGCTCTCGTTGCGGACGTTACGGGCCAGCTCGACGATGCCGCGGGCATACTCCATATCTTTTTCCAGAGCAAGGTCGATCAGGTTCTCATCCGCTGCCGGATAGTCTGCCAGATGCACACTCTCTCCGCCGCCCAGGTTCGTGAAGATATCCTCGGACAGCATCGGGGTGAATGGAGCCATCAGCTTGGCAGTGGTCAGCAGGACATGCGTAAGGGTGCGGTAAGCATCCAGCTTCTCTTCGCCCAGCCCGCTGCCCCAGAACCGGTCACGGGAACGGCGGATGTACCAGTTGCTCAGCTCATCCACGAAGTTCTCAATAGCCTTGGAGGTATTCACGAAGTCGTTCACGGCCAGCCCTTTATCCACCAGCACGATCAGGCTGTTCAGGCGGGACAGAATCCAGCGGTCTAGCTTATGCTCTGACACCTTGAACGGATGATCCGCAGGATCATAGCCGTCGATTCCGGCATACAGCGTAAGGAAGGCATGCGTGTTCACCAGAGTGTCCACTACCTTGGACTTCGTCTCCCCGACCAGACCGCGCGAGAACCGCTTGTTGTTCCACGGCGCACTGTCAGACAGAATGGCCCAGCGGAAGGCATCCGTTCCGTATTCGTTCATGATCTCCCAAGGGTCGATGACATTGCCTTTGGATTTGGACATCTTCTGGCCGTTCTCATCGAAAATATGGCCATGGGCGATAACCGCCTTGTACGGCGCCTTCCCTGTGAACAGGGTCGATACTGCCAGCAGGCTGTAGAACCAGCCGCGCGTCTGGTCGATCCCTTCGCAGATCATATCTGCCGGATACTGGTCCTCGAACCGGTCTTGATTCTCGAACGGGTAATGACTCTGGGCGAACGGCATCGAGCCGCTGTCGAACCAGACGTCGATCACTTCCGGGGTGCGGACCATGACGCCGCCTTCGCTGAACGGGCTGCGCAGCTGGATATTATCCACATACGGCTTATGCAGCTCGATATCCTCAGCGACCTCGCCGATGGCCATCGCTCTCAGCTCGGCGATGCTGTGCGGTGCGAATTCCTTGCCGGTATCCTGGCAGACCCATACGTTAAGCGGTGTACCCCAGTAGCGGTTACGGCTGATATTCCAGTCCACCAGCTCCTCCAGGAACTTGCCGAAGCGGCCTTCGCGCACATGGTCCGGGTACCAGTCCACACTGTTATTGTTGGCAATCAGCTGATCCTTGATTGCTGTCGTCTGGATGAACCAGCTGTCTGTTGCGTAATAGAGCAGCGGGGTGTCGCAGCGCCAGCAGAACGGATAGCTGTGCTCGTATTTCTCTTTGTGGTAGAGCAGGCCGCGTTCAGACAGCACCTTCACGATATCAAGGTCACAGTCCTTCACGAACCGTCCGGCAAAATCACTCACTACATCCGTGTATTTCCCGGAAGCATCCACTACATTCACGAAGCTGATCCCATTCTCGCGGCAGCTCTTATAGTCGTCTTCCCCGTGAGCCGGAGCCATATGTACGATCCCGGTACCGCTGGAGTCCGTTACAAAAGAGGCTCCGACAATCACATTATGCTTCTCTGCCTTGATATAACCGAACGGCGGTGTGTAGCTCTGGCCGATAAAGTCAGCGCCTGTGTGTGTAGACAGGATGGTGTACTCGCCCTTCAATACTTCGTCCACCAGATTCTTAGCCAGTACATACACGCCGTCTTCCTGCTGCGCACGCACATATTCCATAGCCGGATTCATCGCCAGCGCCATGTGCGCCGGAAGCGTCCAAGGCGTAGTCGTCCAGGCCAGCACATAGTCGCCGCTGCCGTCCAGCTTGAACTTGGCGGTGGCACTCAGATCCTTAACGGTCTTATACCCCTGGGCTACTTCATGGGAGCTGAGGGTCGTCTGGCAGCTCGGGCAGTACGGGCTAACGCGGTGACCCCGGTACATCAGGCCTTTTTCATGAACCGTAGCCAGGATGTTCCACACGCTCTCGATATACGTATTGTCCAGCGTTACATACGGATGATCCAGATCTGTCCAGTAGCCGATCGCTTCCGTGAACTCGCGCCACTGCTTCTCATAGCCGAATACACTTTCCTTACATTCCTTGATGAACTTCTCCACACCATATTCTTCGATATCCTGCTTGCCGGAGATGCCGAGCTTCTTCTGCACCCCGAGCTCTACCGGCAGGCCGTGCGTATCCCAGCCCGCTTTGCGGATGACGCGGAAGCCCTTCATGGTCTGATAGCGGCCGATAAAATCCTTGATGACCCGGCCCAGCACGTGCCCGATATGCGGCACCCCGTTCGCGGTCGGCGGCCCTTCATAGAACACATAGTTCGGGCGTCCCTCGCGGTTCTTCATAGAGCGGCGGAATGTGTCCTCCTCGCTCCACTTTTTCAAGATCCGGACATCTCTGGCCCGGGCTTTTTCTTTGACGTCTACCTTATGCATGATGGTCAATCCCTTCGTTTAGTCTTAAACTGTATTCGGATATTATCCGAGCCTTCTTCTTTTAAAAAAGATTTAAAACTTTAAAAATTTTCGATCCCTCCCAAACCCTCCCTTCGCCAAGGGAGGGCCCCAAGGGCGCTGCCCTCTGGACACCCGAAATAAATGCATCGCGCGAGGAGCAGGGTCAGTGGACGGGAAGGATTACTTCGGCGGAGTCCTCGGCCCTTCTTAGGCTGCACCGACGGGTACGCCTGCGGGGCCTTAACTACGCTAGGGCACCACCGGGCTCCCGCCCGGGGGCCTTGCCGTTGGCTCTTGGGCCACCCGGCCCGCGAACCCGGAGGGCAGCACTGGACGGGGGGCTTGCCGTTCATTCTTGGGCCACCCGGCCCGCGATCCCGGAGGGCAGCTACTTGGCCGGGGGGGCTTGCCGTTAGCGCTGTTGAGGCCCCGCAGGCGTACCCGATAGGGGAGCCTAAGAAGGGCTGGTCCTTCCGCCAACAGAGTCCATTCCCTTCCGCCCACGCCACTCTTTCCACGGAGCACTTGTTGCGGGTGTCCAGAGGGCGGCCAGCCCTTGGGGTCCCCCTTGGAAGGGGGATTTAGGGGGATCTCTGACGATTTAGGGGGATGCCCAACACACAAATAAACGCCGCCCCGCCCCCAAAGGGGCGAGACAGCGCTCGCGATACCACCCTAATTTGTACTGCACGCACATCCTAAGGGTGTGGATTCAGTACAATCTCAGTCCGCAGGCAATAGACAACCTGGCGGGTCCGGGATAACGTCCGGCAGACGGCGGAGCCTACGCACGTATACACGCTTCAGCTTAGCTTCTAGGGGAGGATCTTCGGGTAAGGCGTGAACGATCGGCTCGCAGCAAGCACCGACTCTCTGGAGAACGTTACCTTATCGTACTTGTCCCGTCATCGAATTTAGATTCAATGGATACAGATATGTTCTAGTTATAGACGTTTTCTCCCCAATTGTCAAGGCGGATTACAACAGCAGGTCCCAGCTCAGCGGGGTGCCGACGGGCAGATCGGTTCTGAGGCGTTTGCCGAGGAGCAGATCATAGTATTTGGGCGCAAGGCCGTAGCCGGGGCGGATGACTTTGATGTTATCCGCAGTGAGCAGGTCTCCGGCCTTGATGTCCTTGGAGGTATAGACAGACCGTCTGAATTGCAGGGATTTCTCTTCTTCGGGGGTGGGACCGATGGAGATACCCCCGAGTGCCCTCCAGGCCGTATCCGTCTCCCGGACTAGGGAAGCGAATTCTGCCGGCTCCAGGGAGAATGCAGCATCCACCCCGCCTTCCGCACGGTTCAGGGTGAAATGCTTTTCGATCACCGTACTGCCCAGCGCCACGCTTGCCACAGCGGCCCCTACGCCCAGGGTATGGTCGGACAGGCCCACCTGAGCACGGAAGATGTCGCGGAGATACGGAATGGTATTGAGGTTGGTATTCCCGGGCGAAGCAGGATAGCTGCTGGTGCATTTGAGCAGTATATATTCCTGGCAGCCTGCCCCGGTAATGGTGTGGACAGCCTGTTCAATATCGCCAAGCGAGGCCATCCCGGTGGATATAATCATCGGCTTCCCTTTGGAGGCCACCTTCCGCAATAAGGGAATATCATTATTTTCGAAAGAAGCAATCTTGTAGCAGTCGACACCGAGGGTCTCCAGGAATTCGAGCGAGGACTCATCGAACGGGGTACTGAACGGAATCATCCCGAGCGCCCTGCACGAAGCAAAGATAGGCTCATGCCACTCCCATGGTGTATACGCCTCAGCATACAACTCATACAGCGATTTTCCCTTCCACAGTCCGTTCGAATCCCCAATCATGAAATCCTTATTCTGCAGATTAAGCGTCATGGTGTCCGGCGTATAGGTCTGGATTTTGAACGCATGTGCGCCAGCCCGGGCGGCGGCCTTAACGATGTCGAGCGCGCGGTCCAGGGACTTATTATGATTACCGGACATCTCCGCGATGACAAAAGGCGGATGCCCGCTGCCGATGGTGCGGTTACCGATCCTGATTTCCTTCATGGCCTGTCGTTGCCTCCTCTGTCAGCCGTAGCCTGTGCTTCTCCCATTTCTCCCGGAATAGGGCCATCAAGACCACATCCACAGGCTGATGATTTCTGATCCGTTGCCTGCCTAGCCTGCCTTCCTCTATGAAGCCTAGCTTGTGGTGATAGGACAAGCTCCGCTGATTGAAATCCAGGATTTGCGCGCACACCTTATTTAGCTGCTCCAGCTGGAAAATATGCTCCAGCGCCAAGATTCCCATCATGGTGCCGGAGCCGGGGGGACAGCTCTTGTCCCCTATATAAAAGCCCCATTCACAGGTCTTGTGGACCCTGTCAATCTGTGAGAACTGCACGAAGCCTGCCGGTGTGTCCAGATAGTAACAGATTCGGACCACCCGGCTGGTATCCTCGGCTATAGCATGCATCCAGCTAAGATGCTCTTCCAGCGCAATGATCCCGTCATGATTCATATAGGGGCGGATGTGATCGGCATTGCGCCATTCCCATGTGAGCCGGCTATGCTCTTGCCCCAGCTTCTCAAGCCTATAGTCCCTTAAGTCTGCCATAGTCCCCTCCCATAATCCTGTCTATGACCTCATCCCATTTATCCTCGCCCATCAGGCGGAGCGCCTGCTCAGACATGGCCCGTACCTTGGACGGGTCGGCCAGCATAGCCTTAAGCCCCTGCTCAATGGCTTGAGCGGTCACCTCATTACTCTTCCCCAGGCAAAGTGCAGCCCCCTGCGCATGAACCAAGGCCGTGATCTCCCGCTGATTATCCGCCGTAATAATACATAGTGAAGGCAGGCCCAGGTAACAGCGCTCCCAGGTCGTACTTCCGCCTGCTCCGATGGAGAGGTCTGCCTTCTGCATCAAGTCTGCCATGTAATCAATCTGACAATGGAAGCTGGCCTGTGGCATCGAGTCACATAACGCTGCGATGTCATCCTTACGGCAGTTCATTCCGCCTGCTACGACATCCAGCTGCAGGTTAGCGAAGGCGGGACTTTGCAGGGCCTGTAAGGCTTTGAGGGTCTCACCCGTAGGATCTGTGCCGCCAAAAAACACCAGAACCCGGTTTATGCCTCCGTCCCGTTCAGCCAGCCCCAGCTTAGCCGCGCGGAATTCCGGCCGCAGCAGCGTATAGCAGGTGCCTGTCAATTCAATGCAGTAGGCGGGAAGCAGCCCCTGGTAGCGGTCCCGGGCAGCGGATGGATTGGGGTCCAGCAGCAGATCACACTCATGCGGGCGGTCCGCCAAATCGTCGATGGCCACGATCTTCTTCGCTGTCCCCTGCACCCATGCTTCCCACCGCTTATCAATCCCGTAATGGTCAACAATGAGGCAATCTATAGGAGCAGCCCCCTCCAGCCGCTGAACTGTCTGCAAGGCATCGGTCCGCCAATCCACCTGAAGCCAGAATGCGGCGTACGACGGATCATCCGGCGGCGGCAGCAGCTCCACCGCATAGCCCTGGCCCCTGATATAGTCAGCCAGATTCCCTGGCAGCTCGCGGCAAATGAACGAGACCTTCCCGCCCTTGGCGGCAAGCCCTCCCGCAAGTGTCAGGCAACGCATGACATGGCCCGTGCCCATTGAATACGAGGAATCGGCCCGAATCCATATATTCATCTGATTAGCTGCTGTGCTTACCATGCGGTCCAGCCTCCGTCAACAGAGATATTCTCACCTGTAACATAGCTTGAAGCGGCAGAAGCCAGGAATACCATGACTCCCTTCAAATCTTCAGGAGTGCCGATCCTGCCCAGCGGATTCTTCCTCTCCAGCTGCCGGATGAACTGCGGGTCGGCTTGAACCGCTGCATTCGGAAAAGGCCCAGGCGATACCGTATTCGCTCTGATTCCATGTTGCCCGAAGTGGCAGGCAATGTAACGGGTAAACTGGCCAATCGCCGCTTTACCGGCCCCGTAATTGGCGGGATTATCCATCCCGCTTTCTCCGTAGACCTCCGGGTTCGGCGAGACCAGCCCATACATCGAGGAGACGTTAATGATGGAGCCTCTCTTTTGTTCAACCATATAGGGCAGGACGGACTTGACACATCTGAAGGTTCCGTTGATCGTCCCGTCCAGCCCGGCCAGCCACTGTTCTTCACTCATGACGGCCAGCTTGGCCGCTGAGCTGAACGCGGCATTATTCACCAGGATATCGATGCTTCCGGCCGCTTCGGCGATGCTCTGAATACATGCTCTGACTGATGCTTCATCCCGGATATCCATTGCCTTGCCGAAGCAGGCTGCTCCGGTGGTGCGGGCGATCGCCTCAGCGGTCTCCTTGCAGCGCTGACCACTTGAGCTTACCAGATAGACTGACGCGCCAGCCTCAGCCAGCCCCTCTGCTATAGCTGTGCCCAGATAACCAGCACCTCCAGTCACAACCGCTGTCCGCCCTTGCAGATTGAATAATTCTTGAAGAGTACGCATCCGGTTACTTCCACCTCCTGGGGTCAATGATCTCTACAGGAATATCCGTAAAGGATTCACCGAGCTTCTGCCTCACTGCCCGGCTTAGAGGGGGCAATGCCATCATCCGCAGGTTCTCCTGCACCTGTTCCACCTTCTCGCAACCAATCACCAGCCCGGATATCCCCGGAAGATCCCTCACATAGAGGAAGCACAGCTCTTTAACCGGTATCCCGGTTTCCTCGCTGTACCTGATTAATCGTAACAACGGCTGCTCCGCTTGCTTCAGCCCCGCCGGAAGCTGCTCCGGTGCCATCAGCAGCAGGCCTTGCAGATAGACACTGCGGACGAAGATTTCTGTGCCCTTCCGGGCGAGCCGCTCCAGCATTCCAT
The DNA here is from genome assembly GCF_000517965.1 of Paenibacillus sp. FSL R7-277. Classification (NCBI taxonomy): domain Bacteria; kingdom Bacillati; phylum Bacillota; class Bacilli; order Caryophanales; family Paenibacillaceae; genus Paenibacillus; species Paenibacillus sp. FSL R7-277. The sequence continues at coordinate 32,554 of NZ_ASPX01000023.1, forward strand.
TCGTTATCCATCTCTGGTCCAGCACATTCAGCGGAATTTGAATGCTGTCCAGGTCTTCCTCGCGCATAAAATTCGCAATATCCTCTGCATCATACACGGATACGCCGATTCTGCGGATCAGCTGCTGCTGCTTCAGCTCCTGCAGTATTCGCAGAATTTCGCCGCCCTGGTAAGTCAGATCCAGCGGATCATGCAAGAGACAGACATCCAGCGCAGAGCACTTCAGCCGGTTCAGGGAAGAGCGGACGGAAGAGGTGACGAACCTCCTCCGCGCTTCCTCCGTGTGCAGTCCTAACCGCTGGACGGAAGGGAGCTTCGTCACAATCTGCGGCCGGCTCTGCGGGTCTGCATCTTCCAGGCAATCTCCGATGATAGACTCGCTGTCCCCGTATCCCGGTGCGGTATCCAAATAACCGATCCCCGAGGAGAGGGCATATTGGAGCAGCTCTTTCCTCTGTTGCACAGAGAGATTGGCGGCTGTATTCGCAATTCCGTAATTTCCGCCTAACTGGGCTGTACCCAGCACAAGCCTGGCTTTATTCATCATCTTCCTTAGCCTCGCTAACGTTATGGTCTCTTCTTCAGGGTGGTTGCTTCATTCAGCTCCTTGACCAGCTCCGTATCATCCCGCCATTTCACCTGAATGCCCCTGTTGCGCTCAGCCATCTCAGGGTGGCCCTGCAGGAATGCCTTCAATTCTTCGAAGTACAGCGGTCTTGCCCCCACATCCAGTGCCTGGTAGATCGCCTCGAACAGCTCCAGATCCTGAAGCTCATCCATGGTTAACCGCCACTCGGGATGCACCCACTCTGCAGGAAGATCCACAGCATTGATCTTGAAGATCTGCGGATTGTTGAAAAAGTAAAAGGACAGATACTCCGCATGCGTAAGCGGATTGGAATAGTGCAGCAGCCTTCTCAGCGCTTCAACGGTAAACACATCCCCCACCGTCCCCATGGTCGACTCCTTGGCGTAGGTAAAGTCCGCACCGCTTGCCAGATGCCGGTCTATCAGAAGCTGAAGCATCTCCGGAGAGATCGCCGGATTGTCGCCGGTAACCCGGACTACGATATCTGCCTGGGCCGCTTCAGCCACGCTCAGCATTCTGGCAGCCACATTGTCCGGGTCGCCTGTTACCACCTTCACCTGATGGTTCAGGGTGAACGCCGTAAGCGGCTGGTCGTCCGGCAGATCCGAGGTGGCCAGCACCACCTCATAGCCGCCCGGCACAGCCAGACAATTCATCAGGCATCTCTCGATGGCTGGAATACCGTGAATCTCTCGCAGCGCCTTGCGGCGGAGCCTGGTAGATTTCAATCTACAGATGACGGCGATGCAGATTTTGGGTGCTTTTACCTTCCCGGGCGTGATGGGTGTGTTCGCTGGTATTGCTGCCGTTGCAATCACAGGGAATTGCACCGAAGCATTGCGCGCCATGAGGGCATCCGGCATAGAGGAACGCTTATAGCATATGTTCGCAGGCGTGATCATTTCACCCGGGCGCAGCTCCGTACGGGAGACGATCTTCAGAGAGGAATCCTCCAGATACCTTCTTTCCGATTCCTTAATTTCGAGGCTCCCCAGTACACACTCTGCCCGGCGCAGCTTATCCACCATCCGCCCGAATTCCTCCGGCTCCAGCGCGGAATAATAGTCAATCCCCTTCTCCGCACGGTTCAGGTTGATATGCTTCTCAATGACACTGGCCCCCAGCAGATAGGCATAGACCGGAAGATCGACCGCCATTTCATGATCGGCATCCTCATGGTCCGCGAAGCCCACCTCCAGCTGATAGGTTTGCTTAATATGGGCGATCCTGCTCAGATTGGAATCCTCCGTCCGGGTCGGATAGCCCTGGAAGCCGTGCATCAGCACGATGGGACCTTTGAAATGACCCCGGATGTAGGCTAATTGGGAATCCATCTCTTCCTCCAGCCAGCCGCTTACACCGATAAGTAAGGGCTTATCGAACCTGTGCAGGGCTTCTATCAAGGGGAGCGACTGTAAGACGGTTGTGGGTAATTTCAAGCCGTCTACCTGCGATTCAAGCTCCGCGAGAAGCCCGACACCCCATTCGTCATAGACATCTACCCATACCTCCAGCCCCGTAGCCTTGGCAAGCTGTACCGCTTCCGCCCATTGCTGCTTGCCGATGAACAAATTGATATACGTCTGATAATGGATGAAATCCGGCACCGCTAAGCTATCGTAATGGAACCATTGAAATTTCACTCCGTCTGCACCGCTGCGTGCGGCTGCGAGGATCAGCTCCCGCAGCCGGCCGGGGTCGCCCATATGGGCATTGGCAATCTCGGCAATCACTTTTGCCTTGGCCACATTAATCACTCCCTTCTCTATTTTCACTTGGAGTAGTGGCGGATCACCTTCTTGACCGCGGCGACCACATCCATCACATCTTCGGGGTCCATGCCCGCATATAACGGCAGCGTAATGAATTCCTCGTAGCAGCTTTCAGCAACCGGACAGATTCCCTTGCGGAATCCCAAGCTTTCGTAGTACGGATGGAGATAGGCGGGGATGTAGTGGACGTTTACTCCGATGTTCTCCTTTTGCAGCGCCTGAAAGACCGTCTTGCGGGTGGCCTTCAGCTTCGATAGCTGAAGTCTGACAATGAACAGGTGCCAGCTCGACTCCGCCTCCGGCAGCTGATGCGGCAGAATAAGCTCTTCAGTCCCGCTCAACTCTTGCAGATACAAGGCTGCAAGCTGCTTGCGCTTCTCAATGAAGCTTCCGATTCTGCGCAGCTGGGAGATACCGAGTGAGGTCTGGATATCTGTAATCCGGTAGTTGTACCCGAGGAATTGCATCTCATAATACCAGGGTCCGTGGTTCTCCCTTAACTTGCGCTCATCCCTGGTGATGCCGTGGGTGCGGAACTGCAGCAGCTTCTCATAATACACCGGGTTATTGGTCGTAATCATTCCGCCTTCTCCCGTTGTTATATGCTTTACAGGATGGAAGCTGAACATGGTCATGTCTCCGATAGCCCCAATGCTTGTATTCTTATATCTTGCACCAAGCGCATGGGCGGCATCTTCGATCACGATCAGATTATGCTCCCGGGCAATCTGCAGAATCTCATCAAGCTGCGCCGGCTGGCCGGTGAAGTGGACCGGGATAATCGCTTTCGTCCGCGCGGTAATGCTCTCCCTGATCCGCTGCGGATCAAGGTTATACGTCCGCGGATCGATATCGGCAAATACCGGTACGCCCCCCTGATACAGCACACAGTTCGCCGTGGCGGCAAACGTCATCGGGGTTGTAATCACCTCATCCCCTTCACCGATTCCGGCGGCATAACAAGCTCCATGCAACGCTGCTGTTCCGCTGGAGAAAGCCACCGCATATTTCGCCCCTGTAAACGCTGCGATCTCCGCTTCAAATTGCTCAATGGCCGGCCCGCTGGTCAAGTAATCACTTTGCAGCACCTTGACCACGGACTCAATATCCTCGTCATCGATCATCTGTCTCCCATACGGCAAGTAGTGGGCACGTACAGGCTTCCCGCCGTCAATGGCCAGTTTGCTTTTTCTCATGACTGGTTCGGCTCCTTTCGGTGAAAGGTCTCAAGAATCCATTGCTCTGTCCGCCGGATGCCCTCTTGAATGGTAACCTTAGGCGTCCAGGACAATTGCTTCTCCGCCTTGTTGTAATTGCATAACAGCTTCTGGATCTCACTCTGCGGGTGAATATGCGGAACGTGATGGATGGGGGCCTGCCCGTCTGCAATAAGCTCGGCCAATTGATTGACGGTGATATCCTCACCCGTGCCTGCATTGACAATTTCTCCATGCAGCTTATCGCTGTAGCCCGCCTCCACCACGAAATCTGCACAGTCCCCCACGTATAATAGATCCCGTGATTGGGTGCCGTCTCCGTAGATATTCAGCGGCTCGCCTTTTAATTTGCTGTGAATGAAGATCGCCACGACGCCGCCTTCGCCCCCGGTTTTCTGATAGGGACCATAGGTGTTGAACGGTCTTACAACGACCACCGGCAGATCATAAGCGTAGAAATAGGACAGGACCATATTCTCCGCTGCAATCTTGGCACCGGCGTAAGGCGAGGCTGGCTTGATGGGGGATTGCTCGTCAATTCCCTGCTCATCATTGGCTCTGGCATAGACCATGCAGGTACTCATGAAGACCATCTTCACCTGTTGCTTGCGGCATTCCTCGAGCAGATAGAAGGTGGCCAGCGTATCATTATTGAACGTGGTTTCAGGATCATCAATGCTGTCTTGCACGTTTATGCTTGCCGCCAGGTGGTAGCACAGGTCGAAGGTGTTCTCCCGGAAAAGCTCCTTCAAGGCCTCTCTGTCCTTGAGGTCCATGATCTGTACCTTCTGCAGATGCTCGCTATCTTCATACTCTTTCAGATTATCCAGGGATGAATTCGCCAAATTATCGATCACCCAGACACTTTGTCCATCCTTTAACAAACGCCCTACGACCCATCTGCCAATGAACCCTGTACCTCCGGTTACGAGTATATTCATAATAGCCTCCACTAGATTAGATTTTGTTCAATCGCCAGCTTCCTTACCTCCTCCTTGGTCAGCGGGATCTCTCCTTCGGAGCTGTAGGTGCCCGGCTTCGGCCTGCTTGCTTCCCGGTAGGACTGCGGTGCAGCATAGGGGGAAGGGACAATATATACATCTTTTAATTCATAAGCGGTTAAGGATTCCTCATGGGTCATCAGCTCTTCGTATCTCTTCTCACCGGGCTTCAGGCCGATCTCCAGGATCTTCACCTTAGACGACAGGCGAACCCCGTATTTCTTCGACGCCTCTTCGGCTACAACTTCAGCCAGATCCTTCAGCCTGATCACAGGCATCTTCAGAATAAAAGTCTCACCACCCTTCGCCAGCTGCAGGGACTGAACGGTGAGCCGGGTCGCCTGCTCCAGCGTCATCATGAATCTGGTCATGGACAGATCTGTTACGGTGATCGCTCTGCCTTCTCTCGCCTGCTTCACAAACAAGGGAATGACAGACCCTCTGGAGCCCATCACATTCCCGAACCGCACGGTGCAGAACACGGTTTGGCCGGGGCCTCCCGAGGTGACGGCAGAGGAAATCAGCTTCTCAGCAGACAGCTTGGTGGCCCCGTAGTTGTTGGTCGGCGAAATGGCCTTATCTGTGCTTGTAAAAACGACCTTGCGTACCTTCTGCTGCTTCGCTGCCTGAATCACGTTATGAGTGCCGATAATATTCGTAAGTACAGCCTCGAACGGGTTATATTCACAGAAGGATACATGCTTCATAGCTGCGGTATGGAAAACATAATCTATCCCCTCCATCGCAGCCAGCACACGGTCATAATTACGAACATCGCCAATCAGGTAGCGCAGCCTTGGATTTCCGTTCAGTTCATTCTGCAGCTCAAATTGTTTATATTCATCTCTGCTGAGAATCCGGATGACTTCAGGCTCCTGCTCTGCGATAAGCCTCACAATGCTTTTCCCGATGGTGCCGGTTCCGCCAATGACCAGAATTTTCTTGTTCCTAAAGAACATCTCCTCCTCCCCCCTGTTCATAGCTTGGGTCTTCCCTGGATCAGGCGGTCCATTAATTCGGCAAGTCTCCGGCCGGATTGCTCAATCTGATAGGATTGCTGCAAGAACTTATCCTTCACAGCCTTGTAGTTTACTTTCTCTTTATTGCTGGAGAAATAATGGGCCACCATTCGGGTCAGATCAGCCGGCTCTTTTTGAATATAGGGATCAAGGGCATCATAGTAATCATATTCACGGTTGGCCTGAATGAATTTGTAGACAAATACGGGCTTATCGAACAAAAGGCCTTCGAGGGCAACCGTGGAGAGGGTGGCGACCACGGCGTCCGATTTCATAATCAGCTCACGGGTGTCAGCCTTTCGGTCGGTAACCACATGAACATTGCTATATTCTTCTTCATACTCGGTATACAGCGAGATCAGCTTCTTGGACAGCTCCCAGGGATGGGGCTTAATAATCAACTGGAATTGCGGATGTGAGGCCAACTGGGTAAGCAGGGTGCGGATCTTGTATTCATCGAGCGTTGGTCCGGTAGCGATTAGTAAGGTGACTTTATGAGGGTCAAGCTGGTAGGTCTCCCGGAACGAATCTTTGGGGGTATGCGGTGCCGTAAAGATATCATCATAACGCGGGTGGCCGGTGATCACAATTCGCTCCGATTCAAGCCCTCTTCTCGTATACCAGTCGTGTTCGTATTGCCCATAGATTCCGACATGGCTGGAGAATACAGGAATGAATGCTTCCTCTCCCATCAGAATTCCGTGCTGCAGACATACGCTGGGAATCCCCTTAATCCCTGCAACGACGGCAAGTGTCCGGCTGGCAACATCTTCTGTCGTACCTACCATTACAGCGGCTACCGGCAGGTCATTGTAGAGATTAAACACCATTTCAATGGTATCTACAATGGTAGGAATCCGGCTTAGGAAGGTCTGGGTGAAAAATCCATTGCTGAACGCAGGATGTCCTTCGGCCTTAGCGAAGAGGTCTGCCGCCCGCTGGACCAGCTCTTCCGCAGCAGCTTTGGTGTCCTGCTTGTAGCCCAGGCTGTATACATTGGGGATGCCAAATAGCTCATCCGCTCTGGAGCGGGATAGAATCATGGCCGAATCTCCGCTGAAATGCTCGCTGATCGTTTGCTCCGACATTCTGATATAGTCCAGATTAATCAGTATTTTGCCCTTCAGATTGGACTTCACAGACTGATAGAGCGGCGCAACCATCGTTTCAAAAAAAGGCTGAATCTGATCCTGTTCATGAATACCGGAATGCTCCAGCTTCAGCTTAAAATCACTGCTTCCCATCTCGCTTCTAAGCTCATCATTGATTTGCTGATAGAAGTTCGTCATCAGGGCCAGAGGGATATTCCTGTACTTCAGCTCCTGTGCAGCATGGATAAATTCACTGTAGAGCGACCAGTAATTGGACAGATAGATAGACAATCTGTTTCCTCCTTCTTCATGCACCGGTTTTGGCAGCTTTTTTATTTCTTCTGCTGCATTAATTTCAGCTCTTCTCTCAGCTCCTTGCAGGTTCGCTGCGGGGGAAGCATCTGGATGAACTGGCTCTTCTCCTGGTGCTGCAATTGAAAGTGAATGGACAGCTCGGTGATATAGTTATCATCCAGAACCTCATCCACCGGGTAGAAGTCCCAGAACTGGTTGAGCCGCCAGAAGAACCGGCCGTCGCCAATTCTATAGAACTCCGGATTCTCATCCCAGTAGGACCCGAACTTGTCATGAATGACAGGAAGAATGGAGCTTCTGTGCAGGATGGAGCAATGATCGATGACGCAAGGGGCCACCGAAACGATTTTTTTGGCCGGTCTTAACTGGCTGCGGGTCACTTCATTGTGTTCATTCAAGTAGTTGACCAGCGATGCAGAGTAGGCAATCATGACCTCGGGGTTCTCCTCCAGATAGTCCACCATCTGCTCAAGTCTAGTATTTCTGTAACAGTTGTCATCCGTAGCATAGGAAATATACTCTCCCTTTGCTTGATACAGGGCTTGATTAATCAGCGCGGAATATCTGACCTTCTCCACCCTCTGCTGCAGGGTTTCTGTATCGCTTCTGAAGAATTTGATTCTCTTATCCTTGAGATAGGGCTCAATTACTTTCAGAGTTTCTTCATTCGAGTTATCATCCATCAGGTAGAATTCAAAATCTGTAAGCGTCTGATCCAGAATGGATTCAATGGATTTTGCGACATATGCGGCCTTATTGTAGCTGGTCATAATGATCGTAACTTTTGGCAATCGAATACCTCCCTCGCTGTTTACTTGCTATCATATGTATCCTTCTTCGAAACGGTATAGGTTAGAAGACTAAATTTTCAAATGGAGGACAGAATGCTTCTCTGGATCTATGGGCAACCTGAATAAACGCCTAACAGAATAACTGTAAGGCGTCAATCAGGTCCGGTAAATCCGTCTATCAAGCTTGCACGTTCATTAACAAATCATGCACCCGGTGTTCAAAAGTATGGGCGGCCAGCACCTGCTGCCTCGCTGCTTCAGCTATCCGCTTGCGCTCATCGTCATGTGCCATATAGTAATGGATCTTCTGCAGTAAATCATGCTTATCCTGATACGAAACCACCTGTTTTCCTTCCTCAAATTGATGACTGAGCCCGCTTCTATAGTCTGTAAGCTGAAACGCTTCACAGCTGGCCGCGTCGAAAGTGCGGTTGTTGATGCTTGTTGCGATGATCCCCGCCCGGTTCCGGTTGTACTTCTCAGCGGAGGGCCGGTGGATATTCAGAACGATCTTAGCGCCATTATAATAATTCACGGCTGTTTCGGGCTTCACCCAGGCGTTCACCAGCTCTATAGTCTGGCCGGGCTGCTTCACCCATTCATTGTAATACCTGCCCCACCCTCTCCCCACAATTTGAATCCGGTAATCGGTTCTCTGGAGTAAGAATTCGATAAGCTCTATGCGGTTACTGTAGGGTACACCTACTAAACAAATATCACTTTCATACTCTTCAGAGACCTCTGAGGGATGAAACAGGCAGGGATCTGTGCCCAGTGGCAGATGATTGACATGGGGATGACCAAGCTGTCTGTACTGTTCCAATGCGGCTTGATCGATGGTGAAGATGTAATCAAAATAAGGGATGAGCGAAACCGTCCAATCCATATAATAAGGGTCCTCGGTCAGCCATATAGCTGACTTCCCTTTGGTTTGTTGTATGAATTCCAGCACAGGTGTCGTGATTTTGAGGCCGGCCAGGACCAGAATCAGATCCGGCTGCAGGGACTGCTGCTTAAGCTTTAGCGCATCCAAGCCACTCTTTAGCGTGAAAGATTCACAACGATGGCCGGCCTTCGAAAAGGCTTCTATTATACTCTGCTCAAAAAAGTAATAGACGGCCCGGAAACCTGAGGTAATAAATAGAATATTCAAATATATTCCTCCCTTATAAACTCCCAATTTTCCAAAGAATAGGATGTCGCCCCAAGCATAATATCCATGAAAACCATATGATGTGATTATGATCAAATTGGAGGTGAAAATATGGCGCAAACATTAGTTGAATATGCAAGAAGTTTCCATACCAATCTAAGCACCGGAGTTATTATGATTCCAGTCCCTGCCACACCAACTCTGATATTAGAATTCGGTATGGCAATTCCTCCTGCTCCAAGCAATTATGTAGAACTCACTACTACCGTTGGCTGGGAGGTAACGAACGTATTTGCTACTCCGCCCGATCAACCCAAGCTCCTGCTTGAAGTCCTTGTAGATGGCATCCTGGTCGGCAGTGCCCAGCAGTCCTCCATCTCGAACGATGAAGACGAACCACTGCGGATGACCACCATGTTCCAGACCATTCTTACCGATCTTCCCGAAGGATATTATGCGATTCAGGTATTTGCTACTAACCTGGAGGATCTTCAAGGAGATATCACCTTAAGAGGCCCTATCCTCATCACCGGAAAGGTAATCGCCACTGTATAAAGGCTATACAAAAAAACTCCTTGGTAGAAGTCTTATTTGCACTAAAGCAAACAAGATTAACTTCTACTAAGGAGTTTTTGTATGCATCTGAGCGGTTACCTGCTCAGAGCGCGTTCTCGCTAACCTCACGGCTCTCCAGCGCATTCCAGTCATCCTGGGACAGCAGCTCCAGCTGGGCTTCCAGCAGCGTCCGGAACCGGGTACGGTAGATCGAAGCCTGCTTACGCAGCTCCTCGGTCTCGATCGCCACCTTACGGGATTTGGACAACGCTTCGTTGATAATCCGGTCGGCGTTCTTCTCCGCTTCCTTGAGGATCAGCTGGGATTCCTTCTTGGAGTTGTTCTTCACATCATCTGCAGCCTCTTGGGCTACAAGAATGGTCTTGGACAGACTCTCTTCAATATTCACGAAATGATCCAGGCGTTCCTGAAGTGTTAATAACTGGTTGTGCAGTTCCTTGTTCTCCCGGATCACACTCTCGTAATCCTTAATCACCTGATCCAGAAATTCATTGACCTCATCTTCGTCATAACCGCGGATTCTCCGGGAGAATTCCTTGTTATGTATATCGAGCGGTGTTAATGGCATGCTGTGCACCTCCTAGAAATTTCGGTGAAGATTATAGATGAAAGACAATTACCGGCGCACGGCCTGCTAAATGTCCATATTTCCCTGAGATTATCAATTTCGACAAGCACAGCTGTAATCCTGCAAAGACTTCAGACAAATTTGCCTACCAAAATCCGGTAACGGCCCTTCTTCGTCAAGCTGCCGATCTCCAGCACCTTGAACCGTCCGAAGCCCTGGATAGAGACCATGTCCCCGTCCTTCAGCGAACAGGACGGATCTTCCTCGACCTTCCAGTTCACCCGGACGCGCCCGGCCTTGATCGGGGCCAGAATCTTGCTCCGGCTGAGCCGCGTGACATCCGCTGCAATCCCGTCAAGCCGGAGGGAAGCCACTGTGAACTCCATCTTCTCCAGCTTGACTTCACTGCTGCGCAGACCCGATAACGGCAGGATCTCGGTACTGACATTAATCCGGTGTACACCGGTCAAATGGATGGACAGGTAATCCGCGATGTCAGCAGCCACCACTACGTGACAGCCGTCTTCCAGCACATGAATATCACCGATCTTGCCTCTTTTGATGCCAAGTCCCAGGATTGCCCCCATATAATCCCCATGCATAAGCGAGAGAAATTTCTGTTCGCCGGAGGTGATATTCAGCACGCTTAACTCCATATCCTCATCTGTGAGGTCACGATAATCCGGAGCCACCAGCCCCCGCTTCCGTTCGGCATCCGAAGAACCGCCCTCCCAACGCACAATCACATCGGGATGGCGGTTCACCAGACTCTGCAGAATATAGGCCTGACGGGGGTCCAGGAATTCGGTCAGCTTCGTCTCATGATACTCTCCGGCATTCGTAACCCACTCCCAGGCCTTGTCCACAAACGGCCGCTCATCCGGGTGGAAATGCCCGTAGATTTCATTCTTCATCGGATTAGCCGAAGACCGAGGCTACGATAGAGTGAAGCCCGACTGCGGCAAAGCGCAGCATGATAATCGCGACAATCGGGGAAATATCCAGCGTTCCAAATAGCGGAGGAATAATCCTCCGGAACGGTGCCAGATACGGCTCCACCAGCTTGCCCAGCAGCTCACCGATAAAGTTCTCACGCAGATTCGGCAGCCAGGACATCAGAATGTATACGAGGATCATGTAATAGTAAATCTGAAATAGGATGTCTATAATTGAAGATATTTCATTCAAACCCTGCTCACCTCATTCGATTGTAGTCTTGCTCGTCACCCAGGATCTCGGTAATGGAGCCTTGAATCTCCACGGTGTCCGGTGTGCACATAAATATATTGCCCCCAATTTTGGATATTCCTCCACCCAGAGCATAAACAGTTCCGCTGAGAAAATCGATAATCCGCATCGCCTGGTCATTGCGCACCCGCTGCAGGTTAATTACTACCGTGCGGTGTGAACGCAGATGGTCGGCAATCTCCTGCGCCTCATCATACGAACGCGGCTCGTAGAGCACAACCTTCACATTTTTTTGGGAATGAATGCTGACGACGTTGGCCCTCTGATTCTTGCGTGTTTCTACAGGGGCGGGTTCGTATTCATCCTCATCACGGGAGATTTGCTCCCGTTCCACAATCTCCTCTTCCTCCTGCAAGCCCAAGAAACTCATAAATCGGTTCATCACGCCCATCATTCTCCCTCCTCATGACCTACTAATACCGTTCCCAGGCGTACCCGGGTGGCTCCTTCCTGTATCGCCACTTCAAAGTCATTCGACATGCCCATCGACAGCTCTTCTATTGGCTCAGGTGTCAAGCCCAGGAGATTCAGGTGGTCACGCAGCTCGCGGAGTCCGCGGAATACCGGCCGGGTCGCCTCGGGGTCTTCCTCGTGAGGGGCCATCGTCATCAGGCCGATGACCTTCACCCGGTCAAGCGGGGCGATCTCCCTCAGGAAGTCCTCCACCGCTTCCGGCGCCAGGCCGAACTTGGTATCCTCGCCTGAAATATTCACCTGCAGGAACACCTTCACTTCAAGTCCCGCAGCTTCCGCCTTCTTATGCAGCTCCCTGGCCAGCGACAGCCGGTCCAGAGAGTGAATATATTGAAATTTACCGATAACGTCCTTCACCTTATTCGTCTGCAAATGCCCGATAAAGTGCCAGATTCCCTTATGTCCAAGCGCATTCCATTTCGGCTCCGCATCCTGCCAGCGGCTCTCGGCGATCTCCTCAAGACCTGCCTCCAGCACAGCGGCAACCGTATTCAGCGATACGTATTTCGTTACCGCAATCAGCTTGACTTCATTGGCATCCCGGCCGCTGGCCGCGCAGGCCCGTGCGACACGTTCCCGGGTAGTGGCTATTCTTTCTTGTAGCGAGGCCAAAATGTCAACTCTCCTTTATTCCGATCCAGCTCGTCATTCTCCCAGTGACCCCGTTTTCCTTCCGGTACGAAAAGAACAGATCACTGTTACAGCTTGTACACCAAGTTGTACATTCGATATGAGTCGGCAATATTCCTGCTTTTATCATAATGCGTTGATTCAATTCTTTCAAGTTCAGCATCATTTTGCTGCTGTCTGTCTCCGATGGTCTATATACAGCCCGTGCGCCTTCCGCCGCATCCGGCAGGTTCAGCCTGGCCTCCAGCCGGCGGACAGGGTCCATCACGTAATCATCCACCTCATAGCAGCAGTCTCCGATGGAAGGCCCTATAGCGGCCTGTATGTCCTCTGGACGGGTCCCGTACGTCTGTCCCATGCGCTCCACCATCGCCGCCGCGATTTCCGCCACGGTCCCCTTCCAGCCTGCATGCGCCAGCCCTACCACGTGGTTCAGCGGATCATGGAAGAACAGCGGCACACAATCAGCGTAAAAAGAAGTCAGCAGCACCCCGGGCACATTCGTCAGCAGCCCGTCAGTGGCCTGAAAGGCAGAGGCCCGGTCCAGGCTGCCCCGGCCGCGTTCCTGTTCTGTAATGACTGCGATCTCTTTGCCGTGGGTCTGTTCCCCGCAGGTCCAGTCGGCCAGCCGGAATCCCAGACTCGCAGCCAGCAGGCTGCGGTTGGCCAGCACATCCGCCGGATCATCGCCTACATGAAAAGCACAATTGAAGCTGTCATAGGGCTTCGTTCCGCTGCCGCCTGCTCTGCCGGTGAAGCCTGCAGTAATGCTCCTATACGGCTCACGCCACGGCTCCAGATGCAGCAGCATGGGCGCTGTACCATTTTGCATAAACGGTTCCATCTCTTCACCTCCGCTTAAGTGTAACACACTCAGCCCCACAAAGTGGCGCAGCGCTCCGAAGCCTACTCAGGTACTTTGCGGGGGCCCCGAAAACATTCTCCTATGACTTTACCCATATCCGCAGAAAAAAGACGCACCTCATTAATAAGTGCGCCGTTCACTGCGGTCCGGCCGATCCAGGTACATCATCTCGCGGTCTTCCTGTCCCTGCGGCATGCGGGGCTCCTCCAGCTTCACGAGCACGACATCCGCACCAATCTTCACGATATTCCGCCACGGAATCACCAGATCAGCACCGCCGCCGAACAGCCCCATGAATCTGGTGTACCCCGGGACAATCACAGCGTCAATGACACCTCTACGCAAATCAAGCTCCAGATCGCTGATCTGGCCCAGCCGTTTACCGTCAACAATATTGATTACATCTTTGGTTTGAAAATCGGAGATTTTCATCTTTTTACCTGAAGCTGACGTTTCCTCAATCATCCTGCCACCCCTGTACATTCAGACCTATAGCTTCAGTATATGTCCTTAGGGCTTGGCCGCATGACTGTATTCCAGAGCCTCAGCGCCACGGATATATAAAAGGATATTCCGGCTAGCCGCTAGTTGCCGCCATCCGGAATATCCTCCGCTCATTTATAGATTGTGGTCAGGACTTTACATGCTTTTGCATTTGCTGGATCGCTGATTTCTCAAGCCGTGAGACCTGGGCCTGTGAGATGCCAATCTCGTCGGCGACCTCCATCTGGGTCTTGCCTTCGAAGAAGCGCATCGACAGAATGCGTTTCTCCCGCTGCCCCAGCCGCTGCATGGCCTCCCGGAGTGCAATCTCCTCAATCCACGAGACATCCTTATTCTTGTCGTCACTGATCTGATCCATCACATAGATCGGGTCCCCGCCGTCATGATAGATCGGCTCGAACAGGGATACCGGGTCCTGAATCGCATCAAGGGCGAAGACAACATCCTCCTTCGGAACGCCGAGCGCTTCAGATATTTCGAAGATCGTCGGCTCCCGCGAATTCTGGTTCGTCAGGCTGTCACGCACCTGCAGCGCCTTATAGGCAATGTCGCGCAGGGAGCGGGATACCCGGATCGGGTTGTTATCCCGCAAGTAGCGGCGGATCTCTCCGATGATCATCGGCACCGCATAGGTGGAGAACTTGACATTCTGCGATAAATCGAAATTATCGATGGCTTTCATGAGTCCGATGCAGCCTACCTGAAACAAATCATCCACGAACTCTCCACGATTATTGAACCTTTGAATCACGCTTAGCACAAGCCTGAGGTTGCCATTTACCAATTTCTCTCTGGCGGATCGCTCGCCCTGCTGCTGCAGCGAAGTGAACAATGCCCGCATTTCCACGTTCGTGAGAACAGGCAGCTTGGCGGTGTCCACACCGCAAATCTCGACTTTATTTCGGGTCATGATGATTAACCTCCCAAGGAGAAACATTACTGTACATTATCTCCCCGGTCCGGCATTTTATTCCTCAGCTTTCATCACTTACACCATCTTGTTGAACTCCTTGCGCAGCCGCTTGATAATTCGTTTCTCCAGGCGCGAAATATAGGATTGGGAGATGCCCAGCAGATCGGCCACATCCTTTTGCGTTTTTTCCTCGCCGCCCCGCAGTCCGAACCGCAGCTCCATAATCAGCCGTTCCCGCTCGCTGAGCTTCTCCAGCGCCTTCTGCAGCAGCTTACGGTCCACCTGCTCTTCGATGTTCCGGTAGATGGTATCGTTCTCCGTGCCCAGCACATCCGAGAGCAGCAGCTCGTTGCCGTCCCAGTCAATATTCAGCGGTTCATCAAAAGAAACCTCGCTTCTGGTCTTACTGTTCCGCCGCAGATACATCAGAATCTCATTCTCGATGCAGCGCGAGGCGTAGGTGGCCAGCTTGATTTTTTTCTCCGGATCAAAGGTGTTGACCGCCTTAATGAGTCCAATCGCGCCAATAGATACCAGATCCTCGATGTTAATGCCGGTGTTCTCGAATTTCCGGGCGATGTAGACCACCAGCCGCAGGTTGCGCTCAATCAGCATGGCCCGGACGGCCGCATCCCCGCTGGAGAGCCGCTGGAGCAGAAATTCCTCCTCCTCGCGTGTCAGCGGCGGCGGCAGCGCTTCACTTCCCCCGATATAATAAATCTCCTGGCTCTTCAGACCGAGCAGAAACAGCATGCGGTAATACTGCAGTTGCAGCACAAGCTTGAATTTGACCATTATTGTTCCTCCTATAGGTTACTTAGCCCATCACCTTGTCAGCCGGTGCTTCTGGAGCACTCTCTTTATGGGTCAGGTCAGGATGTATGACCGCCCGGTACGCGCCGTCTCCCGACAGTGTCCCGCCATCCAGCCCGATGAGTACCCTTGTGCTGCAAAAGGTATCACCGCCAAGCTCTATCCTCACCTTATCCGGCTTCAGCGCGAGCATGAAGGATGCCCCGCGGTTGACGCCTCTGTACGGCACCAGCCGCACTCTGTCCTGCCAGGCGAACGACTGCCCGTCCGTTTCCAGTACAAGTGTATCTGCACCCGTCTGGGTCAGCCTCCCTTTCCAGGAAGCCGGCAAATGGCCCTCCCACAGCGAGGCTTCCATCACCATCACCGGAATCCTCGTCAGCGGATCGCTGAGCCGGTTCCCGGTATCCAGCAGTCCGGGGCAGGTAACCGACACTCCGTCGATCTCCACCGTCACTTCGCCGATATAGGAATCCAGCTGCTCTCTGTGCCGGCGGGAGGACTGGATCAGCTTGAAGAGCAGCAGCACCAGCGGAAGCAGGGCAAGCACGAACCAGAACCCGATCTTCAGCCGGTAAGCTTGGCCTCCCGATGAGGTGAAGATCATGCCCTTCCAGAGGTCACCAGAGCTTTGCAGCAGATAATGAACGCCTATGATCCCTCCCGCCGCCGCAAAATTAATGATATAAAACGCCCCAAATGCCCGAAGATAGCTTTGCAGACTTCTAAATCCAAAGGCTATCCAGATCATCAAAACCGATAAACCGAATTTGACGAGAAAGGTATACAGAAAGGACAGCTCCGGTACGAACATCATGACGACATAGAGTGCACCCGCCAGCGCTGAGAGAGTCAGGCGCCACCAGGATACCTTGTGCTTCACCAGCCAGCTTGTCAGCCACAGCAGGACTCCGTCGATCAGCAGATTGGCGGCAAAAATCAAGTCAATATACACAACCATCGCTCTCACCTGCCTGCAAGCGGATATCTATCCGGAGGCCGGGGTGCAGGCTCTCTTTTTAGACGATAAGATTAGTATAGAAACTCCCGCATCCAAAGTCTGTCTAAACATGGGGGGCGTTCTTGCAGTTTTTTTGTCGAGTTATGGGCCTTGAGAGGAACTTCAGCGCACAACAAAAGCCAGCCTTAAGCGGCTGGCTTCATGCGTATCGTATTTAATTGTTGATAGATTTCAACTCTTCTTCGGAGAGTCCGGTTGCCTTCTGCACTGAAGAATAATCCATTCCCATAGACAGGAGATTCTTTGCTATTACCCGCTTGGCCTCTAGTTCACCCGCCGCAGTTCCCTTAGCGAAGCCTTCGCGCAGCGCACCATCCCGCTGCGAGGCTTCGTCCATCAGAAACTTCTGGCGGTCCTCATATTTACGGCGGGCTTCTGAATCCTGGCTCAGAAATTCCAGCGTCTCCATCGCCTTCTTCAAGGCTGGCTCGTTCATTTGCAGCACCTCCCAATCAGAGTAGTCAATCCCTTTTAGAAATAACAGCCAGTTCACAAGGCCGCCCTCGCCGGGTATAAGCGGCTGGTTCAACTTGGGCAGCTCCAGGAAATGAATCTCGATATCGTCTGTCAGCGGCGCTCCGCTGCTGTCCTCCCGCAAATGAAATACACTATGGGTATGTTCATTGGGCAGCACCTTATAATTCAGAATGTTGATCGTCACGCACTTCTTGAGATCAATATATTTGCCGTTGACCTGAAGCTGGCCGGCATACCGTTTGCTCCAATAATACAACGTGCGTTTCTCAATATCATATTTGTTGAAAAGCTGCATCTCGATGTTGATTAGCTTGCCGTCAACCGTCTTCGCCCATATATCAAATATCGCCTGCTTATCCAGCGGATCATCCTTATCCGTATAAGGATTAAGCAGCACTACTTCCTCCAGCGGAAGATCGCCCGCATCCAAGAATATCCGGTTCAGAAAAGCGAGCAGTACATCCTTGTTGCCCTCGCTTGCAAATATCCGCTTAAATACAAAATCCACCCGGGGGTCCAGCATTTCCATGGTATCGTCTCCCGTTAACGTTATTATACAGCCTGAAAAGCAAAAAAACACCATACCCCGCAGTTCAAAGCTGCGTGATACGGTGCTTCCGTAACAGTCAAAGCTATAATCGCTATTAATGGCTCTTAATCATTATTGCCGCGTGTCCGGTTGCGCAGGAAGGTCGGAATATCCAGCTGATCAGAGCTTGTCTGATTCCCGAATGGACGAAGATTCTCACTCTTGCTCTTATTATCAGCAGATGGTTCGCTGTTTGCCGCAGGACGGCGTACAGGAGCTATGGGAGAAGGCTTGTGTTCAAAACCGGTCGCAATAACCGTAACCTTGATCTCGTCCTTCATGCTCTCTTCGATAATGGCACCGAAGATCATATTCACTTCAGGGTCCGAAGCAGAGGTAACAATCTCGGCGGCTTCATTCACTTCGTACAGGGAGAGGTTAGAGCCGCCTGTAATATTCATAATGACGCCGCGCGCACCTTCGATGGAGGTTTCAAGCAGCGGGCTCATAATCGCCTTGCGGGCCGCCTCAGATGCCCGGTTCTCGCCGGTGGCAATCCCGATGCCCATAAGCGCTGAACCGCGCTCCGTCATAATCGTCTTTACATCGGCAAAGTCAAGGTTGATCAGGCCGGGAACCTGAATAAGGTCGGAGATGCCTTGTACCGCCTGACGGAGTACATTGTCCGCTTCACGGAAGGCTTCGAGCATTGGAGTCTTCTTATCCACAATTTCCAGGAGGCGGTCATTCGGAATCACAATCAGCGTATCAACCTTTTCCTTGAGCGCTTCGATTCCAAGCTCTGCCTGGTTGGCACGTTTTCTGCCTTCAAAAGTGAACGGGCGGGTCACGACGCCTACCGTCAATGCTCCGCATTCTCTGGCGATTTCGGCAATGACAGGCGCTGCGCCTGTTCCGGTACCGCCGCCCATGCCTGCGGTAACGAAGACCATATCCGCGCCCTTCAGCGTATTCGAGATCAGATCGCGGGATTCCTCTGCCGCCTTCTTGCCGACCTCAGGATTCGCTCCTGCGCCAAGTCCGCGGGTCAATTTATCTCCGATTTGTAATTTATGCTCCGATTTGGCCATATGCAGCGCTTGGGCGTCTGTATTAACCGTGATGAACTCAACACCCTGAACGCCATTTTCAATCATCCGGTTCACAGCGTTGCTTCCGCCGCCGCCGACGCCGATGACTTTTATTTGCGCCAAACTCTCCATTTCAAAATCAAATTCCAACATATTGTTTCCATCTCCCCCTCGAGTAGTGCTTGGATGGCCAGTCCAAGTATATCTGGATTACACTTATATGAACTCGCTAAACATATTCTTTAGTCGTTCCACCAGACCCGGCTTCTTGGAAGAATCCTGAACCGGCGCTGCGCTCTGCTTGCTGCGGTTAACGGTCTTCTTGTTGGCACTTCCGCCGCTGCTCCGTCCGCGGTAGTTACGTACCACATTATGAAGAATGCCTACGCCGCCGGTGAAGCCGGGGTCGCGTACTCCAATATAATCCGGAACAGCGATCCGTACGGAGGCTGCCAGCTCGTTCTGGGCTACCTTAAGCACCCCAGGCATCGATACTGTGCCACCCGTAAGTATATAACCTCCCGGGAGCTCCGTATAACCAAGCCGCTTCACTTCCTGGCGGATCAGGTGGAAGATTTCCTGGACTCTCGGCTCGATAATCGCAGCCAGATCTTCCTGGTTGAATTCCTTCTCTACATTGCTGCCGATACGCAGGACCTTGAAGACGACCTCCGAAGCGGCATCGTCGATCCAGGCACAGCCGTATTTCAGCTTGACCTTCTCGGCCTGGTCGGTAAGTGTCCGAAGTCCATACGCAATATCATTGGTTATGAATTCTCCTCCGATCGGAATCGTGGAGGTTGCACTAAGGGAACCTTCTTCATATACGGCTATCGTGGCTTGTCCGGCACCTATATCCACCAGTACAGCACCCATCGATTTCTCATCTTTGGAGAGCGCTAATCCGCCAGCCCCGAGAGACATAAGGACAAGATCTTTAACCTTCAGACCTGATTTCTCCACGCAGCGGAGCAGATTATGTATGGGGGTTTTGGCACCGGTAATGATCGTGGCCTCCACTTCCAGGCGGACGCCAATCATTCCGCGCGGGTCCTGAATGCCTTCTAGGCCGTCGACGATATACTGCTTGGCGACAACATCAATGACCTCGCGTTCCGGCGGGAGTGCAATAACCTCCGCTGCCTTGATTACGCGGTCGATGTCATCTTCGCCGATCTCACGGTCCTCATTCTGAACGGCAACTACGCCGTGGCTGGATTGCAGGCCGATATGATTGCCGGATATGCCGACATACACCTCGGATATTTGAATACCGACCATTTGCTCCGCATGCTCTACGGCACTCCTGATCGATTGCACAGTCTGATCGATGTCTACAATCGCACCCTTGCGTATCCCTTCCGAATCAGCAGATCCAACGCCAATAATATTGAAGGTTCCACTAGTAACTTCCCCGATTATTGCCCGAACTTTGGATGTACCGATGTCCAAACTAACAATGATGTCATTGTTGCTCAAGCCCTATGGCACCTCCTGTTATAATCATAATAAACATGTCTTTGATCCCGGTCGCGGGAAACATCTCTGTACATATTCAACATCCCTAATCCTTTCCCTCTTTTTTCAACAAATTTTTTGAGAGGAATAATATGACAAGGTATTCACGTGCAGGCAGACGCTCTCCGCTTAGCGGGATCAGCACCTGACATTCAAATAAGAAAAACAAGAGAACAGCGGCTATATCCTGGATTGCATCTCAAAAAATCCGCAGAAAAAAGAGGGATATTGCTTATTACCCGTAAAACAGATTGTAGCATTTATTCCGCTCTATTAGTAGGGACTATTTACTCTTGTGCATCTGCGTCTTCTCCGGTGTCCCCAGCTTCAGAATGGAAGGGAACATAGGAATCAGCCTCCAGCATTTTGATCAGTCCCGGCTCCTCCGTCTGAATCACCTGATTCAAATAGCCTACTTTATCCTTCAGCAGTGAAATGGCCGTTATGACCTCAAAGCGTGAACGTGTGTAGAGCTTGATCCGGTCAGGAAAAGATAACGTCGGAGAAGGTACAATCTCCGATATATCACTGGTCAGCTCATTCGGAATGCCGGCCAGCGCCTGGCACAGCTTGGTCTTATAAGGATCGTCAGCCTTCCAGTTAGTCAATATCGGCTTCTCTACAGCAATTCCGGTATCCGTCACAGAGACGGCGGCTCCGCTTGACAGAATAGCCTCCAGCACGCCTGCCTGGTCCAGTTCATAAGCAACCGCCGGGTACTCCTTCACAGTGATCGTAACCACACCGGGGAACTTCTTGCTGACCTGCGCCTCCTGAACCGTATTCAGCTTCTCCAGTGCCTCCCCCACGGAATCTCCGGAGACTGCGAAGAACTGTCCTCCGATCTTCAGGCCGCTTGCAGCCAGCAGCTGCTCACGGGACGTATATTTATCCCCCTGCATTTCAATGGCTGTAATCTTGCTGATCGACGAACGGAAGAAGATTACAGCCAGCAGCGCAGTAAACAGCAGTGCCAGGATGATGATGATTTTACGGTTTTTTCTCTTGCTAGGCTTGTCCTCTTTCAAAAGAGGTATTCGCGTTTTTGGCATTCTCATATCTCCGTAATAAGGCCCTGTCTCCTTCCTCACGGCTACGCCGAAGGAGACAGGGAGCTTTAATTGGCCAAATCCAGCGGGTCAGGCACCGGCACCTTGCGGCTAATGCGCGCCCCCAGCTTTTGAAACAATAATTCGATGCCGTCATATCCCCGGTCAATATGATGCGCCTGCTCTACAATAGTCGTTCCCTGAGCAGCCAGCCCGGCGATTACAAGGGCTGCTCCTGCCCGCAGGTCAGTAGCCTCAACCGTTGCCCCATACAACCTCTTAACGCCGCGTATGAATGCCCTGTTCAGATCAATGGAGATATCGGCTCCCATCCGGGCCATCTCCTCCACATGCTTGAAGCGCCCTTCGAAGACCGTTTCTTTAATCACACTGAATCCTTCCGCCAGGGACAATAGAACCATAACCTGAGACTGCAGGTCCGTAGGAAAGGACGGATACGGAGAGGTAACAATTCGCTCAACCGCACGGGGACGTCCCATACAGCTGATATTAATTATATCATTGCACACTGTAATTTGAACACCGGCGCGCCTCAGGATGTGGATCAGGGAGGTCAAATGTCCTGCATTGGTGTGTGTCAGCGTCACATTGCCCCGCGTGGCGGCGGCGGCGATCATCACGGTTCCGGCAACAATCCGGTCGGGGATCACCTCATAGCTGCAGGCATGGAGCTTGCGGACACCCTGAATGGTGATCGTATCCGTCCCTGCGCCGATAATCTGTGCCCCCATCGCATTGAGGAAGTTCTGCAGGTCCTGGATTTCCGGCTCTCTCGCTGCCCCGGAGACGGTGGTCGTGCCCTCTGCCATGGCGGCGGCCATCATGATATTCTCCGTGGCGCCCACGCTGGGATAATCCAGATGGATATCACAGCCTCTCAAGCTAGCAGCCCGGCAGCAGATCCGGCCGCCCGTCTCCTCAATCTCTGCCCCGAGCAGCTTCAGGCCCTGCAGGTGGAGGTCGATCTTGCGCTCCCCGATGGCACAGCCCCCCGGCTGATAGATCGTCACTTCCCCGAACTTGGCCAAAAGCGGGCCCATCAGGAATATGGAGGATCTCATCTGCCGCATCAGGTCCTCCGGAACATGAGAGGTCAGGAGAAAGGACGTATCGACGGTGACCGTCTCCTCTTCATGTACTGTCCTGCAGCCCAGCCGCTGCAGAATATGCAGCATCGTTTCGATGTCCAGCAGCTTCGGCACATTATGCAGTGAGTGAACTCCTTCGGCCAGCAGGCTGGCTGCCAGAATCGGCAGTGCCGCATTTTTTGCTCCATGGATACGTATGGTGCCTGACAGGGGGTTTCCGCCCTCAATCACCAATTTGTCCAATGTATCACCTCCGAGATTACCGCTCACCCACCGTAAGCACTTCCTGCACCACGGTCCTGCAGAATCGGCCGGAACGAACTCCGTTTCCGAATCTCAGACATCAAGAAGCGCTCTGGGTGATTGTCACGATTATAGGATCATCCTATGTTCGGAGCTCCGTGTGTGTGACAATGTCAGCCCGGATTCTAGCGTCCCCGTCCTGCAGCCAGCCTGCGGAGCTCGCTGACAACCAGGGAGGCGGAATCTCTTTTACCGAGGCGTCTAGAGGCCTCCGACATGCTGTGACGCAGCGTATCCGCTCCGATGATCTTCTGAACCGCTGTGAACAGTGCCTCGCCGCTTAAGTCCTTCTCCAGCAGTACCACTGCCGCACCTTCACCTTCCAGCGCTCTGGCGTTGGCTTCCTGATGATTGTTCGTTACATTGGGAGACGGAATGAGGACAGAGGGTATGCCAAGCGCGGTAATCTCTGCGAGAAAAGAGGCGCCTGCCCGGTTCACGATCAGGGAAGTGCAGGCCAGCACCTCAGGCATATTGTGAATGTAAGGGAGGACATGCAGCCAGTTCGGAATACCGCCCAGCTGCTCGCGTACTGCTTTGCGGGTATCCTCGAAGTAAGACTCTCCGGTGACATACACATAGTGAACACCATTACCCTTACCCACAAAGGGTGCCATTTCAATCATGGCACGGTTAATCGCCTTGGCTCCCCCGCTTCCTCCCACAACCAGTACCACCGTGCTTCCTTCGGGGATACCGAGTGAAGCGAAGCCGCGTTGCGGATTAGCCGTCATGACCGTAGTGGCCCGGGGATTGCCTGTATAGATTACATTCTTGGCCCCGGGAAAAGCCGGCTCTGTGCCTTCAAAGCTCACCGCGACCGTGCTGGCATACCGGCTGAGAAAGCGGTTGGTCAGTCCCGGAATCGCGTTCTGTTCATGGATCAGCGTCGGGATGCCTAGCCGGGAGGCTGCATACACCACAGGTCCGCAGACATAACCCCCGGTGCCGACAACCACATCAGGCTTGAACTCGCGCAACATAGCTTTGGAGGCTTTGACCCCCTTCAGGAACCGCATGACCGTCTTCACATTATCCATCGACAGCTTGCGGCGGAAGCCTGTAATATCAATGGACTGGAAAGGCAGATTCTCCTGGGGAACCAGCTTGCTCTCCAGACCTCGCTTGCCTCCTATATACAGGAAGACAGAATCCGCATCTTCGGATTCCAGTTGTCTGGCTACGGCTACGGCAGGATAGATATGTCCTCCTGTGCCGCCGCCGCTAAGTACAATACGCATGTCTTTCACCTCGCATAACGGGATAAATTAAGCAGAATGCCAAGAGCTGTGAGCATCAGGGTGAGCGATGAGCCGCCATAGCTGATGAGCGGAAGCGTGATGCCGGTTACCGGAATCAGGCCGATTACCACACCGATGTTGATGACGACCTGAACCGCCACCATACAGACGATTCCTACGGCAAGATAGCTGCCGAAGCGGTCCGGCAGGCTCATGGCTACCTTCATTCCGCGCCAGATCAGCAGCAGGAACAGCAGCAGCACGGCCAGCCCTCCGATGAATCCCAGCTCCTCGGCCAATATGGAGAAAATAAAATCAGTCTGCGGCTCCGGGACATAGCTGTATTTTTGCCGGCTCATCCCGAAGCCCAGTCCGCCCAGCCCGCCGGGACCCACCGCGTAGAGCGACTGAATGATCTGATAACCCGCGCCCAGCGGATCGGACCACGGGTCCAGGAAGGCGGTGATCCGCTGCAGCCGGTAAGGCGCAGCGGCAATGAGTCCGGCGAACCCGGCCAGCCCCAGCGCACCGAGGGAAAGCAGATGCTTCATCCGCGCCCCCGCTGTGAAGACCATCATCATAGCCGCGCCGAACATGACAGTGCCTGTGCCGAGATCCGGCTGAAGCATAATCAATGCGAACGCGGAGCCGATCAGCGCCAGCGGCGGAAGCAGCCCGCGCATGAAGCTGGAGATGTCGTACTCCTCGGTTCCAAGCCACTTGGCCAGGAAGAGGATCATCCCCATTTTCATGAATTCCGAGGGCTGAATGCCGAAGGAGCTGATGCCGAGCCAGCTGCGCGCACCTCCGCGAACCACTCCGATGCCTGGAATCAGCACCAGCACCAGCAGGGCGAAGCACACGAGCAGGAGCGGCCGGGCGAATCTCTTCAGCACCAGGTAATCGGTGTTCGCCGTAATGAACATCGCGATGAGGCCCAGGCCTGCGAACAGCATCTGTCTTTTGACAAAATAAAACGAATCGCCATAATTGCGGAAGCCCAGAACGGACCCGGCACTGTATACCATTACCATACCGATAGCCAGTAAAGCCAGTATCGGAAGCAGCAGCCAGATATCGGGCGCATGACGGGATTTGTTCATCAGGAGCACACCTCTTGCATCCGTAGTAGGGGCTTATCCACCCCCCTACTTAAAGGTTATGCACCGCCTCTTTAAAAATACGCCCGCGCTCCTCATAGGAGGTAAACATATCCCAGCTGGCACAGGCAGGGGACAGGAGAACTACATCCCCAGCTTCCGCCAAGGCGGAAGCCTCCCGCACAGCCTGCTCCAGCACGGCAGCGGCACTCTCCCCATTATCGACGGAGATGACCGTCTTTACTCCTGCCAGCCGGGCTACAGCCGCCAGCTTGTCCCGGGTCTGCCCAAGCGTCACCAGGGCTTTGACATTCTCTCCGAGGACAGGCAGCAGCTCCATATAATCCGAGCCGCGGTCCAGGCCCCCGGCAATCAGAATGACCGGCTTCCGGAAGGAGGTCAGCGCCATGGAGGTAGCTTTGGAATTGGTAGCCTTGGAATTGTTATAATAGGCGGCCCCTGCCTTGTCTGTTACATACTCCAGCCTGTGCTCCACCCCGCGGAAGGAAGCCAGCACCGGACCCAGCACCGCCGGGTCCGCTCCTGCGGCAATAGCAATGCCGCAGGCAGCCAGCGCATTCCCCACATTGAAACGGCCGGGAAGTCCGATAGAATCGACATCGGCTATTTCGGTCTCGCTCTCAGTGTAATCGCGGTAGATAATGACCCGCTTCAGCTCGTCTGCCGTATCCGCCACGTAGGACGGGCGGACGAAGATGCCCTGCACCAGCTCCTCGTTCATGGAGAAGGGCAGAATGCCCGCCTTCAGATAGGGCACCAGCTCGCGGCAGACCGGATCATCCCAGTTCAGCACAGCGGTGTCCTCCGGTCCCTGATTGGCGAACAGCTTGGATTTGGAGGCTACATAATCCTCCATGCCTCCATGGTAGTCCAGGTGGGTCTCAGCGACATTCAGCAAGGCAGCAATCTTGGGCCGGAACGCTTCCGTGCCCTTCAGCTGGAAGCTGCTTAGCTCGACCACCATCCAGTTGTCCGCGTCAGCCTCCTGTGCGGCCTGAGAGAGCGGCGTTCCTATGTTCCCGGCCACAATGGGGCGCATCCCTGCTGCCTCCAGCATATGACCCACCCAGGTCGTTGTAGTGGTCTTGCCGTTGGAACCGGTGATGCCGATCATCGGGGCAGCGCAGAGATGATAAGCTACCTCTACCTCGGTCACCACCTCAATTCCCAGCTCCAGCGCCTGCTGCACCGGAGCGACCGAATAAGGAATCCCCGGATTCTTCACAACCAGCTGAACACCCTCATGGATCAGGCTCTCCGGATGCCCGCCGCATAGAACAGAAATTCCCAAAGATTCCAGTTCGGAAGCTTCGGGACTCTGATCTCTTTCCTTTTTATCATTGACCGTCACCACAGCGCCGTGTTCGTGCAGCACCTTGGCCACCTGGACGCCGCTTTTGGCGAGCCCCAGGACGACCACCTCTTGACCACGGTACAGATCCGGATGTTTCATTCGTTACAACCCCTTGATGAGATATAGTCCAGCTGCCGCCAGCACGAGGCCCACCGCCCAGAAGGAGACGACTACACGCCACTCCGACCAGCCGCCCAGCTCAAAGTGATGATGGATCGGGCTCATTCTGAATACCCGTTTGCCGCGCGTCTTAAACGAAGCGACCTGAATAATTACGGACAGCATTTCAACCACGAAGACTCCGCCAATCACCACAAAGAGCAGCTCGGTCTTGGTGACAATAGCAATCGCGCCAATCGCCCCGCCGATCCCGAAGGAGCCGAAATCACCCATGAACACCTTGG
This sequence comes from Paenibacillus sp. FSL R7-277, assembly GCF_000517965.1. Classification (NCBI taxonomy): domain Bacteria; kingdom Bacillati; phylum Bacillota; class Bacilli; order Caryophanales; family Paenibacillaceae; genus Paenibacillus; species Paenibacillus sp. FSL R7-277. Next base: position 59,310 of record NZ_ASPX01000023.1, read on the forward strand.
CAGGATGGGCATTGAATACGAGAAAGCCAAGCACTGCGCCAATCATCGCAGCGGCACAGACACCAGCGGCAATCGAGGTTGCCTGCATGGCTACCACCGCGAAGGCAGCGAGCGCAATTGCGCTTACGCCTGATAGCAGACCATCCACACCGTCCGTGAAGTTAACTGCATTCGTGACCGCCATCATCATCAGCACAATGAACGGATAATAGAACCAGGGGCCCCAGTCGAAGCTGAAGGAGGTTCCCGGAACGCTGATATTCGTACTATGTCCGGCCGAGATCAGCAGGACGCTGAGCACGACGCCGACCAGCAGCTGGCCCAGAAGCTTCTGGCGCGCCGTAAGGCCGAGGGAGCGCTTGAACACAATTTTGATATAATCATCCAGAAATCCAATGAGTCCATAACCCAGTGTAGCGGCCAGCAGTACATAGAAATCCGAATTAATGACCGAGAATTTCAGAAAAGACAGCGTGAACGCGACCATGATAATTACGCCGCCCATGGTAGGGGTTCCCGCCTTTTTCAAATGGGTCTGGGGCCCGTCGTCACGAACCTGCTGTCCCAGCTTAAGCCGGCGCAGCAGCGGTATGATCAGCGGAGCGGCAATGACCGCAAGGATAAAGGACACAGCAATAGTCAGCAGAAGTAATTGATAATCCATGGGTACACCCCTCCTTAGTTAGCATTCGCTTCAGAATGTTCTTTCAAGCGGTGGAGCACTTCTTCCAGCCGCATCCCTCTGGATGCTTTGAACAACACAACATCATCATTGCCGCACATCGCAGTCAAGGCATTGATCAAGGCTTCTTTATCTGTAAAAGCATAGATATGCCCGGCCTCGAACCGCTCCGAGGCCGCCGCCGCAAGCTGCGCCGACAGCGGCCCGAAGGTGAATACATCATCCGTCAGCTCCGGGTCGAGATAGCTGCCGATCTGCCGGTGGAACTGAAGCTCCTCCGGCCCGAGTTCCAGCATGTCCCCCAGCACCGCGATTCTGCGGCCGCTGCATTTCATGGACTGCAGCACATCAATCGCCGCTCTCATGGACGTAGGGCTGGCATTATAGGCATCATTCAAGAGCACCAGCCCGCTTGCCGCCTGAATAACCTCAATCCGCATACCGGTCAGCTTGAGGCCGCTTAGTCCTTCTGCCATATTCTCATCGGTCACCTTATAATGACGCGCCACTGCAAGCGCAGCGAGCGCATTAATTACATTATGCTGCCCCGGCAGCGGAAGGGTGAAGGCCCGCTCCCCATGCTGCAGCGAGGTGAAGGTCATTCCCCCGCTGTGCGTCATCAGGCCGGTCGGATAATCATCATTGTCATCCGACTGCCCGAAGCGGAAGGTTAGCAGCCCTTCAGGCGTGCGGAAGCCTGGCTCTGCCAGAACCTCGGCAAGCAGCGGCTCATCCCCGTTATAGATCAGCAGCCCGCCCGGCTGAAGTCCGTCCACAATCTCCAGCTTAGCTCTGGCAATCTCCTTGCGGGAGCCAAGCTGAAGCAGATGGGATTCGCCGACATTGGTAATTACCGCTACGTCAGGAGAAGCGAGCAGAGACAGCAGGGCGATCTCTCCCCGTGAGCTCATGCCCATCTCCAGCACAGCGATCTCAACATCGCTGTCCATGGAGAGAATCGTAAGCGGCAGGCCGATATGATTGTTGAAGTTCCCTTGGGTCTTGTGTACCTTGTACTGCACTTCCAGCAATGCCGTAATCATATCCTTGGTCGTCGTCTTGCCGTTGCTTCCCGTTACGGCAACCACCTGGGGGGCCACCTCGGCCAAATAGGCGGAGGACAGCTTCTGCAGTGCCGCTAAAGTGTCCTCTACCAGAATAACCCCGCCGCCTGCGGGTGCAGGCCCCTTATCCCTCTGCCAGAGGGTAGCGGCAGATCCTGCCGCCAGCGAAGCGGCCGCATAGTGATGGCCGTCGAAGTTCTCTCCAACGAGCGGGACGAACAGGCAGTCCTGCGATATTTTGCGCGAGTCGGTTACGACTCCCTTAATCTCTATATCCTTAGCTTCGGACGAGGACAGCTCTCCTCCGCACATTTCCGCGACGTTATGCAATGTTCTAATAATCAATAGCTTCGGCCCCTTATCACTTCTTTGGCAACGATGCGGTCATCGAAGTCATGAACGACTCCCTTGATCAGCTGATAGGTCTCATGACCTTTCCCCGCAATCAATACTACATCGCCGGGGCTTGCCATTTCAATAGCTTTTGTGATGGCTTCCCTCCGGTCCGGAATCATCTCATAGCGCTCACGCGCCACGCCATCCTCACGCAGGCCCGCCTCAATATCAGCCAGAATCTGCAGCGGGTCCTCCGTCCGCGGGTTGTCGGAGGTGACTAGCACATGGTCGCTGTATTTCGCAGCTATTTTGCCCATGAGTGGCCGTTTGGTCGTATCGCGGTCCCCGCCGCAGCCGAAGACAGTAAGCACCTTGCCCGCAGCGAATTCACATACCGCCTTCAGCACATTCTCCAGACCGTCCGGCGTATGCGCATAATCAACGATCACCGCGAAATCCTGCCCGGCATCCACCGATTCGACACGGCCGTCCACGCCGGCAACCGACTCCAGACTGGCCTTGATGTCCGCAAGCGGCACATCCTCCAGCAGCGCAGCCGTAATAGCCGCAAGCGCATTATAGACGTTGAACTTGCCGACCATGCGAAGCGAAATATCCGTCTCACCCTTAAACGTCTCCACGTGGAAAAAAGTTCCTTTGGCGGTGATCGATATTTGCGAGGCCCGGACATTGGCAGCCTTGTCGATACCATATGTAATGACCTCCGCTGCGGTCTGGGTGGCAAAATAGGCGCTGGCTTCATCGTCAGCATTCAGCACGGCATACTTGCGTTCTTCCTTCCACGGGGAGATCACGTTGCCGAGCCGCGAGAAGAACAAGCCCTTCACTGCACGGTACTCCTCCATCGTATGGTGGTAATCCAGGTGATCCTGGGTCAGATTCGTAAAGATCGCGGTGCGGTAGTCGGTCCCTTTCACCCGGCCCTGCTGGAGTGCATGGGAGGATACTTCCATTACACAGCACTGCACGCCCTTAAGCGCCATATGATTCAGGCTGCGCTGAAGCTCCAGCGACTCCTGTGTCGTACCGGACATCGGATAGCTCTGACCGTCATACCGCATCTGGATTGTACCGATCAGGCCGGTCTTCACCCCATGATCCTGCATGATCCGTTCAATCAGATACGTAGTCGTGGTCTTGCCGTTGGTACCGGTGATGCCGATCAGCTTCATCCGGCTGCTCGGTGAACCGAAGAAGGCATTGGACAGCACAGACATGGCATACCGGCAGTCATCCACCACGATCTGCGGCAGGTCAATGTCCAGCTTCCGTTCGCAGACCAGGGCAGCCGCGCCCTTGGTAGCAGCCTGAGGTGCGTAATCATGTCCGTCCACTGTATGTCCGGGCAGACAGATGAACAGATCGCCCGGACCCACCTTGCGTGAATCGGCCTGCAAATCCGAAATTTCTATGTCTCCGTCCCCATATAGATGGGCAGCGGCCAGACAAGAAGAGAGTTCTTTAATTAACATACCTATCCCTCACTCTGCATTTGTACTTGTAAGTTTTTCAGTATGGGATTACCGTGACTCCAGAGAAGTTTTGGGCTTCCGGCCGCTGTTGTCCCCAGATTTCTCTTAATCAAACCGCTGCTTGCGGTAGAAATCCGGTGACAAAGGCGGACGCTACCGCTCCTACAGCTCCAAAATTCCCTTCCGCCACTTTTCCCTGTCTGTATATTTTCAAGTTCAATTTTTTTAAATCATTATATAACAAATTTCAGGGTTCACTTGGCGTACCCATGTAAATCCGGATCGTAGAGCCCTGCTGCACTCTTGCCCCCGCCTTCGGAGCCTGATTGATCACGGTGTTGCCGGTGCCGGAACGGACCAGCATGAAATTCATATTCAAATCCTCATAGATATCCTGAACGGTGGCTCCCGTAAGATCAGGAACCGTCACTATCGGGGTCTCGCCGTATTTATAGGTTCTTGGCAGCTGATCCTTACGCTCTGGAACCTTCAGATACAGAAGAGAATCCTCAAGAATATTCTGGACAATCGGAGCGGCTACTACACCCCCGAACTGAATTCCCTTCGGGTTATCGACTGCCGTATAGACCACGATCTGCGGATCATCCGCCGGGGCGAAGCCGATAAAGGAAACGATATGCTCCGTTGGAGAATACCGGCCGTTGATTACTTTCTGTGCTGTCCCTGTTTTGCCGCCCACACGGTAGCCGTCAATAAATGCCGGTCGGCCTGTGCCTTTGGCAACCACGCTCTCAAGGGCAGCCCGCACTTTCTTCGAGGTCTCCTCCGAGATCACCTGCCGCACTTCCTCCGGCTCAGTCTCGGAGACAACATTCCCGGTGTCCGGGTTAATCCAGGCCTTGGCCACATGCGGAGTATACAGCTTGCCGCCATTGATGGCTGCCGATACCGCAGCAATCTGCTGGATTGGCGTGACGGATACCCCCTGGCCGAATGCAGTAGTCGCCAGCTCCACCGGGCCCACCTGGGCCGGCTTGAACAGAATTCCGTTCGCTTCACCGTTCAAATCAATGCCCGTCTTGCTCCCGAAGCCGAAATCCCGGATGTACTTGAACAGCGTATCCTTACCCAGACGCTGTCCCAAGGCTACAAATCCCGGGTTGCAGGAGTTCTCGACCACTTCAAGGAAGGTCTGGCTTCCGTGTCCGCCCTTCTTCCAGCAGCGCAGCTTAGCTCCGCCAACCTCAATGTAGCCCGGATCAAAAAAATGCTCATGCTGCAGATCCACCTTCCCCTCCTGCAAGGCCGCAGCCAGCGTGATGATCTTGAAGGTGGAACCCGGCTCATACGTCATCCAGATCGGAAGATTCCGGTTATATACTTCGGCATCGTATTCCTGGTAAGCGCCCGGCTCATACCCCGGCCGGCTGGCCATCGCCAGAATCTCGCCATTGCGGGGGTCCATGGCAATAGACCAGGCCCCCTGCGCCTGATATTTCACCATGGCCTGATCCAGCTCGCGTTCCATTATAGATTGAATCTGCTTGTCGATAGTCAGCTGCAGGCTAAGTCCATCCTGCGGCTCGGTGTACTTCTCGGAGGACCCGGGCATCAGCCGGCCTCCCGCATCGGAGAGATAGGAGATATTGCCCGCGCTCCCCTGAAGCAGCTTATCATAGATGCTCTCAATTCCGGTAATCCCCTGATTGTCAATTCCGGTGAAGCCCAGAATATGTGCGGCCAGATCCCCGAAGGGATAATACCGTTTGTTATCCTCAGCGACAACGATGCCCGGCAGCTGCAAATTACGGATGCTCGCGGCAAGCTCCATCGTAATTTTGCGGCCGCCGGGCTGCAGTTTCACTGAGGCCTTCTTTTGGGTCAGCAGCTGAACCAGCTTCTCCTCGGTCATGCCGAGCAGCGGAGCCAGCTGCTTCGCGGTCTGTTCCTTCTCCTTCACCTGTACAGGAATGGCATAAATCGTAGGTGAGCTGATGTTGTAAGCCAGCGCCACCCCCTCCCTGTCCAGGATCTCGCCGCGCTTGGCGGTGAAGGGGATGTTCCGCCGCCATAAATCCTCGGCCCTCTCGCTCAGCTTCTCACCCTGGGTTAATTGTACATAGGCAAGACGCACAGCCAGCGCGCCGAACAACACGGCCAGTCCCAGCAGCGTCCACAGCATTCTCCGCCGGCTAACGACTTTCGATACCTTCATTGTGTTCTCCCCGCTTTCACTCATAGACATGATCTCTTACCTTCATGACTATTCGGGACAAACAGGGGTTAGAACAAGCCTATATGGGTGTTATTCTGCAGCTTCTTCTTTCTCTGCATCGCCCGCTAAAGCAACAGGAATATTCTCGCCATATTCATTGAGAGGGCTAAGCTTCAGCGCTACCTGCGTTTTTCCCTTATTCTTGGCCTGGCTCTGTTCTGTGACATAGCCTTCTCCCTCAACGGAGATTCCCACCTTCAGCAGGTTCAGAATCTCCAGGGCATCGCGCAGAGACTGGCCGCGCAGATCAGGAAGCGTCACATTCTCTCCCTGCTCGCTTAACAGATAGATCCGCTGCCCGGCGGTCAGGGCGGTGCCTTTCTCAGGGTACTGACTGACCACATTTGCCCCTTGGCCTACAGCTTCGAAATCAAAGCCCTGATTAATGAGCAGCTGTCTCGCTGCCTTCACCGTCTTGCCGGTCAGATCCGGCGCTTTGCGCTGGACAACAGCTTCGGCCTTCACCGTCTTCTTGTCAGCAGGACCTGTGACATCTCCCGCTTTGGGCACGCCCATATAAGGAAGCGCCTGGGAGACGATATCCTTGAAGACCGGACCCGCCGCAGCACCGCCGCCGGCCGCATCGGCAGGCTCGTCAATGGTTACGAAGACCACGATCTTCGGGTCATTGGCCGGTGCGTAACCGAGGAAGGAGGAGCGAACCTTGTCGCGGTTATACCCGCCCTTACCATCCGGCTTAATCGCCGTACCTGTCTTGCCCGCCACCCGGTATCCCTCAATGTAGGCATGCCGGCCGGTTCCGTGCTGCTGATCTGCCACTACCTGCTCCAGATAGCTGCCCGTCTCCCTTGCACTTGCTTCGGAGAGCACCTGCCGCACAACCTCCGGCTGAGTAACCGTGGTCTTGCCGGTGTTCGGATCGGTAACCTCCTTCACTACATGGGGCACCAGCAGCTTGCCGCCGTTCGCAATCGCCGCCATGGCGGTCAACTGCTGAATCGGGGTCACCAGCAGCTTGCCGTGACCGTAGGCAAGTGTAGCATTCTCTACCGCCCGGTTCGGGTCCGGGTTGACAAGCCCGGTGATTTCGCCCGGAAGATCAATTCCTGTCTTCTCACTAAAACCAAAATCATTGATATACTTCAGCAACCCATCCTTGCCCAGCATCTCATACCCAAACTTGACGAAGGCGACGTTACTGGACCGCTTGACCCCTTCCAAAAAGGTAATTGTTCCATATCCGGCTCTGTTCATATCAAAGATAGGCTTGCTGTATCCCTTAATCCGGATGGAGCCGGATTGAAACTTAGCATTCGGATCGAACAGCTTCTCCTGCACAGCACCCGCCAGCGGTACAATCTTGAACGTTGAACCCGGCTCGAATCTCGTCATGATCGCATGGTTGAAGAAGCCCGCCGGGTCCTGATTAAGGTCATAATATTCATTGGGGTTAAAGGTTGGTGTATTCGCCAGCCCCAGGATCTCCATCGTCTTGGGATCGGCGGCAATGACACTGATCGACTTCGGCCGGTACTCGGCATTCGCCTTCTTTATCGCCTCTTCAATATAGTACTGAATCGTGCTGTCGATCGTCAGCTTGAAGTTACTGCCGTTCACCACCGGCTGGAACGTGTCCTTGGAATCGGGGAGCTTAACCCCCTTGCCATCGCTCTGGTAATTGAGCTTGCCATCGACCCCGGCGAGCTGTGTATCCAGATACTTTTCCAGTCCCATCATCGCTTTGCCGTCCCTGTCGGTATAGCCCAGAATATGTGCAGCCAGCGAATCCTTAGGATAATAGCGCTTCTGCTCTCTGACGAGCCCTACCCCGGTTTCCAGCGTATCATGTTCTTCCTTTAGCTTGTCTACAAAAGCCCTCACTTTGTCGGCCATGTCCTTGTCGATCTTCCAGCCTTCATTACGGATCTCACGGTTGGTTAAATACTCGCCTTCATTATTCTTGGCTTCCACCAGCTTCTTCAGCTCATCCACCGGTTTGTTCAGCAGCTCATGCAGACCCTGGATCACCTCTTCGCCGATCTTCTTCTCGGCAATGACCTTAGGATTGACGACTACAGTCTCGGCGGGCACATCGCTCGCCAGCACATTGCCGTTACGGTCTTCGATCACCCCGCGGACGGCCTTGATGGTTGAAGTATGAGCCCACTGCTTAGCTGCGGTCTCCTGCCACTCCTTGCCTTGCAGAACCTGAATCCAGAATACTCTGGCGACTAAAACAAGAAAAAAGAGGGTAATACACCCTCCTATAAACAGCGTGCGAAGTTTGATTCTCTTAACCATAAGGTACCTCACAACCTCTATTATTGCGATTGCCGTTCATCGCTATTTTTTACCGGCTTTGTCAGTAGCCTGGCTGCTAAGCGGAACATAGATAGTAGATTCCTCAGAAGGGACCACAAAGCCCATTTCCTTCGCCCGCGGGACGATTGTCTGCTCCAGCGTCTGCTTCTCCATCTGATAGGTGGCAATTTGTTTTTTATTCTTAGCGATTTCGCTGTCCAGCTTCTGGGCCTGCATATTCAAATCGTAAATATGGACGTAACGCCAGATCAGGGAGGCTGCTACCAGAATAAAGGCTCCCAGCGTCAGCATGTACAAAAGCTTCTCTTGCAGCGGCAGCACTCTGCGCCTGGTGACAACTTTCGTTTTCTCACGGTACAGCGGGTTTGCCTCTTCTTTTCTCTTTGGTTGAACTGCTAAATTTCCGCGGGTATAAGCCATCTCTGATTCTCCTTTATCGTCATCTACAATTTCTCTGCGACACGCAGCTTGGCTGAACGGGCACGCGAGTTAAGCTCCAGCTCTTCTTCCCCCGGCACAATTGGCTTGCGGTTAATTAGCTTCAGGGTGCCTTCGGCACCGCATACACAGTACGGCAGGTCAGGCGGACAAGTGCAACGGCTTAGATAGCTGCTGAAAATCTGCTTGCAGATCCGGTCCTCCAGCGAGTGAAAGGTAATAACGGATACCCTGCCCTCAGGCGCCAGGCAACGTACAGCAGCATGCAGGCCTTCCTCAAAAGCACCCAGCTCATCATTGACGGCAATCCGCAGCCCCTGAAAGCTCCGCTTCGCCGGATGTCCTCCGGTCCTTCTTGCCGCCGCAGGAATGCCTTCCTTAATCAGCTCGGCCAGCTCTCCGGTGGTCTCCACCGGGCGTTCTTCCCTGCGCTCTACAATCTTCCGGGCAATCCGCCGTGAGAATTTCTCTTCTCCATATTGGAAAAGCACCCTGGCAATGTCCTGCTCATTCCATGTGTTAATGATATCTGCTGCACTCAGCTGTGCCGACTGATCCATTCGCATATCCAGCGGGGCGTCATGGTTGTAGCTGAAGCCTCGTTCCCCTTCATCAAACTGCGGAGAAGATACCCCCAGATCAAAGAGAATCCCGTCTACTTGGGGAACTCCGTCCTTTTGCGGAACAAACGGCAGTCCCTTCAGCACCTGCTCCAGATCGCGGAAGTTGGTCTTGACGGTCACCACCTTGTCGCCGTATCCGGACAATCTCTCCTTCGCGTTGTTCAGTGCCCAGTCATCCTGATCCAGACAGATCAGCCGTCCCCCGCCGCTAAGCTTGGATGCGATAAGGGCGCTGTGCCCGGCTCCCCCGAGCGTACAATCTACATATAGGCCATCCTTCTTGATGTGCAGCCCTTCTGTCGCTTCTTCTTTTAGTACCGTGATGTGGTGAAACAAGCTGCATCCCTCCAAGGCAGTAATTCGAAATGTTATGTTTTATAGATCAAAATTGAAATCCACCAATTTCTCGGCGATTTCGTTGAACGATTCCTCTGACTGTTCGAAGTACTGCTCCCATAGCTCCTTGTTCCAGATCTCCACCCGGTTCGAAACGCCCAGAATAACACAGTCCTTGTCCAGCTTGGCATATTGCCGCAAGTTTCCCGGCAGATTCACCCTGCCTTGCTTGTCCCATACACACTCAGTCGCTCCCGAGAAAAAAAAGCGGCTGAAGGCACGGGCATCCGATTTCATCAGTGAAAGGCTTTTAAGCTTTTGCTCCATGATTCCCCATTCTTCCATGGGATAAACAAACAGGCAGGAGTCCAGGCCGCGGGTCGCCACGAAGGAGGTTCCGAGCATGTCACGGAATTTGGCCGGGATAATGATCCGTCCTTTATCGTCAATGGTATGCTGGTATTCCCCCATAAACATGATCTATTCCCACCTCTACATCCCGAGTCCCCACTTTGCCCCACTTTTCACCACCTAAGCATAATAGATTCGCCATTAAAAATCAAAAACCTTTTTCCGGAGCAAGGTAATTTTTTCTTGTTTGTCAAGAGGCTATTCTTGCATCTCCTGCGGACACGTAAAAGCCCGGGCCAATGTGATTGGCTCCGGGCTCGTGCAGATCCATATCCTTAGTCGTTCAGATTCCAGCTGTCCAGATACTCGACTTGCGCCTGTGTCAGGCTGTCGATGGCAATCCCCAGACTTTCCAGCTTGTAGCGCGCTACCTGCTCATCCAGCTCATAGGGAACATTCTCCACTTTGACACCAATGCTCTTATAATTGTCATTCACATATTTAAGGGACAATGCCTGAAGTGCGAAGGTGGTATCCATAATCTCTGCCGGATGACCATCAGCTGCGCCAAGATTCACCAGACGTCCTTCAGCCAGGAGGTACAGCTTGCGTCCATCCTTCAGCTGATACTCTTCGATGTTCTTGCGCACCGTCCGCTGGGACACCGAGCGCTCGGCCAGTTCCGGCTTGTTGACTTCCACATCGAAATGTCCGGCATTGCAGAGAATCGCGCCATCCTTCATCACATCATAATGCTCACCGCGGATCACATACCGGTTACCTGTGACTGTAACGAAGAAATCACCCTGCTTCGCAGCTTCCAGCATCGGCATGACATGGAATCCGTCCATGTGGGCTTCTACCGCCTTGATCGCATCCACTTCCGTTACAATCACATTCGCTCCAAGACCCTTGGCCCGCATTGCTACACCTTTACCGCACCAGCCGTAGCCCACCACAACCACGGTCTTGCCGGCCACAATCAGGTTGGTGGTGCGGACGATACCGTCCCATGCCGACTGTCCTGTACCGTAACGGTTATCGAACAAATATTTGCAATAAGCGTCATTTACCGCCACCATCGGGAATTTCAGCATGCCCTGCTTCTGCAGCGCCTTCAGTCGGATAATACCGGTCGTTGTCTCCTCAGCTCCCCCGCGGATATTCTCCATCAGGTCGGGGCGCTCGGAGTGCAGCAGAGTGGCGAAATCGCCGCCGTCATCGATAATGAGATCCGGCTTGCTCTCCAGTGCCCGGATGTTCAGTGCCTTGAACTCTTCCGGAGAAGGATTGTACTTGGCAAATACGGTAATGCCATCCTCAACGAGTGCAGCACACACATCATCCTGGGTAGATAACGGGTTGGACCCTGTAATTGTTACCTCAGCGCCACCAGCCTGCACTACCTTGGCCAGATAAGCGGTCTTAGCTTCCAGGTGAAGGGTGATCGATACCTTGAGCCCCTTGAACGGCTGCTCTGCTTCGAACTGCTCACGGATACGGTTCAGTACCGGCATATGCTGGCGAACCCAGTCGATTTTGAGATGCCCCTCGGGTGCAAGCGACATATCGGCAACAATACTGTTTTGCTTGGATAATGAACTCATGGTAGGACCCCCTAGAATAATTTGCTTACATATAAATAATACGGTGTGTTCCGCTGTAGTCAGCAGGCACAGCCATCAATTCCTCCAGCCATTCCAGCCCGTACCGGTTCAGATAATACATCATATTATAGACACGCTCCTGAAGCTTACCCAGCGGCATTAGCGATAGCTCGATCCGTTCCCACTGGCGAAGTGCAGCCTCATTCTGCTTCTCCATCGCATCCAGAGCTTTGCCCTGCAGGAAGGAGATCTGGTCGATAATCTTATCCTTGTTATTGCCACCCAGCTTCAGCAGACCTGCCTGAATGCTGCCAAGCTGCTCGATCAGCGGCTCATACATCCCGGAGAAGGCCGTCTTGATCTCTTCAAATTTGTCTTCGAGCTTCAGCTCATCCTGAGCGTTCAGCCACGCTTTGCGTTTATCATCCAGACCCGTCTGCACATCCGTGAAGGACAAGCCGTATTTATCCATATGCTTGCGAAGCGTTCCCTCAATCACTGTAAAAGACATGCGCGGAATAATCAGCGGCATCTGTCCGTCCAGCACCCTGAAGGCTTGATGCGGAATCGCCCAGTAAGCCATTTCCCCTTGTCCAAGCACCGTAGCGAGTACAGGAAGTACATAATCCTGCATCAGCGGACGGGTTAACACATTGTTGCTGAACCGTTCGGGATGGCTCTCCAGCAGCTCCAGCAGCTCAGAACGCGAGAACGAGACCGTAGCCTTCCGGTCTGCGAACCGTCCCTCTACCTTATGGAGCAGAAGCCTTGCACCTTCATGAATATAGAAAAGATTCGCATTGCCGGGCGTCACATCGGCCTGCAGCTCATATCCGCTGGCCGTAATCCGTTCAGCTGCGGCAAGATAAGCTGCCTCCAGCTCGTCATTGCGCTCAATCATTGATGCGAACATGGGCGCTTCCAGCCTGCGCAGGGCAGGATCGGCCGAATCCAGCAGAATCAGTCCGAATTTGCCGAACAAAGATCCCATCAGCTTGGCAAACGCCTCCGTCATATTCCCGGCGGCCGTGGATGCAGCCGTAACCAGTTCCATCAGCTGCGGTTTGAATTCACTGTCCTGCAATAAGCCGTCCAGCTGCGTAACCGCCTGAAGCCAGCTCTCGGTATCTACCTGGATCTCGCTGACCGAGGACCGGGGACCTTCGCCTTTATCCAGCTTAATGCGGGTAATTTCGCCTGTCCGGTTCAGCACATACGTATGATTGACCTCATCCCAGTCATGATCCTCACCCGCAATCCAGAACAGCGGAACGACCGGCCGGCCAAGCTGGGCCGCTGCCTCCTTGGCTGCCTGAATCGTAGTAATGGCCTTATAGACCACGAATAGAGGGCCTGTGAACAAACCGCTCTGCTGGCCGCCTGTCACTACCAGGGTATCCGGCTGTTCCAGCAATTCTATCGAGCGGAGGACGGCTTCATGGGTATTGTGTTTCCCGTTGTAGCTGCGCAGGTACGACACAACCTCTGCACGGTCTGCCCGCAAGCTTCCTGTACGATCAAGCCACACTGCGCGTTCAGCCCGGCTCTCCGGGCTGCGGAAGTCCCCGCCATACAAATGTCCTACTGTTTCGTATTGATGTATATAGTCACTGGCGAGCGCAGATCCGCCCGGCAGTGGTTCCGGTACAACATTCATCGATAATGGCCTCCTTGTTCTGCAATAACCCGCTGCTATATGTAATTCATAAATCGGTAAACCCTTTATGATTGTATCCAAAGTTGGGTGCGGCGTCAAAGTAATATACGCCATCCTTATGAAGGATATCCGTAAATCGAAAGAATAGGCGAGAGCTGAATGCTCCCGCCTACGTTCTACTTGCCCTTTTAAGTTTAGGCAAATTGCTTGGCTACGAAATGTCCCTTGGACACTTCAACCAGTTCATAATCGCTGTCATTTGTTTTCTCGCCGGCCGCATAAATCGGGCTGCCCAGCTCATCATGCAGATGAATGCGTTTTTTGTTCGCTTCAACCTCTGGGTCTGGAACCGGAATCGCCGAGAGCAGAGATTTGGTATATGGATGGATCGGATTAGCATACAACTCTTCGCTTTCCGCCAGCTCTACCATTTTGCCCAGGTACATAACGGCCACACGGTCACTGATATGCTTAACCATGGACAAGTCATGCGCGATGAAGAGATAAGTAAGTCCAAGACGATCCTGCAGCTCCTTCAGCAGGTTAACGACCTGCGCCTGGATGGATACGTCGAGTGCCGAGATCGGCTCGTCACAGACGATGAACTTAGGGTTCACGGCGAGCGAACGGGCAATCCCGATACGCTGACGTTGTCCGCCGGAGAACTCATGCGGATAACGGGTGGCATGGTCATGGTTAAGTCCAACCATATCCAGCAGCTCTTCAATCCGCTTCTTGCGTTCCTGCCGGCTTCCAGCCAGATTGTGAATATCCAGTGCTTCACCGATGATATCAGACACCGTGAACCGCGGGTTAAGCGAGGCATACGGGTCCTGGAAAATCATTTGCATATCACGGCGCATAGCCTTCATCTTGCCGCCGGACAATTTGTAGATATCTGTACCATTGTATTTCACGCTTCCCGCAGTCGGTTCATACAAGCGGAGAACTGTGCGGCCGGCAGTAGTCTTGCCGCAGCCGGACTCCCCTACCATCCCCAGGGTTTCGCCTTCACGGATCGAGAAGCTAATATTATCAACTGCCTTAAGAACTCTTCCTTTGCCCACATTGAAATATTTCTTAAGACCTTCTACTTCAATCAGATTCTTGCTCAGATTCTTACTCAAACGAACTGCACCTCCTTGGCCATCGAATGCAGATTCCAGCAGCGCGCTATAAGCGTATCACTGAACTCTGTGATGCCGGGATCAATCAACTCCTTCACAGGAGGCACTGCTTCGCTGCAGTACGCTGTGAACGGATAACCGACCGGCGGCTTAATCAGATCCGGGGAAGCTGAAGTGATCGGAATCACCTGCTCGCCCTTCTTCGGGTCTTGTGCTGCCATGCCGCACAAGACCCTTGGTGTATTACGATAACCGTCCCGGCAACTACGCCGGGGTTCAGTGTATTCAGGATGATGGAGATCCCAAGCGAATTGCTGCACTTCGCCGGAGAATTCGTGGGGATATTGGTTAAAGCGAGCCTACGCTTTCATAATGCCTACTAGCTTCAGCATTTCAACAGCTTAATGATTCGCTTCGGCCGCTAGCATATTCTGATGTTAATCAAAACTTCGGTTATCTGATTGCCCACTTGGATCATTGGGTTCAAAGAAGTCATCGGGTCTTGAAATATCATGCCAATATCTTTGCCGCATGGGTTCCACCATTGTTAATATCTATTTCTTCAGCTTAGGATCAAGCGCATCACGCAGGCCGTCACCAAAAATATTAAAGGAAAGCATCGTTAAACTGATAAGAATCGCAGGGAACAGGAAACGCCACGGATAGTAAAGCCAGCCGGTCAGCGAGTCATTGATCATCGAACCGAGTGAAGCTACCGGGGCCTGTACACCAAGACCGAGGAAGCTCAGGAACGCTTCGGCAAAGATGGCATTCGGCACGGACAGCGTAATCGTTACAATAATCGGTCCTACAGCATTCGGCAAAAGATGCTTGAACAGCAGACGCTTGGACCCTGCACCCATCGAACGCGAAGCCAATACGAACTCACGGTTCTTCAGCTGCATAATCTCCCCGCGCACAATCCAGGACATCGTAATCCAGCCCGTTATCGTCAGCGCCAGGATAATGGTACCAAGGCTTGGTTCAAGTACGACCAGCAGCAGGATAACTACCAGCAGGTATGGAATGGAGTACAGAATTTCAGAGATCTTATTCATGATATTGTCTACACGGCCACCGAAGTAACCCATGATTCCGCCGTAGATGACCCCAATGAAAAGGTCAATGGCAGCAGCGGCAAGGCCGACAATCAGTGAGATTCGTGCGCCGTACCAGGTACGGACAAAGATATCGCGTCCCAGATCATCTGTACCGAACCAGTGGTCGGATGATGGGGGCTTATTCGTGTTGAGCAAATCGTTAGAGTAGTAATTGAACTTTGAGAAGAACGGCGCAATTATTGCAGCCAGTACAATCAGTCCAAGAACCCCCAGAGCTGTCATTGCCATTTTATTCTGGCGCAGACGTTCCCAGGAATCCCGCCAGGCGGACAGACTTTCGCGCTGAATGACTTCAGCCTGCCGTTCATCAACTCCGACCTTACGGAAATCTTCCGGTTTCAGGTTCGCATCCTGCGATACCAAGTTTTTATCAGAAGCCACTCGTTAGCCCTCCTTTCCGCCAGATAGTTTGATACGCGGATCTATAAACACATAAGCAATGTCAGTGATAAACCGCGCTACCATAAGCAGTACACCATAGAAGATGGTAATCCCCATAATAACGGTATAATCACGGACGCCAATCGCTTCGACAAATTGCTTGCCGATCCCGCCGACACCGAAGATCTGCTCAATAACGACCGAACCGGTTACGATGTTAGCCGTCATAGGTCCCATATAGGTTACCACCGGCAGAATTCCGTTACGCAGCACGTGGCGGCTCAAGATGGCTGCCCAGCTTAGGCCTTTCGCCTTAGCTGTCTTGATGTAATCTGCATGCAGGACCTCCAGCATACTGGAGCGCGTCAGCCTCGCTATGAAGGCTATAGGCTGCGCCGATAACGCGGTTACAGGCAAGACATAATACATCGGCCCTTTGAACCCGGAGACCGGGAACATATGAAATTTGTAGGCGAACACATACTGCAGCAGCGAGGCGACTACAAAGCTCGGAACCGCAATCCCCAGCACCGCCAGCACCATTGCTGCACTGTCAATAAACTTGCGGTGATAGAGTGCCGCCATCATGCCGAGGAAGACTCCGACAATAACCGACACAAGAATTGCGATAAGCCCCAGCTTCAGAGACGCCGAGAATGTCTGACCGATCAGATGTGTTACATCCTGATTCAGACGCTTCATGGATACACCCAGATCGCCCTGGGCGATTTCACCCAAATACTTAAAATATTGATGATAGAGCGGCTTGTCCAATCCATATTGCTCGTATAAACGCGCTTTTATTTCTGGTGGAATCTTCTTTTCAGAAGTAAACGGGTCCCCCGGAATAGCTTTCATCAGAAAAAAGGTCGCTGAAATCAGCACAAACAGCGAGACAAGCATATAGAAAAACTTATTGGCAATATAACGAACCATCCCCATCAACACCTCCTTTGACTTTTTTTAAGACACATAATTAGATTTTATGAAAAAAATGGCCATTTGTCTAATTTCTTATTTTGTAAGTTCGTGAAATGTTTAACAAAATGCCCGAAATGCAAAAAAAAGGGATATATATGGAATTCCACATATATATCCCGAAGTGTAAAGCTCCCTTCAGACTATCACTATTCAGTTATATAAGCTGAAGGTTCTGTCATTCTTAGTGCTCGAGCAGGTAAGCGCGAGTGAAGTCAATTGCACCGCTGAAGTCAAGAGTTACACCTTTGAGGTACTCTTTAGTCAGGGAGTTGTTGGTGTAGTAGTAGAACGGAATCAGGATCATGTCATCCTGAATGATCATTTTCTCAGCCTTAGCAAACAATTCTTGGCGTTTTGCCAGATCAGAGCTTGTTTTGGCTTCTTGGATCAGCTTATCGTACTCAGGGTTAGCATAACCAGTATCATTGTTACCGCCGCCTGTTACCCACATATCCAGGAAGGTCATTGGATCATTGTAATCCGCAGTCCAGCCGGCACGTGCGATCTGGTAGTTCAGGTTCTGACGGTTGTCGATGAATACTGCCCACTCCTGGTTCACCGTGTTAACAGTGATATCCAGAGCTTTTTTCCACATATCAGCTACAGCCAAAGCAATTTTCTTGTGGCCTTCACTTGTGTTGTAAGACAATTCAACCGGTGGCAGTGCAGTCAGGCCTTCTTCAGCAAGACCTTCTGCCAGCAATTTTTTAGCTTCTTCTGTATCTTCTTTGAAGTAATCGTCTTTAACTGCAGTACGGTATTCACCGTCAGCGCCCGCGATACCTGGAGGTACATACCCGAATGCCGGAAGTTGTCCGCCCTGTGCTACGTTGTCAATCAGCGATTGACGGTTAACAGTCATAGCCAATGCTTTACGGATTTTAACGTTATTGAACGGTTTTTCGGTGATGTTGAATTCATAGTAGTAGGTACTTGCGATACCTTTTCTCTGGAATTCGTTAGGAAGCTCTTTCTGTACGATTGGCACCTGTTCTTGCGGGATTTCACCGTGAGGTGCACCAGCGCGGTCAAGCTCGCCGTTCTTGTAGCTCAAGAGTTCAGTTGCTCCACTGTTAACCAGGGAGAAGTCGATTTTAGCCAGCTTGATGTTGGCAGCATCCCAGTATTTATCGTTCTTGCTTACTTGCAGGGATTGGCCGGTAGTCCACTCAGTCAGTGTGAACGCGCCGTTAGTGATCATAGTGTCTTTGCTTGTAGCCCATTTAGCATTACCCTCAACGGATTTGTGTACAGGGTAATAAGTATAGAAGGACAGAAGTCCAAGGAAGTAAGGAGTTGGAGCTTTCAGCGTAACTTCAAGAGTTTTCGCATCTACAGCTTTTACGCCCACTTGACTGAAATCTGTAATTTTCTTTCCATAATATTCTTCAGCGTTCTTCAGGTAGTACAATTGATAAGCGTAAGGTGCAGTAGGATCTGTGTTAGGGTCGAGCACGATTTTCCATGCGCGAACGAAGTCAGCAGCCTCTACAGGGTCACCGTTGCTCCACTGCGCATCACGCAGGTGGAACGTATATACCAGTCCGTCAGCGGAAATATCCCACTTCTCGGCAATACCTGGCTCAGCTTGGCCAGTTTCATCATTCATGCGGGTCAAGCCTTCATACATTGTCTTCAGGACGGTGTTGGCTTGGCTGTCCTGAGCTTGTGCAGGGTTAAACGTAGGTGGTTCTGCAGTCAGGTTGACTCTAAGTGTCTGGTCAGCAGCCAGCTTCTCGTCACCTGTTGTTCCTGTGTTCGTGCTGCCCTCTGGTGCAGTCGTCGCCGCTGCATTGGTGCCGCTGTTCGCATTGTTCTTGTTTCCGCCGCAGCCAGCAAGCACTGTGCCGATCACCAGAACTATTGCAATCATGAGCAATAGACTTTTACTCTTCTTCATCTAGCAGTTCCCCCTAAATAGAATGTGGTATATGGTTTATGATTATACAACCAGTGGTCAAAAAAATCTAGAGCAATATTTTCTGAAAACGAGTTTTTTTTAATTCTTTAAAATTTTGTGACGTTGACGCTTCACCGGAGCAATGGAACGTTACATCGCTTGTGATATGTATTGAATGAGGCCTACCACCATAAATAATACGTAACCTACGCCCAGGAAAAAGAAAGAAAGCCGCCACACAGCACGAAGTAACCGTTTTCCGTCCACCCCTCCTTTGAGGCGGTTTTGCGCGCCGCCAATCAGTCCGGCGGATATTAATACAATAAGTAGTATAAGAAAGAATCCAAAGGTTGAGTCAAAAATAATATTAAACAGTCCCGAAACTGACAGCAATAAAAATAAAGTAGTTACGTCCATCGCCAGCATCATCGTTTTCCTCTTATCATGCCTCAGCCCGATTCCTGCGAAATACACAATCAAAAAAGGAACAATCGGAATAACGCTTAACACGCCGAACGAATTCCGGAGAAATTCCAAACAGCCTCACCCCTCCCTCACAGTCATGCCTTCTACCAGTCCGCAGATCCAGCGGTGCAGCGGAGCCTGAACGCCCTGCCGCAGCCCCATATCTACAATGCTTCCGTTAATCCAGCGGATTTCCGTCTCCCTTGCAGCAAGTACATCAGCAAGCATCGATGATGTATTGCCCGAGGTCGCGCGGCACACTTCAAGAATGGCCTCCCAGGCACCGTGCTCCAGGGAAATCCCGCAGGCCTCTAATATCCC
The DNA here is from genome assembly GCF_000517965.1 of Paenibacillus sp. FSL R7-277. Lineage (NCBI taxonomy): Bacteria > Bacillati > Bacillota > Bacilli > Caryophanales > Paenibacillaceae > Paenibacillus > Paenibacillus sp. FSL R7-277. The sequence goes on from NZ_ASPX01000023.1 coordinate 78,712, forward strand.
GGCTGCCTCTGTATACAGTTCCTTCATAAGCTGTACACGTGCAGCGGAGGCCAGTAATTCGCCGTTCCGGACCCGCCAAATGGCGGTTAGAGGATTAATGACAGCATTGATCAGAAGCTTCCGGTAAATGATGGTATCCACTTCTTTCGACAGAGAAGCGTGAAATCCTGCTGAGGCAAGAGCTTCTATGAAACTAATTATCGCCGCAGGCTCAGATGCCTGCCGGTCAGTTTCATGAATATTTATAGGAGAGCTGCTCTTCCCTATACATATTTCCCCTTTGCCGGCATGAATAACCTCTGTTAATGTTTTCCTCTTTGCCGCCTCTGTCGTTACAGCCGCCCAGATGGATGATTGCGGCAGCAGCCCCCTGAGCAATTCCAGATGTCCGCAGCCGTTCTGAAAGCCTATGATTACAAGCTCTCTGTCTCTGAGCGGCAGGAGAATCTCAGGCAGAGCCTCATGAAGCACCTTCTGCTTGACCGTTAACAGCGTAACCTCCCCGGGCTCGGCGAGCTGACGCTGTGTATATTCTTCTACCGGTGCAGCGGAGAAACTCCCGCCTGGAAGCTGTGTTGCCTCCCTGCCATCTTCATAGCTGACAGTCAGCCCCCGTTCGGATAGTGCCCTGCTCTGCTCTTCCCCCCTGCACCATATCCGTACTTCAGCCCCACCGGCGATCAGCCGCCCTGCAAGCAGCAGCCCCAGTGACCCCGCACCTATCACATCTATTCTCACTAACCCTGCCCCCTGCCATGCTAAGCACCAATAATTTTCCTAATTATATCCTGCTTGTCTCTGCAAAAGCAAAACAAAAAGCCCTGCTAATCCGTTGCTGTTACGCACTCGGACGCAGGGCTCGCTGCATAAATCTTCTATTCAATCCGTTCCAGGTTTCCGTTCGCATCCATTTTGAAGCGGGGCTTCTCTTCATCCTCTTCATTAAGAAAAGCCAGCCTGCGGGCACGGTCCATAATCTGGATCAGTGCCTTGTAATCATCATTGACCACACGGTAATCGCTCTGGGCAAGATTAACCTCTCTGGATAAGCGTTCATTCTCCACTCTCAGCTCTGAAAGCTCTTCTTCCTTCTCCCGCAGATCGCGCTCCAGCATCTTAAGCTGTCTTCCAGCCTCCTGAAACGTTCCTTTCCATTGCCGCAAAAAGCGGATGACGGCATCGATGGACAAGCTGTTCTCACTTAATCCTTCGCTGCGGCTGTAGTCTTCCTCAATGTCACCGAGAATCAGTCCGGCTACCTGCGCCCCGCGCGAAGCAGGCTGTTTTTTCAGATAGCTCCGTTTCTGGCGCTGGCCTTTGGCAATACCGATGGCATCCTCGTAGCTTTTGCGCACGCAGCTGTTCCAGCGGAAACCGCAGGCAGCCGACGTTCTGCCGATTTTTTCACCCACCTCTTCAAAAGCAGCAAGCTGTGTGCTGCCCTCGCGGATATGACGCAGCGTTATTTCTGCCAATATCAGATCATCTTCTGCACTCCAAGCATCCTGTCTAACGGCTGTCATAAAGCCTAACCCTCCTAACAACATCATGAAATAACCATCTTCAGAACCGGCAGCTCCGCCGGGTAGTGAATAGGGATAAAAGCTGCTTACTCCATTTCTATGCCTCTATTAGAGTTCATAGAATCTATTTGATACTAATTTGTATTGCCAATTTGTCTGCACCTCATACTACCTTTGCTATAAATTCTCTTTTTCGAAACAAAAGGCTTGTGTCAATAATAAAAATCATATTTTTTATGAAATTTTGTATTTTTTTCAATGAATTCGTTTACAGTGTTTTGGAGAGCCGTTATAATAAAGCTAAAGCAGCTGTTAGCCGGATTCATATTGGAAGGGGGACCCTCTCTTGGACCGCATGTTTCGCGTATTGGGATTTTTTACACTTACCATCGGACTTATGGCTTTTGCCGGAAATCTCACGGAAATGGCCCTGTTATTCTTTTTGCAAACCGCTTTTTTTGTGATTTTGGGGTACATGAAGTTTACGGAAAAGACCTACATCCTGCTCTTTTGGGGGTATATGATCCTGACGTTTACGGGCTTCAGCTATTGGACGATATTTGAGATGGAATTGCCGCTCTAACGCATATATATAGAAATGAACGGATATGGCTTCTTGATTAAGGGAGCATTTCCGTTCTTTTTGTTTGCAAAATTGTAGTTCGGGGAGACGCAAAACAGGGTATGATATTTTAACAGGCTGAAACATATTAATAGTACATACCTGTCTAACTCTGTTCAAGGTGGTGGTGCAAGTGTTATCCCGTAATACGGTTCGCCGGTTATTCGCAGCAATATTGATCCTCACCTGCATCGCTATGTCGCCGGCTTCTCCGGTCTATCTGTCCGCCGGTTCCGGCTCCGCTTCAGGAGTCAGCGCTCCGCCGCCCTCTATGCCGGATGACGAAGAGACCCGCAAGCTGCTGGAGCAGACGCTGTCCTCTGCAGAGCTTGAACGTGAGATTGCCCGGATTACTGCAGAGCAACAGACGCTGGAGCACAAAGCCGCTGAGCTGGAGGAGCAAGCTGCTGCCAAACAGAGTAATATCGCGGACCAGCAGGAACGGGCAGGTGCTGTTGTGCGGGCCTATTATATGGGGGAACGGGATGGACTTCTTACCGCATTCCTCTCCGCCAAAAGCATCAGCAGGCTAATCGCTCTATTCGATTATTATGAGATTATTATGGGGCAAGACCGGAAGACGCTCACAGAATATGAGACGCAGTACAAGGATTTGAAAAGCACACTCACGGCCGCCCGGCGCAGCAGTCAGGAGCTGGCAGAGCTCAAAACGGCGCTCGAAGAGCAGCAGAAGCGTGTGCTTGCCTTAGATAAGGAGATTGCAGGCGGGATTCAGGCCAGTACAGATCCTCAGAGTATGGAGCGGCTGCTGGAGGAGTTCAGTAAATATTGGGAGAATATCGGACTGCATGAGGTGAGGAAGTATTTCAAAGCGCTGGCTTCTGCGATGAAGCAGCTGCCGGAGTTCGTTCAGAGCCGGGATGGCGTGCTGGTGCGCAAGGGGATGACCTATAATCTGGCCCTGTCCGAAAAGGATCTGAATGAGTTCCTGGTAACCCAGAACCCGCTGTTTCAGGATTTCCGGTTTGCGTTCAAGGACAATTCAGTCTCGGCAACGGGTAAAAGCGGGGGCTTGTCGCTGTCGCTGACCGGCCGCTATACCATACAGCAGGAGCCTGTCAACGGCTTGATGTTCCATGTTGATCATGTGGTATTCAATGGCCTGGAGCTGCCGGATACCACCCGCCAGGCTCTGGAGGAAGAATTCGATCTCGGCTTCTATCCGGCGAAGATTGTCTCCTTCCTGCAGGCCACCGAGGTCTCAAGCTCGGACGGCATCCTGCATGTGAAGCTGTCCCTCTCATTCTAAAGGAGGCTGTACCACCGCTTCATAAGCGGCGGCATTCAGCTTGCCTGTTAACAAACCAAGCGCCGCCTCCGCCTTCCGGCTCCACTCTGCCTCAGAGCCGGGACCGGGGGTGTTATCCTCTGCAAGGAACCATCCGGCTTCCATTGGCAGCTTCCCAATCTTGGGCTGAGCGGAGCGGTACAGCTCATCCAGTGCCGGCAGACGATCCGTGTTCTCCAGCCATTCCAGCTGGGCCTTGCTTGAAGTCACGTAGGCGAGCCATTTGACCGCTGCTTCCGGACTGCCGGATTGTGCAGGAAGGGCAAAAAAGCGGCTGTGAATAACCTCGTAGCTCGGTATCCCCTCCTGCTTCTTCGGCATCTGCACCGCCAGCGTCGAATTCCCGTGCTTCTCCCACTCCGAGAGCGGCACAGCCGCCACCGCAAGCTTCCCATCCTGCAGCAGCTCCCAGATCTCCTTATTGAACCGGCTGGTCAGATACAAATAGCTGCGCGCCGCTTCTGTCCACTGAGCCTGCTCAAGGCTGGCGGAGCGCAAACTGCTGCCCATGCTATGCAGCACGGCGGCATATCCGTACGGATTCTGCGTATCCATAGCCAGCAGATAACGTTTCTTCTCCGGGTCCTCCTTCAGCCGGCCTAGCAGCATATTCCACTGCTCCAGGCTTGCGGGCACCTCCGCAAAACCCATTCCGGCGAGCCGCTCCGGCGAATAGACAAGGACATAGGGATCGATATCCAGCGGCACTCCCCAGTTATATCCGTTCCACTGCATCTGCGGAATCAGCATCGTAAGCGGCGTGCTCCCGGGAACACTTTGGTAGATATCTACAGGCAGCAAATAGCCCCGGGTCGCCAGATCATAAATGCTGTGGCCGTCCAGCATCACGATATCCGGGCTTGTCCCAATGGTTAGTTCATCACGCACCTGTGCTCCTCCGTCTTCCGCCTCTACATTCTTAAGGATCACGCTGACTCCGCTGGATAAAGCGTACTCTTTGCTAATCTGCTCCAATACGCTGAACTCCTCCGCACTGAGTGAGACGCGGATCTGGAGGCTCTCGATTTCTCCTGCTACCCCTGAAGGAGGACGCTCTGATTGGTCCAACGGCTGTCTGGGCTGATAGCTTCCATGATCCGTATTCAGCTCCATGCTGGGTGACAGGCTTGTCAGCGCCAGCAGCAGAACTGCAAACAGCAGCCAGTAATTTTTGCGTTTCAGCACATGCGCTCTCTCCTTCAGCGTTTCTTATTCCTCATTTTAGCAGAGATACAGGCGCTTGTCTTGGGTTGTGAAACCGTTCTCTTTATATAGAAGGAAACGGCGGGATGGGAGTGTCTGAAGAGCAGGGTCGCAATCTGGGCGGTAGTCGCACCTGCGGTGCTATCGCTTTGTTGCTCCAACTGACTCCAGCCAAGTCCTCTCCCGCCCCTTCCGGGACGGGCAGGCAAAAGCCGGGAGTGGTGAGCTCCCGGCTGGAATAAAGTTTGTTAGTGTTGTTTAGCGGGTTAGAGCAGATCGGCAGCCAGCTGGGCCAGATGCGAACGCTCACCCTTCTCAAGAGTGATATGTCCGCTGATGCCCTGCTGCTTGAACTTCTCAACGATATAACTGAGGCCGTTGCTCGCCGCATCCAGATAAGGGTGGTCAATCTGCTCGGGGTCACCCATCAGGATCACCTTGCTGCCCTCGCCGGCCCGGGAGACAATCGTCTTCACTTCGTGGCGGGACAGGTTCTGCGCCTCATCAATGATAATGAACTGCGACGGGATGGAGCGGCCGCGGATATAAGTCAGCGCCTCAACCTGGATACTTCCCAGACCCATCAATATTTTATCGATATCCCCTGCCTTCTTGGTGTCGAACAGGAATTCGAGGTTATCATAAATCGGCTGCATCCATGGACGGAGCTTCTCATCCTTCTCTCCCGGAAGATAGCCGATATCCTTACCCATCGGAACTACCGGGCGGGCAATCAGCAGCTTCTTGTATTTGTGTTCATCCTCTACCTTGAACAATCCGGCCGCTAACGCCAGCAGCGTCTTACCTGTTCCCGCTTTGCCGGTAATGGTCACCAGCGGAATATCATCATTCAGCAGAAGCTCAAGTGCCATCCGCTGCTGCGCATTCCGGGCGCTAATGCCCCATACCGCATCATTGCCCAGATAGAGCGGCTCCAGACGGGAAGCATCACTGTTGACCTTCAGTAGCGCTGATTTGCCGCTGCCGATTTCATCTTTCAGAATGACGAATTCATGCGGATACAGCGGATAGGAAAGCGCCAGCTGCTTCGTGGGCAGGAACCGGTGACTGTAATATTCATCAATCAGTGAAGGATGGGCCATCAGCGACTGGCAGCCGGAGTAGAGCTCATTCAGATCGCCGGTGCGGTCAGACAAATAATCCTCCGGCGTTATACCAAGCACATCCGCTTTGATGCGGACGAGAACATCTTTACTTACAAGTACCACAGGACTCGGGTCAGCCTTCTCATTCTCCTCATGGAGATAATTGAGCGCTACAGCGAGTATCCGGTTGTCATTGGAGACTTCGCCGAACATCTCCTGTACCTTGACGAAGCTGCGGTGGTTAAGCTCCACCTTCAGCGTGCCTCCGTGGTCCAGTACCACCCCGCTGTGCAGGTGGCCCAGCTCCCGGAGCCCGTCTAACAGACGCGATACGGTGCGGGCATTGCGGCCGATTTCATCGGCATTACGCTTCTTGGAGTCGATTTCTTCCAGGACTACAGCAGGAATGACCACCTCATTCGCCTTGAAAGCAAAAATCGAATTGGGGTCGTGCAACAGCACGTTAGTGTCCAGTACGAATATCTTTTTCATGTTATCCCCTCCACAGCGCCTGGTTTGATTGATCATACATAACTCTTTTCAGCAAGGGCAAGATAAGGTAAATCACTAATTCTCAGGCTGAAAGGAGTACGCACATATGAGAAAATCAATGTGTCTGTTGCTGGTACTGCTGCTGCTGACAAGCTGCGGTATCGCTAATAAAGAGACATCACCCTCTCCTCAGGATAAACAGTCGGCTGAAGCGGTGCACAGCCAGGGGAACCGCGGAGTGCGGACTTTGTCGGAAGATAGTACAGCCGTACAGGAGCCCACCCCGGATTCGGGACAACCTTCAGCAGGCAAGCGCGACAGCGATGTGGCACTCAAGGATCATTTTGAACAATTAGCGCGAAGAGTCCCAGGTGTAGAAGGCGTCCACTGTGTCGTCATGAACAACCTTGCCGTGGTCGGCATTGATGTGGACGGCGCCCTTACCCGTTCGCGGGTTGGAAGCGTGAAATATTCGGTCGCCGAAGCGATCCGCAAGGACCCGCGGGGCGTAAGAGTTCTGGTGACTGCCGACATGGACCTCAGCAGCAGACTCGCCGAGATGGGCAAGCATATCTCCAAGGGCAACCCGGTCTCGGGCTTCGCCTCCGAGATGGCCGATATTATCGGCCGGATCATTCCGCAGCTGCCGGAGGATATTGAGCCGCAAGGCAATACCCGGTAGGAGCTAATTTCAAAAAAAGCCTAGTGATAGCACACTAGGCTTTTTGCATGGCGGCAAACACTTGTCCGTCCAGCTTCTCGGCCGCACGTGCATCGTATACCTTCGCATATTTCGGAGCAGATTCCAGGTGCGCACCATAGAACAGCGCATTGCGGACCGCTTCAATCTCAATATCAAAACAGCACATCTTAAACGGAACATCCGGCAACGGGTCCAGCCGAACCGCAGCATGACCGTTAATGGCATGCACCGTCCCTTCGCCAAACACAGTAATCGTTACCCTCGGGTTAACCTTCATATTGTTCACCAGTCTGGAGCGGTGGTCCACAGCCAGCCGGACAATGGAAGGGCTCACAGCATAGATCCAGGAGATCGCAGTCGACGTAGGTCCGCCGGATTCTGCGTCCACAGTGTTAAGAAGAACAAACGTCTCCGATTGCAGCATAGCTAGCAGAGTTTCATTGAGCTGAGCAACGGCTTCAGACATAGTTACAGGCCCCCTATGCGGCAAGAATACATTCAATTTATTATATTATAGCACAGGACGAAACTTGCATTCAATTTACAGATTGTACCCTGCCTGCTGCTCAAGGCTGGCCTGAGACCACTGCAGCGGACACTCCGGATATCCGGTCCTGAAGGCTTTTCTTGGCTGCGTCCAGCTCCTTATCGTTAATATATACATAGGGGCTGCGCCAGGTTCCGGTTACCGGTACATATTCGACATTCTCCTTGGAAATATCCCAATACGTAGCGATCAGGCTCTTAATCTGCGCATTCTCAATATCGCTCTCCAGATTATCGTCCACCGCATCCAGCACCCGGCCGATTTTGAGAACACCGCCCAGCGACTGCATCTGAGAGATTAATGAAGTCAGTACCTCGTTCTGGCGCTTATTGCGTTCAAAATCATCCGAAGGCTTCGTCGCCGGCTTGCAGTTGGACTTACGGTAACGCACATAATCCAGCGCTTTATCTCCGTTTAGCTTGGCTTCGCCTTTTTTAAGATTAATATTGGTGCCGTCCACACTGTCCGTGTAACACATATTGGCACTAATATTAACGTCTACACCGCCGAACTCATCCACAATATCCCGGAAGCCCTGGAAATCCAGTACGGTTGCGTAATCGACCTTAATGTCCAGATATTTGCCCATCATCTTCTTCATCTCATCCTCGGCCAGAGTCCCGGAGGTCTTCTCCTTGCTCTTGAAGCGGGAGTAAAAGGCATTGATCTTCGTCTTCTTGTATCCGCCAAGCTCGACATATGTATCACGGGGTAATGAGACCACCGTAGCCGATTTGGTCTCCGGGTTCAAGGCCGCGACCATGATCACATCCGTCAGGTTGGACGGGTGCTTCGGACGGTTGTCCGTTCCAAGCAGCAGCATCGTCAGCGGCTTCTCCGAGGCGGATTGTCCTGCCGCAACCGGCTGGTCCACGCCGAATCCTCCGTGGTCCACCTTCCAGTACAAATATCCAGCGTAACCCAATGCTGCTATAACAGCAATCAGGAGAATGATGAGCAGCACCCTCATCATCCGGGCGAAGAATCCGCGCTTTTTCGGTTTCCGCGCTTTTTTCTTTGCAGTTGTAGCTGAAGCAGCAGACCTCGGCTGCTGCCGGTTAGTAGTGGTGCTTCCTTGCTGGCTGTTCCTTCTGGGTGGCAAATTGCCCTTGCTTGTATTCATAATCCTTTTAGTTCCTTTTCATTCAACTGGAGTTGAAGTAGATAACTTCGTAATAACTTAGACGAGCCCTGTCATCAAAAGTTGCGCCTACTGCCGTTTTGCAGCCGCTGCAGCCTTCCGCTTCTGCCGGGCCTCCACCAGGTAGCGGACCCGCACAAGCAGCATCAGCCCGACCGCTACCAGCAGGCACTGGATGATCGGCAGCTTGTCATGCTGGAAGATAAGAAGCATGCCTGAGCCTGCCGCCATCATCACATACAGTACGATCTCTTTGCCGATCGGCAGCTTCTGATTGACGCGGAATACTCGGTTATACACATAAGTGAGTAAGATAAAAATGACAATGTAAGCGATAACTGGATGCTCAGCGAACCAGCTTTGCATAGCCCGTCACTCCTTCCGGATCATAAGTTACGCTTACATTATATCACCCGCAGCCGTTTTATACTGCTATTAATCCCTGCAATTTGAAAGATCCACGCCTGTAAAATGAGAAAAGCCGCCGGAATAATCCGGCGGCTTCATTGTTATCAGCTTACGCTTGGCTGGCTTGCGCCGCCTTACGCTGCTTCTCTACACGCTCGCGCTCGCCCTTATTCAGGATCTTTTTGCGCAGACGTACAGATTTAGGAGTGATCTCACAATATTCATCATCATTCAAGTATTCAAGCGCGCCTTCCAAAGAGAAGGTACGTGGAGTCTTCATTTTTACAGTATCATCTTTGCCTGAGGTACGCATGTTGGTAAGTGCTTTTTCTTTACAAATGTTAACGATAATATCGTTATCACGGGTATGCTCGCCAACAATCATACCTTCATAAATTTCTGTACCTGCATCCAGGAAGAGAATACCACGATCCTCAACACCCACGATTCCGTATTGGGTTGTTGTGCCACTTTCACTTGCTACAAGCACACCCTGATGACGTCCGCCAACTTGGCCGCCAACCAGTGGAGCATAGCTGTCGAAGGCATGGTTCATTACACCGTAGCCGCGTGTCAGCGTCAGGAAATGTGTGTTATAGCCGATCAGGCCGCGTGCCGGAATCAGGAATTCCAGACGGACTTGGCCGGTACCGTGGTTGATCATGTTGACCATCTCGGCTTTACGGCTGCCCAGACTTTCCATAACGGAGCCCATGCTTTCTTCCGGAATGTCAATCATGAGGCGCTCAAGCGGCTCGGATCTGACACCATCGATGTCTTTAATGATTACTTGCGGTTTAGACACTTGCATTTCATAACCTTCACGACGCATATTCTCGATCAGAATACCAAGGTGAAGCTCACCGCGTCCAGAAACGATAAACGCATCAGGACTGTCTGTCTCATCTACACGCAAGCTCACATCCGTTTCCAGTTCTTTGAACAGACGCTCACGAAGCTTACGGGAAGTTACCCATTTACCTTCTTTACCGGCAAAAGGACTGTTATTCACAAGGAAAGTCATTTGCATCGTTGGCTCGTCAATCTTAAGAACAGGCAATGCTTCAGGGTGCTGCGGATCAGCAATCGTCTCACCGATGTTGATGTCCTTGATACCGGCAATAGCCACGATGTCGCCTGCGCCGGCCTCTTCTGTCTCCACACGCTTCAGACCCTGGAAGCCGAACAACTTCTCGATACGGGCAGTCTTGCTCTTGCCGTCACGCATGATGACTGTAACGGACTGGCCTTGCTTGATTACACCGCGGTTCACGCGGCCAATGGCGATACGGCCCAAGTATTCGTTGTAGTCCATCAGTGTTACCAGGAACTGCAGCGGTTCTTCAACCTTCTCGGTTGGAGCCGGGATATGCTCAACGATTGTTTCGTATAGTGAAAGCATGGTCTCATCCTGCTTCTCAGCATTCATGCTCGATGTGCCGTTAAGCGCAGAAGCATAGACTACAGGGAATTCAAGCTGATCGTCACTGGCTTCAAGCTCAATGAACAAGTCCAGCACTTCATCAATAACTTCCTTCGGACGTGCAGCCGGACGGTCAATCTTGTTCACGACTACGATTGGGGTCAGGTGCTGTTCCAGCGCCTTGCGGAGTACGAATTTGGTCTGCGGCATGCAGCCTTCATATGCGTCAACAACGAGCAGTACGCCGTCAACCATCTTCATGATCCGTTCTACTTCGCCGCCGAAGTCAGCGTGTCCAGGTGTATCTACGATGTTAATCAGGAACTCTTTATAAGTGATTGCTGTATTTTTAGCTAGGATTGTAATTCCACGTTCCCGTTCGATATCGTTAGAGTCCATGGCGCGTTCTTGAACGTGCTCGTGCGCGCTGAAAATCCCGGACTGCTGAAGAAGCTGATCGACGAGTGTTGTTTTACCATGGTCAACGTGGGCAATGATCGCAATGTTACGGATATCTTTTCTTGAATGCATGATTTGTATCCAAATCCTCTCATTTATCAAATTAAAACTGTTTAAATTCTTAGCATGTCACGGCAGTCTCACAAAAGAAGCGCCAGGCAGAAAGCCGACGCTCCAACATTCCTTAATTTTATAGTGAAAGTACTATGAAAAGCAAGTCTTTTTCTGAAAAAAAACGTTGCCAAGTCCGCTTAAATTTTCTAATTTTGCCTCATGTCCGGCTCAGCGGTCTTGAATTGTCCTATCAGGGCGTGTAGACGATCTGTTCTACCAGCCACCGTTCCACTTCTTGCGGCTTCCCGGTCTGCCTCTTCCCAGCATCAGCCACAGTCCCGCAGCAACCAGCACAGCGCCGAGCAGATAGAGCGCACCAGTACCCAGCAGGGTGAAGATAACCAGCACTACACTAAGCAATCCAAGGATCACAACGGCTGTAGTTAACCCTCCGGTTCTGCCTGAAGCATACAGCGAATATTCATACAGTCCCACTGCGATCCCCAGCAGAAGAACAGGCCATAAGTATCTCATGAGGTCCCAGCCCCAGGTATTGCATAAGCCAAAGAGCAAGCCATACACCGATAGTATGCCCGCAGGAATGAGTACAGATGCAGAAGCGCGGCGGGTGAAAAAGAGCACATGCAGGAACAGGCCCGGAACCAGAATGATGAGCGGCCATAAGGCCCGTCCCAGAAAACCGAACACCCCCAGCTTGCCCAGCAGAATCACGAGGCCGGCGGCGGCGATGAACACACCCAGTTTCATGTCATTTTTGGAAGACATCTTTCACCTATCCCTTCAAAATTTCGTGTCTTTTCACCGGTCGGTGCCCCTTCAGCAGGCAAATCCGGCGACAGGTTTTCCTTTATTTTATCTGATAAACGCATAAAACACCATCATTCTTCACACATCCCGGCGGGGCATTCTCGAAAAAAAAAGAAATAAGGCTGCACCAAAGCCTTCCAGCTTTTGGTACAGCCTTATTATTGCCGGTTATCAGCCTGCGGATACTTTCCTGTGCTTCAGCATGCCCGTGACAACCACAATAATGCCCAGCAGCATTGGCAGTATGGTATGAAGCGTCGGCAGCAGGAACGAAATCACCGGGCCGAATTTGGCATCCTGCAGCAGCATGTTCCCGGCGGTATACGCCAGAATATAGGCGCCGATGAAGACCAGCACCGGGAAGCGGTGCAGCCAGCCCACGATGATGCCGCTCCCCCAGACGACAATCGGAATGCTGATCGCAATCCCGATTACAATCAGTGCCAGATCCCCTTTGGCCAGCCCGGCAATCGCCAGTACATTATCCAGGCTCATGATGAAGTCCGCCAGCAGGATGGTGCGCACCGATTTCCATACGCTAGGGCTTCCCTCAATTCTCAGCTCTTCCTCGTCCTCGAGCAGCAGCTTGAAGGAAATCCAGAGCAGCAACATGGCCCCTCCGGCTTCAATATACGGAATCTTGAGCAGCAGCACTGCGGCGAAGGTCAGGATACAGCGCAGCGCGACTGCTCCAGCGGCCCCCCACCAGACTGCCAGCTTCCTATGCTTCTCCGGCAGATTCTTGCTGGCCATCGCAATGACCATGGCATTGTCTCCGCTGAGCACCAGATTAATCATTAGAATTTCACCAAGCAGCAATAATGAATCCATCCACCTCAGCCTCCCTGAACTCCATGTATCTACATGTATGCCGGGGGGCGACAAGCTATGCTTCTTGTCCCGCTATTTTAGAAACTGCGCATGTACGGCCGGATTGCAGCGTATATCTATAGTCTCCGGCCGGAATGGCCGCAAGGGGAATGCAAGCCACCAAACCTATAGGAGTGACCCGGGATGAATACATCCGCTGCGGATTTCATATTATCTCTGCTGAATATCGTGTTCCTCGATCTTATTCTGGCGGGCGACAATGCCATCGTCATCGGCCTGGCCGCGCGGAACCTGCAAGGACAACGGCAGAAGCAGGCAATTCTTCTTGGCACAGGCGGAGCGGTAATCCTGCGGATCATCGCCACGATTCTTGTGGTATGGCTGCTTAAGATTCCATGGCTGCTGGCAATCGGCGGGCTGCTGCTGATTCTTATAGCCTATAAGCTGCTGGCCGGCGGCAGTGCAGAGACGGATATTCAGGCCGGCGGAACTCTATGGGCAGCTGTCCGGACGATTGTGATAGCCGATGCAGCGATGGGACTGGACAACGTCATTGCTGTTGCCGGTGCAGCGAATCATAATATTACGCTGGTCATACTGGGACTACTGATCAGTGTACCTATTGTGGTCTGGGGAAGCACCCTGTTTATCCGGTTGATCAACAGATATCCATGGATTATCTATCTCGGGTCAGGCGTACTCGGCTTCACAGCCTCCAGCATGATTTCCGGCGAGAAGGTCATTGCCCCGTACTTCAAGTCACATCCGCTGCTGCATGTTCTGTTCATCGCCGCAGTCATTGCCGGTATTATGGCTGCGGGACACTGGAAGCGCCGCCGGACACAACTCGCTGTTCAGAACCATTCTTCCTGAAGGCCTGCCTGCGCCGGTACCAAGTCCTCCGGCTTCTCGTTGCCATAAGGTGTAATGAGTACGGTCTCGGTTCCGGCAACCGCCGTATCGAGTAAGGCCTGATAGCCCGGCAGCGTCGCTTCAATCTTGTCTACAATCCGCAGATTCGGATTTGTCGTCGGTGATTTGGGCACGAACAATGTACAGCAATCCTCGTATGGCAGGATGGACAAGTCATACGTACCGATGGTCTTGGAGAGCTGCACAATCTCACTCTTGTCCATCATCACCAGCGGACGCAGCAGCGGCAGAGCCGTTGCACGCCCGATCACATTCATACTTGGCAGGGTCTGGCTGGCCACCTGGCCCAGACTATCGCCGGTAATCAGCGCAAGCGCCCCCTCCTTCTCCGCAAGGGCGGTAGCAATCCGCAGCATAGCCCGGCGCATGAGTGTAATAATCAGATTATCCTGCCCGATTCCGGTAAAAGAGGTCTGCACCTCCGTAAACGGAACCAGATGCAGCTTGATCACACCAGCATAACGTGACAAGATACGGGTCAAATCTACAACCTTCTGGCGGGCAAGCTCGCTCGTATAAGGATAGCTGTAAAAGTGGACGCACTCTACCTCCAGCCCCCTGCGCATGGATGACCAGCCCGCAACCGGACTGTCGATCCCGCCGGAGAGAAGCAGCATAGCCTTACCGTTCGTTCCCAGCGGGAAGCCGCCGACTCCGGCAATATTCTCACAGAAAATAAGAGTATGACCTTCTCGAATCTCAATCTTCAGCTCCAGATCGGGAGACTTCACATCTACCAGCAGCCCCGGATAACCCTGGAGCAGCGGTGTAGCTATAAGCTTATTCATCTCTATAGAGCCGTAAGGGAAGTCCTTCCACACCCGGCGAGCGCTAACCTTGAAGCTGGTTCCCGCCGCCGGAGCAATAAGGTGGAGGAAGGTCCGGCTGGCCGCAAGAATATCCTCGAATTCCGGCCGGGAGACCTTTACCGGGCTAATCGAGGCGATCCCGAATACTTTTACGAGCGCCTCTGTTAATTCTCCTGCCGGTTCACCGTTCAATTCGACGTAGATCCGCCCGAATTCCCGGGTCAGCTTCACGTTCGGATACGGCTTCACCATCTCCTTCACATGCCGCAGTACGGTCTTCTCGAACCGGCTGCGGTTCTTTCCTTTCAAAATGAACTCCCCGAAGCGCAGCAGGAGCATATCGGCATAGTCCATGCTGCTTCCGTATCCGCCATTCTGTGCTCCGCTACCTGTCTCTGTTGTTGTCATTGGTTATTTCATGCCTCCTTCTGCAATCTTCAAGGATTGAACGGCTGCCAGCAGCGCCTGCTCCAGCCGGCTCACATCCTGCTGCGTATGACTGTCCCCCAGGCTGATCCGTATGCCGCCAAGCGCAGCAGCGGTATCCCTGCCCATGGACAGCAGAATCCGGCTCGGCTCAGCCAGACGCGAGGAACAGGCGGAGCGTGTGGCGACCGCCATCCCGAGCTCCTCCAGTCTGCGGGCCAGAACCTCCCCCTTCATGCCGGGGTAAGAGAAGTGGACAATATGCGGCGCCCCGTCCTCCATGCTGTTCAGTACAAGCTCCGGTATCCCTGCTATATATTTCTCCAACCGCGCCTTGAGCGGACGAATCCGGGCGCTGAAGGCCTCCCGCTGTTCCCCGCTCATCCGCATGGCCTTGGCTGAAGCTACAATATTCGGCACATTCTCTGTCCCGGCGCGCTTGCCCTGTTCCTGGGAACCGCCAGTCAACAAGGGAAACAGCGTGACGCCTTCTCTGACATAGAGAATCCCTGTACCGCGCGGCCCGCGTAATTTATGCGCGGACAGGCTGTACAGATCTGCCTGCCAGTCCTTCATTGGAGCCTCAAGCTTCCCGTAGCCCTGCACGCCGTCTACATGGAAGAGCGTCCGGCGGTTCACCGCCTTGACCAGTTGTCCGATCTCACGCAGCGGCTGTACCGTGCCGATCTCATTATTCACATGCATCACACTGACCAGCACCGTATCCGGCCGGACCGCAGCGGCAATCCGTGAGGGTTCGACCACCCCCTGAGGGTCAGGGGCTACGAAGGTAACCTCCCAGCCCAGCTTCTGCAGCTGAAGACAGCTCTCGTAGACCGAAGGATGCTCCAGCTCCGTGGTCACAATATGCCGCCCTCTGCTCTGATACTGCAGCGCAGCTCCTTTGACCGCCAGATTGTTGCTCTCGGTAGCACCCGAGGTGAATATAATTTCCTGCGGCAACACATCAAGCGCAGCTGCGCACACCTCGCGCGCCCGCTTGATCAGCTTGTCAGCCTCTTCTCCCGCCCGGTGCAGGGAAGAGGGGTTGGCGAAGTGCTTCC
Source organism: Paenibacillus sp. FSL R7-277 (assembly GCF_000517965.1). NCBI lineage: Bacteria > Bacillati > Bacillota > Bacilli > Caryophanales > Paenibacillaceae > Paenibacillus > Paenibacillus sp. FSL R7-277. Next base: position 94,593 of record NZ_ASPX01000023.1, read on the forward strand.
TCATCACCTGCTCCAGCGTCTGCACAACCTCCTCATAGGGAGGGGCAGCAGCGGCATAATCCCAATACAGCATATATCTGCGTTCTCCTTTGTTGATCAGAATTCATAACTGCTTATATGTTGCAAAAAGGATCAAACGGCCTGCCTCCCAAAAGAAGCAGGGGGCAGATTCCGTTTGATCCTTATATTATACCGCGAATTGCGCGCGGGCGCGTTCTATTTTGGCAATGTAGGCCTGTGTCTCCTTCGGAAGCCCGGAGAGATTCGCCATAAGCTCAGCATCGCTGCTGACTCCAAGCTTGTTCACCCGGCCCGGTCCGGCATTATAGGCGGCCAGCGCCATCTTCTCCTGTCCGTCATACCGCTTAAGCTGGTATGAGAGGTATCGTACGCCGCCGTCAATGCTCTGGGCAGGATCGAAGGGATCGGAGACACCCAGTCCGTTAGCCGTTCCGTCCATTAACTGCATCAGTCCCTTGGCACCGGCAGAAGATACAACATTCGGATTGAAGGAGGATTCCGTATCAATAACCGCCTTGATCAGATCAACCGGAACGCCATATTTCGCGCTGGCAGTCTGAATCAGCTGTTCATAATCTGTCGGCACGGTCTGCGTTATTTCCCCGGAAATGTCACTTTTGGGTCCTGCTGCTTCCCCAAGCTGCTGCCACAGCAGATTATCCATTGAAGAGGCACCTGCAAGAGCAACGTATGTGCTTTTATTGCTGCTGTCATTGGCTTGAGACGTCCCGGCTGCCTGCTGAAGCATTGCAGTGAACGCCGCCGAGGCACCGGTCACTCCGGGGTTCGATTTGGTATCCTCACGCTTCATGCTTGAGCTTCTCAGGTCTACCCATTTCAACTGACCGCTTGGCGCAGCGGCATTGATTGACATGCATTCATTCCCTCTTTCACGCGAAGTCTTATATTTGAACTTTACTATTTATTCACAGCAATTACTATATGCCTAAGCTAAAAAACAGACCTCAGACCTGCATAGTTAGGTCTGATAGCCTGTTTTGAAAATCGGATGTGCAGATTCAGCCGGCGCTAACGGGCAAAAGGAATTAAGACAAAATAGCTTAAAGTGGATACAATCCCCAGCCCCATCGACCAGGCCCCGGCTGATTTTTGTCCTCTGGCATACGCATAATACCCCAGAACAGCGGCAATCGGCCCCAATATAATGGACCAGATGAATAAGGATACTACACCGAAGCCCAGGCCGATATAGCCAATACTCCTGTCCTCTCCCTCTCTTACACGGCCTGATGGCCGCTGAGCTTCGCCGCTCCGTTCCATAGTGTTCTGAAGCTGCGAGGGGAGCGGACTGAGCTCGGCGGCATACTCCTCATTGTGGCTTCGGTCCCGGCGGGGGTAATCGACTCTGCTGCGCGGGCGCAGGATAACCTTTCGGCGGGCGGAACGGTCCACTTTGGGTTCATCATTCGGATTATCCATAAGGGCCTCCTTCTCAGGTGTTCGGCTTGAACGTCAGACAACAGGTTGCGGACGAGGTTCCGGCATGATCATGATGATTACCCGCCGTCAGCTCCTCTGCGTATTCCTCCATGTAACGGCTGCCTGCATGCTGATCGATCTCAATGACAATTTCCTCGGCACGGCACAGGTTCTGTTCTCCCCAAAAATGACAGTTGCTTACACTACACTTCACAAGCGGTTTAGCGTTTGTCATAATGATCACCTCGTCATGTATTATGCCCGCTGGTGAAATCGGCTATGCGGCTGAAGGCTGCTCACCTGAACACACAAGTGGAAACGGCTTTGCCGTCCTTTTAAAGGCTGTTACCGTTTCGGCGAGAAATTGATTTATTGCGTGAAACACATAAATGCTTATATTTACAAAAAAAAGACCGCCCCAACCAGCCATATCGGCAGTTTGGACAGTCTTTTACAGAAATAAGATGATAGACCGGACAATGGATTACACCTGATTCTGCATCCGCTTCTCTGTCAAATAATCATTCTCATAATAAGTCAGATCATCACGCAATTCTTCATAGACCTTGGTGATCTCCATAATGATATCGCGTGCCGGACGCACAGGCTTCTTACGGAAACGGATCGCATCCTGCCCGGTATAGGCGTAACGTCCATCCTCCGAATAACTCTCATTCTTAGGATAGAAGAAGTTATTAACTCCTAGATGATATACATTATATAGCGCTTTTTGCGCGAAAGGTTCATCGAAGGTAGCGCGGCGCAATGCAAGCCCAAGCTTCTCATAAGACATTTCCGAGAACACCAGCAGATGGCGGAGATCGGACAAGAACCCCCGATAGAAATGCAGCGTTTCTTCATCCTCTTCGGTAACAAGCTGCGGAAGCGCATGCTCATTCAGGAACAGTTCCATTTTGTCGATAACGGACTTAAGCTTCTCTCTCGTCGATTCACACAATTTCTGCACACTTACTGCTGACATGGCGGTTGCTCCCCCTTATTGTTCCTTGCATTAGTAGTTGTTAATGACACTTAGACATTGCAGTTGTACTCTCTTGATAGTATCACAAAATCTCCTAAGCCTCCACCGTACGGATACCGGAAAAGAATCCTTCTTCTAAAAAGAAAAGTACAAGCCCCGGAAGGCGCTTTCTTTTTGATATTAACATAAAACCAAGGACGGCGGTAGCCTTTTCGTAAGATGAATAAAACCAGCTTCAGCTCCGAACCCTAACAGGTATATGAAACGACAAGGAAGGAGCGGAAATCATGTCACGTAAAAATCTAACCGTCGCCGGTATAGTCACTGCCGCGCTGACCGTACTGCTGCTCACCTTCGCCCTGCGGCCGGAAGGCAGCGGCGGCACCCTTCGGCAAGCGTCTGTGCCTAAACCCTCTCAGGAAAAAGCGATCAAAAAAACCACCCTTGTGCAGGATGTAGCGGCCACTGACAAATTGAACCGAGTCGATGTGCACAGACATCTGAGCACACTGCTGGCCGATATGCATCATGCTTCCCCTGAAGCTATCTCAGCTTATGCCGAGAGCCTTCAGCAGGGGCACGGGCATATTACCATGCTGATGATGGTTGATTTCAACACCCGTAAGACAACCACCTTCAAATCTTCACTGCCGGAAGGAACCGACCAGGAGAATAAGCAGCTGCTTCATTATCTGAACACCGCCAAAGCTGCGATTAAAGGCCACCAATCCTATGAATCCCCCTCGTTCATCATCGGCGACAAAAAGTATTATTTCGTAGCCCAGCGAAACCGGGAGGGACAAGTGGCTGTCATCGCTCTAATTAACCAGAAGATTCTGGACCGCGTTGCGCTGCATCAGCTGAAGAATCTGCGGCTCATTCCGTACCCGAAGGAAGGCAAGTACCGGATAGAATCCGTCCATGCCGATACCTTGAAGGACATCACGGTCAAGACCGGACATGACAATGAGAATGCCAGCCATTACTACGAGAATGAGATTGTCGTCCGCTTCCCGAATGGACATCCCACGGCGGCACAGCTTCAGATCATCGCTGCCGATATCCGCTGCAAGGAGCCGCGCAAGCTGGGGTATGCCTATATTTTCCGGTCAGACAAGATGAGTTACTCCCAGCTCAAGACTTACTTCGCCAATAAGTGGCATCCGCTGTACGCAGAGCCTCACTATATGTACTTAACCAATGATACGGTCAGTGAAAATACGGGAGCTAATGTGATTACCCCTAACGACCTGCTCTTCTCAACTTACCAGTGGAATCTGCCGGCGATTGAAACCCCGCAAGGCTGGAATCTGTCCAAGGGCAGCAAGGAGATCGTAATCGCCGTTGTGGATACCGGTGTTCAAGCGAACCACCCGGATCTGAAGGGGCAGCTGCTCAAGGGCTACAATGCGATTACCAGCGGCAGCACGCCGGATGACGATGTTGGACATGGCACTCATGTGGCCGGCATCATTGGAGCGTTAACCAATAATGAAGAAGGGGTCGCCGGCATCAGCTGGTATAACAAGATCCTTCCGGTAAAAGCGCTGGATAATTCAGGGGCGGGCACCACCTATTCGGTGGCCGAAGGCATTATCTGGGCGGCAGATCAGGGGGCTAAGGTGATTAATCTCAGCCTGGGCAACTATGCCGATTCGCAGTTTCTGCATGATGCGATTAAGTATGCCTATGACCGGGATGTAGTGATTGTCTCCGCTTCCGGCAATGACAATACGGAGCGGCCGGGATATCCCGCAGCCTATGAGGAGGTGATTGCAGTCGCCGCAACGAATGCGGCGGGAGAGCGTGCTTCCTTCTCCAATTACGGGGATTACATCGATGTGGCTGCACCCGGGGAGAGCATTGCCAGCACCTATCCCGATAATCAGTATGCGGCGTTATCCGGCACCTCGATGGCCAGTCCCCATGTAGCGGCGCTGGCCGGACTGGTGCGCTCCTTGAACCCTGCGCTGACGAACAAGGAAGTGACCGCGCTCTTGACCTCTAATGCCATCGATCTGGGCACCGCCGGCCATGATAAGTATTACGGCTGGGGCCAGGTGGATATCTACCGTACCCTGCAGGCGGCAGGAGGAGGCCAGGTTCCGCTCCAGCTGTTCCCGCAGCAGGTCGGCAAACAGCTCGATTCTATACAATAAGCTGCGGCCGTTAGCGGTTAAGAGCGCAGATGCCGTTCCAGCAGCAGCAGGAACCGGCGGAGTCCGCGCTCCATCCCCTCCTGCGTCAGCTGCGAATAGCTCAGCCGGATATGCCTGGAGGGGATATCCCCGGCATAGCAGACATCGCCCGGCAGGAAGGAGATCCCTTCCTGCTCGGCCAGAGCATGCAGCTGCTCAATCCCGGGGGATTCCGGCAGCTGCAGCCACAGATTCAGCCCGCCCCCCGGCAGCTGCCAGGTTACCCCGGCCGGAGCATTCTGCTTCAGCAGCCTCGCTGCCGCCTCCTGGCGGGCACGCAATGCTGACCGCAGCTTCGCTGCGTACTCGTCATACTGGCGCTCGATGAAGGGCAGCACTGCCCGCTGGGTCAGCAGCGGACTGCCCAGATCACTGGCCGATTTGGCGGCGATCAGCCGGGAGAGAATATTGCCCTCAGCGGCGACACAGGCGATCCGGCAGCCGGGGGCGAGGACTTTGCTGAAGCTCTTCATGTAGACTACATGCCCGGCGGTATCCAGCGATTTAATAGACGCCGGGGGCGGCTGATGGAAATACAGGTCACTGAACGGATCATCCTCCACAATGAGACAGCGGTAGCTGCGGGCAAGCTCCAGCAGACGCTGTCTTCTTGGCATGCTCATCGTGACCCCGCTCGGATTCTGGAAGGTCGGATTGGTATAGATGAGCTTAGGCGGCCTCCGGTCACACATCGCTGTAAGCCGGTCCACCTGCATGCCCTCCCCGTCCATCGGAACGAAGATCATCTCAGCCCCCCGCCCGGCAAAAACATCAATCGCCCCCGTATAGCTGGGCGCCTCCAGATACACCGTATCCCCCGGACCGACAAAGGTCCGGGCGACCAGATCGATCCCCTGCTGTGCACCGCTGGTGATCATCAAATCACCGGCGCCCAGCTGGATTCCCCGGCTCTGCAGGTGCCTGCGCATCACCTCGCGCAGCTCCGGGTCACCCTGGAAATTACCATAGGTGGCCATCAGCTCAGGCTGCTCCTTCACAAGTGCAGCCATGGTCGTGCCAATCGGCCCGAGCGGAAGCAGGCTGCTGTGAATGGAGGCCAGATGAAAGGGATAGTCCACCTCAGAATAATCGAAGTTACGCCATAGCTGGGCCCGTGGCAGATAGTCATCATAACCGTCCTGCCACCTTGCTTCTACTCCTTGCCTGCTCCGGTCCCGTTCTGCCACATAGCAGCCCTTACCCTGGCTGCACAGAATATGTCCGCGCTGCTCCAGGTCAGCATAAGCCTTGCTTACCGTTACCTGGCTCACCTTTAAGGAGGATGACAGACCTCTAACGGACGGCAGCCGCGTGCCCGGCTGGAGCAGTCCCGAGGTGATCCGCTGCGCGATAGTCTCACTGATCTGCCGGGGCAGCGATTTGTCACCGCTGCGGAGTAAATCAATATGCATGGCCTGTCTCCTCCCAACTGTTATATTTACCGCTTTACTGTTATACCGCTATACCGTTATGATACTACAAAATTCAGAATAGCAGGGAGCATGAATATGAAGATCAACTACGCGGATATGACGAACCACCTGGGGTCCTCCGCAGTCCGCGATATCCTTAAGATCACACAGGGCAAGGACATCATCTCACTTGCCGGCGGGCTGCCTGCCGAGGAACTGTTCCCGGCAGAAGCGATCCGGGATGCTTACAGCCGCGTGCTGAGCGGCGACAGCTCTGCGCTGCAATACGGACTGACAGAAGGCTATCTTCCGCTGCGTGAACAGCTTGCCGCCAGACTGGGGCAACAGGGCATCCCGGTCTCCACCGAGGAAATGATCCTCACTACCGGCTCCCAGCAGGCCATAGATCTGCTCTGCAGAATTCTGCTCGATCCGGGAGACACCGTACTTGTAGAGGCACCGACCTATCTTGCCGCCTTGCAGGTACTGGGCTCTTACCGAGCAGACATCCAGGTTGTAAAGAGCGATGAGGAAGGGCTGCTGCCGGAGCATCTCGAAGAGCAGCTTCGAGTGCACCGCCCTAAGCTGTTGTATGCCGTCCCCACCTTCAACAACCCGTCAGGCGCAACCTGGAGCAAGGTACGCCGTGAACAAGTGGTGGAGTTATGCCGGAAATACGGCGTGCTGATGCTAGAGGATAATCCGTACGGAGAGATTAGGTTCGATGAATCCCCGGAAGCGTATCCGCCAACCCTCGCAGCCATCGACAGGAATCTGGGCGGGGATACCTGCGTAGTCTATACAGGTACTTTCTCCAAGATCGTAGCTCCGGGACTGCGGACAGGCTGGATCATTGGCCCCGCCGGGCTGGTCAGAGTGATCGCCAGAGCCAAGCAAGCCGCCGATTTGCACTCCAGCACCATCGATCAGCGCGCCCTGCATGAGCTGCTGCTGTCCTTCGACCTTGAAGCTCATATCCGGCTGGTCTCCCGGGAATACAAGTCACGAATGCAGCTGCTATCAGCAGAGTTGGTCTCACAGAACTGGCAGGATACATCCTTCCTGGAGCCGCGCGGCGGCATGTTCCTGTGGCTAAGCCTGCCTGCCCGGATACATACCGCCGAGCTGCTGCCGCTTGCTGTGGAGCAAGGGGTTGCCTTCGTTCCGGGGGAAGTCTTCTATTCGGAGCAGCCCATGAAGAACACGATGCGCCTGAATTTCACCCATACGCGGCCGGAGCTGCTGCCGCTCGCGGTGCAGCGATTGACCACCGCGCTCTCCCGGTATGAGGAACGCCTGCTTCCTCTGTAACTCCATCCGCCCGCAGCATTGAAGTATCCATACTCTCGTTCAATGCTCCGGATAACCCAACATTTCCTCACAAAAAGGCGGCCCCCATCAGGAGGCCGCCGTCTTATTGTTCATATAGTGTGATTAGTGCAAAGTCTTGTTAAAGTTGTCAGTTAGGAAAGTTTGCCGTAAGCCGGGTTCTGTGCTCGTTGTGGTTCAGCCGGGAACTACCCTCCCACCATAAGCGACAATCATCTATCTAGGCCATACATTACTGCACAGCTCCAGCGACCAACCTAGACACGCCTCAGGCGAAGGCTGCGGCTTCCGTGAAGAAGACGCTGCGTCTCATTAGGTCTTGCTCCAGATGGGGTTTACCAGGAACGAAGTCACCAGCGTTCCTCGGGGTCTCTTACACCTCGGTTCCATCCTTGCCTGTGCCGCCCGAAAGCGGCCATCGGCGGTCCATTTCTGTGGCACTATCCTTCAGCTCGCGCCGACTGGACGTTATCCAGCACCCTGCCTTGTGGAGCCCGGACTTTCCTCCCGCATACGCTCTCACGCATACCGGCGATTGTCTGTCAAACTTTCCGAAACAACATTGTATATTATACAGATATGCCGCCCAGCGCACAAGTGTAAATAATAACAGCCTACAGGAATATAAAAGGCTCGGTATCCGGCTGCGAGGCATGTACCGCCGTGCCGTACTTATGCTCCGTCAGCTTGCCGGCCAGAAACTCCGCTACCTTCACCTTCATGATCTTCTCCGCATTATGGCCCGGATCGATCAGGGCGATTCCCGCGAGGTGCGCATCCTGTGCGGTATGGTAATCGATATCGCCGGTCACCAGCACATCCGCTCCCTTGAAGATAGCGCTGCTGTAGTACTTGGCACCGGACCCGCCCATGACTGCCGCCTTGCGGACCTTGCGGTCCAGATCTCCAACTACCCGCACGCTCTCCACATCCAGCCCGCGTTTGACCGTCTCAATGAACTCACCAAGCGTTGTTGGCTCCTTAAGCTTCCCTACTCTTCCAAGTCCAAGGCTGCGTCCCTTGAGGTCCATGGAATACAGATCATAAGCCACCTCTTCATACGGATGAGCCTTCAGCATGGCCTGTACCACCTTGTTACGGATCGTATGCGGCACAATCGTCTCGATACGGACCTCCTCAGCCCGCTCCAGCTTGCCAGGCGTGCCGAGGTACGGGTCCGTGCCCTCCTGCGGAATGAAGGTGCCATAGCCTTCTATATTGAAGCTGCAATGGCTGTAATTGCCGATCCAGCCCGCTCCGGCGTTCAGGATGGCATCCAGCACCTTCTGGTGATGATCCTTCGGCACGAATACCACCAGCTTGGACAGCTGCTCGGTATGAATATCCTTGATCGGTGCACCGTTCTCAATGCCCAGCGCCTCGGCCATCCAGTCGTTCATTCCGCCTTCGGCCACATCCAGATTCGTATGGCTGATATACACGGCAATGTCGTTTTTGATCAGCTTCTCATATAAGCGGCCCGCCGGGGTATCTGTCAGAATCCCTTTGATCGGCCGGAAAATCACCGCATGATGGGCAATAATCAGATTACAGCCCTTGGCAATCGCTTCGTCCACAATGCTCTCATTAACATCCAGCGCCACCAGCACCCCAGTGATTTCCTTCTGGAGACTGCCGACCTGAAGCCCGACATTATCCCATTCCTCAGCCAGATGCTTCGGAGCAAGCTGCTCCATGTATCCAATTACGGTCTGTCCTTTGGCAAACATTCCAGCACCTCCGCAATCCGTTTAATCTGAAGCTTGATTCTGCTGCGCTTCTCCTCAGCTGCCTCCAGCTCCGAACGTGCGAGCGAGGCCAGAATGCTCTCCAGCTTGGAGATTTCACCCTGCCATTTGGCAGCGAATACTTCATTCGGCGCTTGCAGCAGCAGCGGTCCCATCTCCAGCAGCAGCGCCTGATCAAGGGCAACCTTTCCTGCTGCAAGCAGACGTCCGCTGTACAGCTCTTCATTCGTACCCGCCGCTTCAGCGCCCTCAGGGACAGCGGTCAGGATCTCATAGATTTTGCCGTCTTCCTCCAAAATATGCTCCGAGACCAGCACCCAGCTGTTAGCCAGCAGCCAGCGGCGCAGAATATCCTCGCCTACATTGGGCTGCAGCGCGAGCGTCTTCACCCCGGCCAGCTTGCCGAGCTTCTGCCCGCGGTCCAGAATCGCCGCGATCAGTGAGCCGCCCATCCCGGCAATGGTAATGCAGTCCGTTTCCCCCGGCTCCAGCACCTCCAGCCCGTCTCCGCGCCGTACAGCGATCTTAGCACCGAGCCCTGCTTCCGCAACACCACGACGCGCCGCTTCATAGGGTCCCGGATTTACTTCTCCGGCAATAGCTGAAGGCACCCGGCCGCTCTTCACAGCGGCAACAGGCAGCAGGGCATGATCTGAGCCGATATCGGCAAGTCTGCTGCCTGCGGGTACCTGCTCCAGCAGCAGCTGAAGCCGGTCTGATAATTTTACGTTGTTCATGAGGCCACCCACGTTATCCATTTTTTTCTGAAGAGGAACAGCAGCGCAAGGCCCACTGCAATCTTCAGTATTAATATCAGCGAGGTCCATTCCGGGAATCCCGCTCTGAGCCATAGCGCATCCACCTCCGGCATCAGCCAGAGGGCAGCACCCGCCCCCAGGTACACCCCAGAGACCCCGCTAACCTTGTGATACATCAACCAGCTCATCCAGATCATAAGCACACACAGCGGAAGCCAGAGCAGCTCCAGCTCCAGAAGAGAGGCGTCCGGCCGGACATGTCCGAAGAATCCTGCATAGAGCAGAGCCCAGAAGGCATATCCGCAGAAATGAAGCAGTCCGATGCGCAGAAAAAAACCAAGCACACACCACAGCAGCCCGCAGGCCGCAATCAGCAGCGGTGTCCAAAAATCAGCATCCAGCTTATGCAGCTCAATCAGCCACAGTCCGAATCCCAGCGTTAAAATGCTGCCGATTCCCGCCAGCATCAGACTGATTGTCTTGTTGCGGTTCAGGTAAATCGCTGAATATCCATAACAAATAATTAGGACGCTGAGCGCTGTAGCAAGTTGCAAAGGCCAGGGAAAAACGCTAAAATAAAGACTAATCAAGAAAATCAAGGAAATAATTCCAAAACCAAACAGCCAAATTTTGATGCTTCCCTGCTGGAGATTCCGTAACGATACCGGATTGCTGTCCTTCACCTCTGCCTGATCATCATACAGGTTAGTCAGGAAGTCACAATATTGCTCGGGCAAAAGCTTGCTTCTTCTCCAGTATTGAATTTCTCTTAATATAGTATCACGTTTCTCCAGGTTCAACCGGCATCCCTCTTTCCAGAACTTGCCTTCACTTTCATTACAAGCTCCCGCACACGGCGGGGCTCCAGCATTGGTGAATCCCCTTGACAACATAATAGGACCTCCTGCCACCGTGCAGCAGAAGGTCCCGGTTGTAAGGTCTATTCGAGGAAATCCTTCAGCCGCTTACTGCGGCTGGGGTGACGCAGCTTACGAAGCGCTTTGGCTTCGATCTGGCGAATCCGCTCGCGGGTTACGCCGAACACCTTGCCCACTTCCTCAAGTGTTCTCGTCCGTCCGTCATCCAGTCCGAAGCGCAGACGGAGCACATTCTCTTCACGCTCAGTCAGCGTGTCCAGCACATCCTCCAGCTGTTCCTTCAGCAGCTCATATGCCGCTGCATCCGCAGGCGCCAGCGCCTCCTGGTCCTCAATGAAATCTCCCAGATGCGAATCATCTTCCTCACCAATCGGTGTCTCCAGCGATACCGGCTCCTGGGCAATCTTCATGATCTCTCTAACCTTCTCAACGGTAAGCTCCATCTCCGCTGCAATCTCTTCAGGCGACGGCTCGCGTCCCAGCTCCTGCAGCAATTGGCGGGAGACCCGGATCAGCTTGTTGATGGTTTCAACCATATGCACCGGAATACGGATCGTACGCGCCTGGTCAGCAATTGCACGCGTAATCGCCTGACGAATCCACCAGGTTGCATAAGTACTGAATTTGAAGCCTTTGTTATGGTCAAACTTCTCAACGGCCTTGATCAGACCCATGTTGCCTTCCTGAATCAGATCCAGGAACAGCATGCCGCGTCCGACATAACGCTTGGCGATACTGACCACGAGCCGCAGATTCGCTTCTGCCAGTCTCCGCTTCGCTTCCTCATCACCATTCTTGATCCGCATCGCCAGTTCCACTTCATCGTCAGCCGATAACAGCGGCACGCGGCCGATTTCCTTCAGATACATCCGGACGGGATCGTTGATCTTGATCCCCGGAGGCAGCGACAGATCATCGTCGAAGCTGAAGTCGTCTCCTTCTTTGTCCTCATTGTCTTCGCTTGGACGGAGGCTGTTCACCTCTTCATCATTCTCATTGACAACCTCGATCCCCAGATCGCTCAGCTGCTCGTAGAATTCCTCCATCTGCTCGGGGTCTTGATCGAATGGCGACAATTTCTCCATGATATCTTTGTAATTAAGTGATGATCTTTTCTTCCCGTGATCAATAAGCTGATCCTTAACCTGATCCAGAGTAAATTCCGCTTCCAGTTCAGTGTGCTGATCGTTCGCCATAATTCGACTCCCTCCTCCCTAGGTACATCCTGTCAACAGCTCATTGTCTCTCTAGGGCTAAAATTTCACTTGCTATTTGTGCTGCACGCAAAAAGTCACCGGATTTCTCCGCCTGAATCATCTCTTCACGCTTGGGTTCAATTTTGCGCTGCAGAGGATACTTCCGCACTTCACGAATACAATCGTCCAGAACCTGGGTATTCCAGTCTGGAGGAGTATCCATCATGGAGATGGCCGTTGCGGTCTTCTCCAGACGGTCGTCCTGAAGCGATGATAGAAACCGGCTGATGCCGGGTGGTTTGCCTTGCGCATAATAAGCATATAGATAAGCGGCGATTGCCGCATGATCATCAATATTGAACTCTTCTCCGAGCCGTTCACCCACATAGGCCGCCGCTTCGGGATCTTGAATCATGAATGATAACAGGCGCCGTTCCGCAACATGGTAAGCAGGCAGTAAGGTAGGTGTCTGCACTTGCCCTTTTTTATGCCTACCATTATTCCACCTATTATCGTTATTATCCCCTTCGGGGTTGTTTTTTTGCATGGAGGCCCGAAGTAAATTACAATCCTGCTTCAGACTGTCATAAGACAGCTCAAGCTCGGAGGCGATTTCCCGCAGGTACACCTCCCGCTCCGTTGAAGAAGGGAGCCCGGCGATAATCTCCAGAGCCTCCTTGACATAGGCAATTTTGCCGTCTTCCTCTAGGAGTATATGGTTTTTTTTCAGATATATAAGCTTAAATTTGATGGATGACACGGCAGAGTCAATCACTTGTTCCCTGAATCTGTCCCCGCCATGCCGGGAGATGAATTCATCCGGGTCGAGGCCGCTTGGAAGCAGGGCTACCTTGACCCGCAGACCGCTGGCTTCCAGGATAGGAATGGCCTTAAGGGCGGCAGCTTGTCCAGCCTTATCTCCATCATAGGCAAGCACAATCTCATCTCCAAGGCTCTTCATCAGGCCCACGTGACCCTCGGTGAGCGAGGTTCCCATCGTGGCTACCCCGTTCTGTACACCTGCCTCCCAAGCCGAAATGACATCACCGTATCCCTCGAACAGGACGATTTGCCGCGTTTTGCGGATGGATGCTTTGGACTGGTGCAGATTGTACAGAATGCGGCTTTTGTTAAATAACCGGCTCTCGGGAGAGTTCAGGTACTTCGGCTGACCCTCCCCGAGAATACGTCCGGCGAAGGCGATCGTCTTGCCCATGCGGTTCGCAATCGGAAAAATAACCCGGCCGCGGAAGCGGTCCAGATACCCTTTGCCTTCCCCTCTGGCAGACAATAGTCCGCCCTTCTCCATCTCGGCGAGATCGAAGCTGCGCTTCTCCAGAAACTGCAGCAGCGTATCCCAGCGGTCCGGCGCGTAACCGATCTGGAACTGGTCAATCATTTTGTCGCTGAAACCCCGGGTTCTTAAGTAATCCATGGCGGCAGTGCCGTATTCCGTGTTTTTCAGCAAAAAATGATAAAACTTCGCCGATAATTCATACGCCTGAATTAGCCGGTCCCGCTCGGGATCGGGGGCAGCAAGCGCCCCGCCTCTCCCCTCAGGAACAGGGATATCACTCTCTTCCGCCATGATTCTGACTGCTTCGGGGAAGGATAATCCTTCGATTTCCATCCTGAATTTGATGGCATTTCCGCCCATACCGCAGCCAAAGCAATGAAAGACTCCCCGGTCAGGGGTGACAGTGAAGGAAGGGGACTTCTCCGAATGGAACGGGCAGAGGCCCCATAAATATTTACCCTGCTTGGACAAATGGACAACCTTGCTGACTGTATCGACAATATCATGCCGCGCCAGCACGTTCTCGATAACCTCTTCGGGAATAGGACCATGTCCGCTAGCCACTTCAACCACCTTCATCTCTTAACAGTTAAATATAATTCGCTATAGCTGGACATTCTCCTGCAAAATTGTTAAAAGTTTTGTCAGTTTATGTTGAAAAAGATTTTTTTCCTCTGCGGTAATCGCTTTGGGACCCTTGGAATAGTGCCCGCGCCTGCGTTCAACCGCCTTGGCATGCCTGCTCTCCAGCATAAAATCCATGGTAGAATTCTCATATTCCTGGCCCCGGTTTGAAAGTGCAAGGCAGCGTTTGCCCAGCGCCAGCGCCGCCAGTCCATAATCCTGCGTAATTACGATATCTCCTGCAGAAATATGATTGGCGATATAGAGGTCGGCACTGTCTGCCCCGCGGTCCACCTGAACCACCTTAACGCCTTCTTCCGCCCGCAGCACATGATCATAGGAGGAGACCATCAGCACCGGAAGCCCGAATTCGCGCGCCACGGTAATAATCTCCTGCTTAACCGGACAAGCATCCCCGTCCACAACAATCTTTCTTAGCCGGGAAGTTCCCAAGCTCACCTCACCAAATTCCTGTGTAATATATATTACGCTCAACCGTTCAAAAATCCTTCTTTGGTAAAGCATAAATACGGAACGAATGTCAACTTACGCATTGGCACCGTTCCGTATATTTATACCCTAAACCCTCGATCTATACCATAAAATCGTAAACATTACTTAAAACCTGCCTGAATTACCACACCAGCTTGCCGAAATCAGCAAACAACTTGGAGTCGGTATGAATGCCGGCCAGCAGCGCCAGACGGTTCGAGCGGACGGCTTCGTCTTCGGCCATAACCATAACCGAATCGAAGAATCCGGTAACGGATGCTTCAAGTCCCGACAGAATCTGCAGGGCCTCAGCGGCATGTCTGGAAGCAAGGGCTGCGCGGTAAGGCTCATGAATACTCTGCCAAGTCGCGTACAGCTTCTGTTCCGCTTCTTCCTTAAGCAGGGCCGGGTCGATAACTGCATCCTCCGGAGCTTTGGCGGCCAGATTGCTGACACGGGTCAGGGAATCCACAGTAATTTTGAAATCAGCCTGATCGGTTACGGCATTCATCAAAGCCAGACTTCTGCTTACTACATCAACGATATCATCGAATCCAGCCGCAAGCGCTGCATCTACAACATCATAACGTACATTGTTGTCGGCTAACAGGCGTTTGACGCGCAGACCGAAGAACTCGTACAGAGTTATACGCAGTTCAGGGGTGAAATGTTTCTCTGTACGGAAACTTTCATGAACTTCCAGTGCCGCTGCAAAAATTTCCTGCAGGCTTAGGCTCAGCTGATGCTCCAGTACGATCTGGACAATTCCTGCCGCCTGACGGCGCAGGGCATAAGGGTCCTGGGAGCCGGTTGGAATAATTCCGATCGAGAAGCAGCCGACAATCGTATCGATTTTATCAGCAAGGCTGACTACAAGACCTGCCTGTGTAGAAGGAACAGCATCTCCGGCGAAGCGCGGCTGATAATGCTCGAAGACCGCTTTGGACACCTGTTCTGCTTCCCCGGCCTTGCGGGCATAATCCTCACCCATCGTACCCTGCAGCTCAGGGAATTCACCCACCATTTGGGTAACCAGATCGAATTTGCAAATATCCGCTGTACGGCTCACTTCCGCAGCAGCCTCTGAAGACAGCTCAAGCTTCACCGCCAAGCGGTCAGCGATGGCACGGATGCGGCGCACTTTGTCACCTACACTGCCCAGCTCTTCATGGTAGACGATATTCTCCAGCTTGGCCAGAGCATCGTTAATCTGCAGCTTCTGGTCTTCTTCATAAAAGAATTTGGCATCCGACAAGCGGGCGCGCAGCACCTTCTCGTTCCCCTTGGCGATGACATCCAGCGATACCGCATTCCCGTTACGTACCGTTACGAAGAACGGCAACAGCTTGCCGTCTTCACCAAACACCGGGAAGTAACGCTGATGCTCACGCATTGAGGTGATCAGCACCTCCTGCGGAATATTCAGGAAGGCCGGATCAAAGGTGCCGAACAGCACAGTCGGCGTCTCTACCAGGAACAGGACCTCTTCCAGCAGATCCTCCTTGATCGCAATCTTCCAGCTCTTCTCTTCCGCAAGCTTATGAATACCGCTTAGAATCAGCTCTTCGCGCTCCTTCACATCCACCATCACATGCTGGCTGCGCAGTGCTTCAACGTATGCAGCAGGCTCTGCGATCACAGCTTCTTCACCGAGGAAGCGATGGCCGCGACTCACATTGCCTGCTTTGACACCGGTGATCTCCAGATCAATAATCTCCTGGCCGAAGAGTGCGACCATCCAGCGGATCGGACGGACGAACTTGAAATCATAAGCGCCCCAGCGCATATTTTTCGGGAAGGTCATGCTGTTGACAATGCCAGCCAGGCCTTCGGAGAGCAAGGAGGCTGTCTCGATGCCGGTGCTGTTCTTGGTCACATAGATGTATTCCACGCCTGCCAGTTCCTTGAACGTGAACTGCTCCGGCGAGGCGCCCTGACTGCGGGCAAAGCCTAATGCAGCCTTGCTCCATTCGCCGCTTGCATCCAGTGCGATTTTGCGTGACGGGCCTTTGACCTCTTCGCTTACATCCTCTTGGCGATCTGCGGCATCCTTCACCAGTACGGCAAGGCGGCGCGGTGTTGCATATGCACTGACGCCCTGATGACTGATCCGTGAGGCCTCCAGCCATTTCGCCGTTCTGTCCTTCAGTTGCTCCATCGCCGCGCGGATAAAGCGTGCAGGGATTTCCTCCAGACCGATCTCGAACAGAATATCCTTAGACATGGTCAGCACCTTCTTTCTTCAGCAGCGGGAAGCCCAGCTTCTCGCGTTCCTCCAGATATGTCGCCGCTACGGTGCGGGCCAAATTGCGTACTCTCGTAATGAAGCCAGTGCGTTCCGTTACGCTGATTGCGCCGCGCGCATCCAGCAGGTTGAAGGTATGCGAGCATTTCAGCACGTAATCATACGCCGGGAACACTAAATGGTTCTCCATCGCTCTGCGGGCTTCCTCTTCGTAGGTGTTGAACAGGGTGAACAGCATTTTGACGTCCGAGACTTCAAAGGTGTAGGTGGAATGCTCAACCTCCGGCTGATGGAATACATCTCCGTACGTCATACCGTCTACCCATTCCAGGTCAAATACATTTTCCTTATCCTGAATATAGGAGGCCAGACGCTCCATCCCGTAAGTGATCTCCACCGCTACCGGACTTGCTTCAATTCCGCCAACCTGCTGGAAGTACGTGAACTGGGTAATTTCCATACCGTCCAGCCACACTTCCCAGCCGAGACCCGCACAGCCCAGAGACGGATTCTCCCAGTTGTCTTCGACAAACCGCACATCATGCAGCAGGGGATCTACGCCCAGTGCCTTCAGGCTATCCAGGTACAGCTCCTGAATATTGTCCGGGGACGGCTTGATGATAACCTGGAACTGGTGATGCTGATACAGGCGGTTCGGGTTCTCCCCGTAACGGCCGTCGGACGGACGGCGTGAAGGCTCCACATAAGCAACCTTCCACGGCTCCGGACCCAAGGAACGCAAAAAAGTCATAGGGTTCATCGTGCCC
The DNA here is from genome assembly GCF_000517965.1 of Paenibacillus sp. FSL R7-277. Lineage (NCBI taxonomy): Bacteria > Bacillati > Bacillota > Bacilli > Caryophanales > Paenibacillaceae > Paenibacillus > Paenibacillus sp. FSL R7-277. Next base: position 111,980 of record NZ_ASPX01000023.1, read on the forward strand.
GCCCCTTTTTCCGTATCATACGGTTGGACGAGAATACAGTTCTGGGCGGCCCAGAATTGCTGCAGGGTCAGAATCATCTGCTGAAAGTTCATAACTACCGGCTCCTTCGCTTTACAAGTGTGGTACTGCCTCTTGCGTATGACTGGCTCTTGCTGCTGCGCGATGGAGGCGGCACCCGCTTCTATGTACCTGCGGTCTGTGATGGAAGATGATCTCCCGCACAGCCACAAGCCAAAAAGCTCCCGCCCCCATGCCTGATGAACAGACATAGGGACGAGAGCTCAAATATGTTCTCCCGCGGTTCCACCCTACTTGATTACGCAAAAATCACGAAATCCACTTTTCATGCTGCCGCTTCCGTACTCCCGGGTGCCCTGTTCATGAACGTCGTCCCGCCAGGCTTCCACTACCCCCGGCTCGCTGCTGCGACAATACCGCCCACTACTTTCCCGATCCACGCACTCTCTCCAGTTCTGGAGCAAACACGGCAATCTTATAAAAGAAACTGAACTTATAGTAACGGATAATTCGTGATTCGTCAAATATTGTATTTATCAAGCTGGTCCAGGAAGCTCTGGGTCTTCAGTCTGAGTCCCAGCTGCATATCCATGAATCCCCGCATAACGGTCTTCAGCTCCGCACGGGTCTCCGGCTTCACATCCACATTTCCCAGCCTGGTCAGATCCAGCGCCGCGAAGATCCGCAGCAGCTTCAAGGCACGCGGGGAAATCTCCATGGCCGGAGGATCGTTATGCCGGCAACTGCGGCAGAGAACTCCCCCCAGACGGGGACTGATTCTAAGCTCCTCATCCGGCTTGTCCTTGCCGCAGACGATACAGGCATCGAGCTGAGGCCCATAACCGGCAGCTTGCAGCACCTTCATTTCAAATACATTATTGATAATGCCGGGCTCTTTGTCTTCCTCCAGTGCATTCAGGCAGGCGGTCAGCTGGCGGTACCAGAAGCTGCCTGTCTCTTCATCATGCAGCACCCGGTCCAGCAGCTCGCAGGCATAGGATGCATACGCCGCCTTGACCAGATCCTCGCGCAGCGGATGATGGGACTTCGTGATCTCCCCGGCATTGAGTGTTCCCAGTCCGCCGTTGTTACGGAAGAACACGAACTCACCTGTTGTGAACAGCTGGATCAGGGCAGCATGACGGCTTTTGACCTTCTTGGCGCCCCGCACCAGAACCCCTACTTTACCCGCGTTCTCGGTGCAAAGCGTAATAATGGCGTTCCCTTCACCGTAGTCCATGCTGCGGATGACGATCCCTTCCACCCTGTATAGCATGCCTCTTCCCCCAACCACTCGGCAAGCAACCAGTCCTTATTGTGCTTCTTCATCGATGGCCATCTCTTCCTCCGCCGGCAGCGGTCCGCTGCCCTCGGGCGAATCCCCAGCTTCCCTGTACAGCAAATACGCATCGAGATCTCCAGTCATTGCAAAATACTTCCACGAAAAATTCCGCATTCGTATTCATCCTTTCTTCGGAAACACGATGTCTCTTCAGATGTAGGATGTGCGATGCCCCAGGATCTATCCGTGCAATTCCTGCCATGTTGAGGCGGCGTGAGAGGTGATCATTCTTTATGGAAGCCCAAATCCCGCAGGACGCGGTCCTGGTTACGCCAGTCTTTTTTCACCTTCACCCATAATTCCAGGAAAATCTTCGAGCCCAGCAGGTTCTCAATATCCGTCCGCGCCCGGCGTCCGACTTCCTTCAGCAGCGCTCCCTGCTTACCGATAATGATCCCCTTCTGGGAATCGCGCTCAACAAAGATAACCGCCGAAATATGCACAACCCCATTCGGTTCCACGCTCATATCCTCAATCGCCACTGCGATGGAATGCGGCACCTCTTCACGGGTCAGATGCAGAATCTTCTCGCGGATCAGCTCCGCGCAGACGAACTGCTCGGGGTGATCGGTAATCTGGTCGTCCGGGTAATACTGCGGGCCTTCCGGCAGGTATTTCTGCACCTGCTCCAGCAGCGTGTTGACGTTATTGCCCATCTTGGCAGAAATTGGTACGATTTCGGCGAACTCATGCAGCTTGTTGTATTCCGTAATCATCGGCAGCAGCGCTTCCGGCTCAATCTTGTCAATCTTGTTCATGACCAGAATGACCGGGGTCTTAATGCTGCCAAGCTGTTCCGCGATAAAACGGTCGCCGCCGCCCATACCCTCAGAGGCATCCACGAGGAACAATACCGCTTCCACTTCATGCAGAGTGCTCATCGCCGTCTGATTCATGTAATCACCCAGCTTGGATTGTCTTTTATGGATACCCGGTGTGTCCAGGAATACGATCTGTGAGTTATTTGCCGTGTATACTCCGTGAATTTTGTTGCGGGTGGTCTGCGGCTTGTCCGACATAATGGCAATCTTCTGGCCGATTACCTGGTTCATGAGTGTTGATTTGCCTACGTTTGGTCTGCCGATAATGGCGACAAACCCTGATTTGAATTTCATATGATCCTCCTATTTATCTTACAACTTGGTCAAAAGCGTTTCGGTCAAAAGCGTTCACCCTTAAAAGCGTTCACCCTTAAAAGCGTTTCGATCCCCCTAAATCCCCCTTCGCCAAAGGGGACCCCAAGGGCCCCGGCCCTCTGGACACCCGGAACTGGCGTGGGCGCAGCACTTGGCGCGGTAAGAGACTTTGGAAGTATGAGCGCTGTTCGTTCCCTGCGGGAACACGCTTGACTGCGGCGCGGTTGATTGGCGGTGACCAGCATGCGGCGCGGGACAGGGAGCTGTGGAGCACGAGCGCTTTTCGTTCCCTGCGGGAACACGCTTGACTGCGGCGCAAAAGGTTACTTGAACCCCGAACCCTCACCAAAAAGCTTAGTTGTATTTTGTACACTTATTCTGCTCAAAATCAGAGGTTTTTGCAGTTTAGATGTAATTTGTACATCTATTTTCCTCAGCAAAGTCACTTTTGGCAATATACCGTGAATTTAGTTGTACATTTTACACTTAAACCTTATTTCACCTATCCTCACGGAAATATAGTTGTACCATATACACTTAAAGCCGGCTCATACGGTATGCATTTTCGATCCTGCTACCGTACAGCAACCGTCTTTACAAGCTTGCCGTTTACTCCGGAGCCTGCCCCTGCGTAAGATCCGCAGGACCGAAGGCGCCGGGGAGCAGGTCACGGACCGTAGTCTCCATAATATCGCCCTTCAGGTTGCCGAGAATGACTGGCATATCGGGGCCGCATAGCTCGACCATCACCTGGCGGCAGACGCCGCAAGGCGATACGGGGCCGTCTGTGTCCGCCACGACTGCGATAGCTTTGAAGGTACCGGGCTTATGGCCGTCCGCAATGGCGCGGAACATGGCCGTCCGCTCGCCGCAGTTGGTGGGACCGTAAGCGGCATTCTCGATGTTGCAGCCATGGTGGACCTTGCCGTCCTGATCCAGAAGGGCTGCCCCTACCCCGAAGCGGGAATAAGGTATATATGCATTGGCTCTTGCCTTGATCGCTTCCTGAAGAAGTAGCGCAGAATCCATAATTGTCCTCCTGAAAGTTTTATTGAGCATCCACTACATTGAATCTCCATCGAAATAAAACTCGCTTCGTAAGCATAAGCCTAGTTTTAATGAGCACTCTCTTCATCGAATCTTCTTCGAAATAAAACTCGCTTCGTAAGCATAACCTTAGTTTTGGGAGCATGGCCCGAAAAAATTATCCTAATTAAAGATGACGGAGCACGCAAAGCGGGTCCGCCTCTTCCACCAGCTGAAGTTGTAAACTGATTATGACATAATACCTGTGATCCAGTCCATCACGGGATGATAAAAAACATAGATTCCGGCAATCACGGCAAACACCGCCGTAAGCAGCACGGCGCCTGCGGCGGTATCTTTGGCCTTCTTGGCCAAGGGGTGAACCTCAGGCGAAACCAGATCAATCGTCGCTTCAATCGCCGTGTTCAGCAGCTCGGCTGTCAGCACCAGCGTAATGGCCAGCAGCAGCAGCATCCAGCTTGACAGAGGAAGCCTGAATACAGCGGCGGCAATCACTACGATAACCGCAAGACCGCTATGCACCTTCATGTTCAGCTCCGACCGGAATGCTGCCGCAATGCCGTGTGCGGCGAAGCGAAAGGAATGCCAGAATTTTTTGTGGCCCACCGCCGTATTCTTGACCATTAGCGTGTCAACCCGACCTGAGCCAGAGCCTTCTCCTGCTTGGACATCATTTCGGCCTCAGCCTCCGGCTCCTGATGATCATAGCCCAGCAAATGCAGGAACCCGTGGACGAACAGGAAGCCCAGCTCCCGCTCCAGCGAATGGCCGTATTCCTCAGCCTGCTCCTGCGCCCGGGTAACCGAGATGATAATATCCCCAAGCACATTCGGTACTTCCTCCAGCTCTTCGTCCTCATCTGCCAGGTCGTACCGGATCTCCAGCTCATCTTCTCCGGCCTCATTCATCGCGAAGGAGAGCACATCGGTCGGACGGTCAATGCCGCGGTACTCGAGATTGAGCTCGTGAATGCGTTCGTTATTGACGAAGGTCAGATCCACTTCCCCGGTGTCAATCCCTTCCGCTTGCCCTGCTGTCTGCAGAAGCCGCTCCAGCAGCTCGATCAGATCGCCGTTAATTTCATGTTCATCCTGTTCATTGTTCCAAACGACGCTCAGACTCATTTTTGATGGCCCCTTCCTCTTTTTTGGGCTTGCGCACATCCTCGGGATATTCAATCCGGGAATGGAATATGCCCATTACCGTCTCTTTCAGTGTCCGCGAAATAATATCCAGCTCCTTGATGGTCAGATCGCACTCATCGAACTGATGGTCATCCAGCCGGCTTTTGATAATTTTCTCAATCATGGTCTCCACCTGCACCACGGTTGGCTTGCGGAGCGAACGGACTGCAGCCTCCACACTGTCGGCGATCCCGACGACTGCGGATTCCTTCGACTGTGCCTTCGGGCCGGGATAACGGAAATCCTCCTCCGTGAAGTCCGGCTCTACACCCTTATCTTCTGCAAGCTTCAATGCCTTATGATAAAAATAATGCAGGAACGTCGTGCCATGATGCTGCTCGGCAATATCGCGGATCGGCTTCGGCAGCTTGTATTCCTTCTGCATCTCCACTCCGTCCCGGGCGTGGGCCACAATGATCGACTTGCTCAGCTTCGGCTCAATCGTATCATGCGGATTCTCCATATTGTTCTGGTTCTCTATGAAATAGAACGGGCGCTTCGTCTTGCCGATGTCATGATAATACGACCCTACCCGGCACAGCAAGCCGTCCGCACCAATCGCTTCGGCCGCAGCCTCGGACAGATTGCCTACCATCACGCTGTGGTGATAGGTTCCTGGCGTCTCTGTAAGCAGCTTGCGCAGCAGCGGATGGTTCGGGTTAGACAGCTCTACGAGCTTCAGTGCCGACAGAATGCCGAACGTTACCTCGAAGAACGGCATCAGGCCGATGACCAGCACTGCGGTAAGCAGCCCCCCGGCAAAGGAGAAGCCCAAGGCATATAACGTATTCGTCTCGTTCCAGACGCCGCCGCTCAGCATGGTCAATATGGCTACGGTCAGGCAGCCGAGCAGGGATACCATAATCCCGCCCTTCAGCAGCGTGGAGCGCTGTCCGGCACGGTGGGTTGAGAAGATGGCAACATAACTTACGATCAGGGCGAAGAAGCCGAAGGTGAAATCAAAGATAGTATTCTGCTGAACATTCAGCAGGATACTGGCCAGAATGCTGAACAGAATGGAGCAGAAATAAGCTAAAGTCATGTCCAGCAGCATGGAAATCAGCATCGCGCCGAGAGCCACAGGTGCCAGATAGCCGATATATGTCCGCACATCGGTCTGCAGGAAGGCCGTAAGCTTCATCATAACAATCGTAATAATAAAGACCAGTACCAGCATAAGCAGCTGGGAGTTATTGTATTTGAAGCCTGAGGCTCCGCCATTGTAGCGGATGAAGGTCATGAGGCCAAAGGACAGCAGCGCAGAGAGCAGCAGCAGGCCGAGTTGCGGCCAGTAATTAATCTCTTTGCTGAGCAGCCCGTTCTCATCCAGCAGCTTGTACAGCTCAGGGGTAATCTCCTGATTCTTGGCGACCAGCACATCCCCCTGCTCGATGAACACATCCGGCGTATTCTGACGGGCCTGCACCTTCGCTTCCTTGGTCGCATCCTCGTCATAGAATTTGTTGGCGGTGATCACCAGCCGCACCAGCTCCTGCACCACCTCGCGGGCGGTGCGCTGCCCCAGCGAACTGACGCTGACCTGCTCGGCCACCTTGGCGCGCGCGGTCTGGGCATCGGTAATCTGGTCATTCATCAGCTTGATGACTATGTCACGGGCCACCGGCTTCATTTCGATGATATCCTGCTGAGTCAGGCGCGGGATCTTGATATAGGTCTCTTCCGGAATGACGTAGGCCTGATCCTTGATGACGGACTGCATTTCATTCAGCAGGTGCTCGGAGTAGGTCCCGGCCTTCTGGCTGGCAGCCACAAAATTAAGAATAAAATCATTTGCACGCTCTGGAATAACTTCACGGTAGATCTCCGTCTTTTCGCTTTGTGAGATCGTATCATCCTGATTCAACCGGTCTATTCTATCGAGAAGCATGGTTACGAGATTCTCAGTCCGCATTGGGATAATGGCATAGCGGTTAGTTACATTCTCAGCTGCTTCTTCCTGGGCCTTGAGCTTGGCGTTGGTGTCCAGGATTTGCTTGGGTGCTGTAATCTCCTTGGCACTGCGGGTTCCCTCTTTGATATCATACCTTTTGGGCAGCAGATCAGAGGACAGGCTGAGGTAGAAAACAACGGCGAGTAACAGGAAAAGAGCATAGCGCGACACCGCGCTATACTTCCATCCGCTGCTGCTATATACAAATCCGCTTAATTTCGATGGTTGCTTTGAGGCCATGAAGACAATCCCCTTTTTTATTGGAGGTTTTCGGCAGAGCGGTCATAGGCAACGATAATTTTCTGCACAAGGGAATGACGGACAACGTCCTGCTCAGCGAAGTAGACAAAGCCAAGCTCCTCGATACCGGAAAGAATCGTTTTGGCTTCGATCAGCCCTGACTTCTTGCCGCGCGGCAAATCGATCTGGGTCACATCGCCCGTGATGACCATCTTGGAGCCGAAGCCCAGACGGGTGAGGAACATTTTCATTTGTTCGGGTGTGGTATTCTGCGCTTCATCGAGGATGATAAAAGCATCCTCCAGCGTACGTCCGCGCATATAGGCAAGCGGTGCAATCTCGATCAGCCCGCGCTCCAGCGCCTTCGCCACCTGATCAGGCCCCATAACGTCGTACAAGGCGTCGTATAGCGGCCGCAGATACGGATCTACCTTCTCCTGCAAATCTCCCGGGAGGAAGCCCAGGTTCTCCCCGGCCTCTACAGCCGGACGCGTAAGCACGATCCGTTTGACCGAGCCTTCCTTCAGCGCCGTCACCGCGAGGACCACAGCCAGATAGGTCTTACCTGTGCCCGCCGGGCCGATGCCGAAGACGATATCGCGCTTTTTGATGGTGCTCACATAATGCTTCTGGCCAATCGTTTTGACACGGATCGGCTTGCCGCGGAATGTTGTCGTGATCTCGCCCTTGAACAGGTCCAGCAGCTGGTCGGCACGGAAATCCTTCGCCAGCTCCACGGCGTACTGCACATCGCGTTCGCTCAATATATAACCCCCGCGTACGAGTGACAGCAGCACGTTGAAGAGCTGGCCCAGCATGTCCACTTCCCGCTCCGTACCGCGAATCGTAATTTCGGCCTCGCGTGAATTAATAACTGCCGGAATTTCTTTCTCGATGATTTTCAGGAATCCATCCTGCGGGCCGAACAGGGATTGCGCTTCTCCCGCATTGTGCAAAGATATTTGAATGCTTGCAGTCTGTTCTGACAAGTAGCCTCATTCTCCTCAATTGTTTACTATCGGAAGCTCTTCCGCGATTCTCTCTTCCACCTCAAACAGCACTTTCATATAAACTTTACCATTCTCTTTCTTCTCATGCAAAATTTTTTGACTTTTGATGACGCTATCAGCGCCGTAACGCGCGAAAATATCGCTCTTGGCCCGCGTCAGCCCTTCTGCACGCGCGGCTTCCGAAGTAAGCGCTTCAGTCGTATATTTAATCTCCAGCTCCTTCTCGGTCATCAGGCCCAGCGGCAGCTGAAAAGAACGCCACGACAGCATATCGGGCTCTGAAAGAGTACGTGACTTCGCAAACCCGGAGTCCCCGTAGCCCCACAGCTGAATCGCCCATTTGCCAAGAACGAGATAGGTGCGGTCCTTGCGTTCTCCTGTATATGCACTGCCCGTTCTTTTGAGCGGTACCTCCAGATTATATTCATGCCATACAAGGCCTTTAACCATGCCTTTGGCGACAACGAACTCTGTATTCTCCTCGTCACCCAGCGCACCGGAGATGAGGATGTCCCCTTTTTTAACCCGCGAATTCCGGCTGACCACCGGTCTGCCCTGCTCCGCATAGATCTCAGTCACGACGGCATCGGTCCGGCTGATGAGATGGCGCTGGCTGAGCAGCGGTTTGTTATCCGGGCGGTCAGCTTCGACGACCTGTATGGTAATGCTCGTCCCGTTCCGGTGGAACCCGGCCCAAGTTAAGCCCGGAACCAGGGTGGTCAGCTCACGGGACAGCTCGTCCGATTCCTGCATGCGCCAGATCCACTGAAACGGATAGACGCCCTCCTTGCGTGCGGCTTCCAGGATGTCCTCGGTCGGAATGCGGGTATTCCCTTCAACCTTGACGCTCCAGATCATCGAGGAGAGCAGCAGCAGGCCTACACCGAAGATCAGCATACCTGCGGCAAAAAACTTCCGTCTCCACAAGCGCGCGAGGCGAAACGGAAGTCCGTGCCTGGCTGTAACATGCATACGGCAGCCTGTCTTTTTGAGGAGCGGGCGAAGCCGGAAAAAGTCATCCAGCAGCAGATTCAAAGAAGCGCCGTCCCCGGCAGGCCTCACATCCCAGATGATGATGCCCGCTCCAGTTACAGCATTAATGAATTTCTCCACCTGCGGTCCGCTCACATGCAGTGTAACGAACCCCCGCAGTGATGACAGAGGCGGTTCTTTCATGGATTCTCCCCACTTTCCTTATATCTGATTTCACCGATTACTCCAATGACGGCAAGCTCCTGGCCCAGAATATTGCGGATGACCAGTCCTTCACCGGAAATCTCCAGCACCCCTTGGGTTAATGCCAGTCTGAGCTGCTCCGAAGAGAAGTGCAGCACGCCGCGGTGGTTCTCAATATACAGCTCCTTATTGCCGATCAGGGTGATCCGGGGCATCTCCTGCAGCACATCCTGCGGAAGATCCAGTACCCCGTTTGTCCATCCCCGCAGCCTGCGGCCGATACGGGTCATAAGTAGACGCTCCCCCTTCCTGCCTTCTGTACACCTTATGCGGCGGGGCGGCTGTTTATGAGAAGAACTCACACCCTTCTCCCAGGGAAAACAGCAAAAAAGCCTGAATCCCTTCCGGTTAAGGAATGGATTCAGGCTTATGTGCAGTATACATGTTGATCAGGAGGCGGAGGCAAGGTCTTAGCGCCGCGTGGAATGCGGCTGGCGGGCACGGGGCGGACCCAGCACCTCCGCCCATACCAGACCGCTGCGCAGCGTGTCAGGGTCGCCTGTGAGCGGATGGACAGCATATGCCGGCGATGCTGCATCTGCGTCCTCCCCGCCTGCGTCGGAGCCCGCAGACGGGACCGCAGCCGCCATTCCGTCAAAGGCAGCCTTCAGCTTCTCCAGCTCTTGCTGCATGCGTTCTGTGCGGGCCTCCACGCTGTCCAGATCATCGGCCTGTTCCAGAGACACACCTTCGCCTGTCTCATCACCGGGAGCCGGCTGCCAAGCCTCAGCCCATGCTGGCGAAGACGGGGCCTCCTGAGCATCCGGCGGCGGGGCAGGCTGGTTTGGGGCCGTCCTTGTCCCGGCAGGCGCCGGAAATCCGCTGCCCTGCTGTTCAACGCGTCCGGCCTTCCGGCGGCGGGGCAGCGGATTGCCGATATCTCCCCCGCCGCCCCCAAAGGTAGGCATCCCCCCGCGCGGGGCCTGTTTGTCTTTGCCCTTCTGTTTGTTCAGATTGGTGATGATCGCTATGGCCGCCAGCACCAGGAAATAGATCACGCCGCTCATAGGAGCTCACATCCCTTTATTTGTGGGGCGGACGGCTGCTGTCGTCCCCATCGTTTAGTTTGCCGAGGGAACCGCGCATCTGCGTATCTGCCTCGATGTTTTTAAGATTCATATAATCCATCACACCAAGCTTGCCGGAGCGCAGGGCTTCGGCCATCGCCAGCGGAACCTGGGATTCAGATTCAACGACCAGCGCCTTCATCTCAACCACGCGTGCCTTCATCTCCTGCTCATGGGCAACCGCCATGGCCCGGCGTTCTTCAGCCTTCGCTTGGGCGATGCGCTTATCCGCTTCCGCCTGCTCGGTCTGTAGGTACGCACCAATGTTCTTGCCTACATCCACATCCGCAATATCAATGGACAGAATTTCAAAGGCAGTCCCTGAGTCCAGACCCTTGGATAATACGGTCCGGGAGATGGAATCCGGATTCTCAAGCACATCCTTATGCGAATTACTGGAGCCGACTGTGGTTACAATCCCCTCGCCGACACGGGCAATAATCGTCTCTTCGCCCGCACCCCCGACCAGCCGGTCGATATTGGCCCGCACCGTTACCCGTGCCTTGACCTTGACTTCAATCCCGTTCTTGGCTACAGCCGCAACAATCGGCGTCTCAATGACACGCGGGTTAACGCTCATCTGAACCGCCAGCAGCACATCGCGTCCGGCCAGATCGATGGCTGCAGCACGTGTGAATTCCAGCGGAATATCCGCTCTCTGGGCAGCAATCAGCGCGTTCACTACACGGTCCACATTCCCTCCGGCCAAATAATGGCTCTCGAGCTGATTGATATTCAGCCCCAGCCCGGCCTTGGTCGCCTTAATGAGCGGATTGACAATCCGGCTCGGGGTTACCCGGCGCAGACGCATTGCTACCAGCGTGATAATGCTGATTTTGACCCCGGAGGCCCAGGCGGACACCCACAGCATGACCGGGAAGAAGCTGAAGAAGACGCTTAGAACAACAATCACGGCTACCGCGATCAGCAAAAAAGTAATCATAGATGCTTCTAACATACGCTTACCTACCTCCGATATTTTGATAGACAAAAATTATTTCGCAGCTTCCTTCACTACCACACGGCCGCCCTCAACCTTCACCACGGACACGGCCGTCTGCGCCTCGATGAACCCGCCTTCTGTCACCACATCTATCCGTTCGCCGCCAATGGTGGCGGTTCCGGCCGGACGCAGCGGGGTAACACTGATGCCGGAGGCCCCGATCAGACGCAGCTTCTCCGGGACAGGCACGAATCCCTTCTCTCTGGTAAGGCTATCCTGAAGGATGAACCGGTTCCAGATTCCCCGCTCCTTGAAGACTACGGCTACAATCACAATAACCACAGCCGCCGCCGAAAAAGCAATACCAAGGCTGAAAAGGGCATGTGTAAAGCTGTAAGCAGCCCTTACAACACCCGCTACCAGACTGATGGACCCGAGGATTCCCAGAATACCGAAGCTCGGCACGAACAGCTCCAGAATCAGCATCACCAGTCCCAGAATGAACAGCAGCAGCGTCTCCGCCCCGGCGAAGCCGGCCACATAGTTGCCGAAGAAGTAGAGGGCAAATGCCAGCGTACCGACAATTCCGGGCACCCCAAAGCCGGGCACCAGCAGCTCGATGAACACACCGGCTATGCCCACGAAGAGCAAAATCGTCATGACTACCGGATGAGTCAGAAATTGCGACATTTTCTCCGCACCGGTATGCTCAATGCGAAAAATGTCGTCTGTCGAGTAGCCCAGCCAGGTAATCGCCTCCTGCTCTGTTCCAGCAATCCGGTCGGCGTAACCGGCCTGAAGCGCCTCATTGCTGCTCAGAGCGATAATCTCGCCAGCCTGCTTGTTCACACCCAGCTCCGGGCGGTTAACTACCAGATGGACATCCATCATGCCGGCCGCCACTTCAGGATCACGCCCGTTCAGCGTGGCAGCCCCGATCATTTTGGATTTCCAATAGGATACCATCTTGGCATCTTCCACGCTCTTCCCGTTCATGTCCACCAGCGAAGCGGCCCCGATCATGCTGCCCGGCTTCATGATAATGGCGTCCGCGCTCAGCGCAATGTAGCTGCCTGCGGAAGCGGCGTTGCCTTTGATATAGGCTACTACCGGGATCTTGCTGTCTCTGACCAGAGTGCCGATTCGTTCGGCAGAATCCACCCGTCCTCCAGGTGTATCGATCTCCAGAACAATCAGAACTGCGCCGTAATTCGCCGCTTCCTGAAAGCCCCGTTCCAGAAAGCTCTGCAGACCCCGCTCAATCTCCTGATCCACCGGAATAATGAAGACGGGTCCGTTGACCACTGTACCTGAGGCCGCTCCCGGTGCGCGGACCGCTTCATTATCCGCCTGAACCGTCCCCGCCAATGGCAGGAACAGAAGAACCATTAAGGCCGCGATACAGGAAAATATGATGGTGCGTAACTTATTCAAGCCTGCGCCCCCCTTTTGTACGTGAACCATTTGCATTCTCAACTTATCATTGTATGTAAGTCTGCATATAATTCTTAGTATACCTTATACGCAGGTCTATCCAAAAAGCTCCACATAATGAAAAACACCCCTTATAAAAGGGGTGCTAGCGTTATATTATTGCAGAAACTGCTGAACCGCCTGGTTCACAAGTTTACCATCGGCGCGACCTTTGACCTTAGGCATCAGTGCGCTCATCACCTTACCCATTTCACTTTTCGAAGAAGCACCGGTTTCCTGGATGGTCTGTTGTACAATTACTTTAATTTCTTCTTCGGTAAGCTGCTCGGGAAGATATTTAATGATAATCTCGATTTCTGCCTTAGTACTCGCGGCAAGCTCATCGCGACCCGCTGCTTCAAATTCTTGGAGGGCATCTTTGCGCTGTTTGATCTCACGACTAAGGATATCAAGCACTTCGTTGTCGTCTAATGTTCTCTTCAAATCTATTTCAAGATACTTTATTGTAGAACGAACCATTCGAATGGTGGAGAGTGTGAACTTGTCCTTACTCTTCATCGCTTGCTTCATATCTTCGTTCAATCGTTCGCTAAGATTCATGCGTGGGTAATCCTCCTAAAACTTTCTCTTACGAGCAGCCTCAGACTTCTTCTTGCGCTTTACGCTTGGCTTCTCATAATGCTTGCGTTTCTTCACCTCAGCCAAGACACCATCCTTAGCAATGGAACGTTTAAAGCGACGAAGTGCAGCATCAATTGTCTCGTTTTTGCGAACTTTCGTTTCAGACACCAGTTTTCCCTCCCTCCGACCAGACCGTCCAAGAGCATAACAACACGGTTCATCACCTTTCATTATAGGTCAAACCTAAATAAGGTGTCAACCTTCGCGTTATTCTTTTTTTAGCCGGGCTGTACATAGTTGCATTGCTTAATTAGGCATGAGAACTGGAGTTCCCCGTAAGGGCACCAAGCTTGGCTCCACCCAGCAGATGATAATGCAGATGCGGCACTGCCATCCCGCTGTCCGGACCGCAATTATTAATCAGCCGGTAGCCGGTATCGGCAATTCCGAGCTCTGCAGCAAGCTGCTGTGCTACGGCATGAATCTCGCCAATCAGCGGCAGATCCTCAGGCGTAACCTCGTTCATAGAAGCGATGTATTTCTTCGGGATAATCAGCACATGCACAGGGGCGGCAGGCTCAATATCGTGGAACGCCAGAATCCGCTCATTCTCGAACACCTTTTTGGACGGGATTAAACCTTCGATAATTTTGCTGAATACAGTTTCCATACCACGCTTCCTCCCAAAAAATTTGTAATGCAGAAGCTTGCATCCGGCACTTTCCGCAGCAGAGGCTGAGATAACAGACACGAACCTAACTCTTATTCGTACAACGGCCACCCGCTACTCATAGGAGATGATCCGTCAATACAGCTAGAGCTCTGCGGGGCGCACACGCCTGAAGATCATCGGGCTTCCGGCCTGATCGGCTTCGCGACAAATTTCAATTTATGGAACTAATCATACAGGATGTTGAGCAATTACGAAAGGCGGAAGGCTACATTCTGGTGAAATCAGATGTTCGGCGCGGCTTATGCTGGATTGCGAGGGAAAGTGGGCGGGCGGCGATGTATGGGGGAACTGGGGTGGGAGCAGCAAGGAGTGTGGGAGCAGGTAACCAGGCAGGGATCAGGGAATAGGGATCAGGATATCAGGTGGGGGCGGATCAGGGGAGCAGGGGTGGAAGTGGCACGCGAACAGGGCGTTAATATCAGGGGCAGGGAGTGGAGGATCACAATAACAGGGAGTGTAGGTAGGGCAGACTGTATTATAACAGGGTGGCGGCACAATAAATTCGGTTTATCGTGTACATTTGGTCAACAAACACCTCAACAGCCATATTGTGTTCGGTTTTACGCATACGTTTTGTTCGATTGCCTTAAAGGAGGGTGCTCCCTCCTTGGGGTAGGACCGTTGCTAGTTTTGAGCGTGGACCCAAAAAAAGACAAAAAAAAGAAACACCCTTCACAGCTCATATGAGCTGCTTCGGCGGCGGACGTATGAGAAGGAGTTCATTCCCTGTCATACGTCCGCCGAGGTGTTTCAAATAATGTCGGCTTAGCTGTATTATAACAGGGGGTTGGAGGTGTATCTGTGATTCTCATCACAACCAACCCCGTCTTTCACATTTTTTCCAAAAGAATGGTTGAACCCCCGCCGCCCTGCTCTGCAGGAACCACAATCAGCTTGCGCGGCAGGCGGGCCCGAAGCTCAGGAACATGGCTGATGATGCCCACAGACAATTGGTCATTATGCAGTCTCTCCAGTGAAGTGATAACGGTGTCGAGCAGATCCGGGTCCAGGGTGCCAAAGCCCTCATCCAGGAAAAAGAATTGCAGCGGGTATTGTCCGCGCAGCTGAATCTGGGCTGACAGGGCAAGCGCCAGCGACAGGGAGGTCAGGAAGGTCTCTCCCCCGGATAACGTGGACACAGGACGTCTAACGCCGCCGTTCCCGTCATCCCGGATGACGAAGCCCCCGCCTGAATCCACCTCCAATGCATAACGCTGCTTGCTCAGGAACCGCAGACGCTGTGACGCAGCCTGGCATACCTGCATCAGCTGCTCCTCTGCAATATACTCCACAAAGGCGTTGCCGCGCAGTACGGTCTGCAGCTTGGATAGACGCTCCTGCATCGCCGCATGTCCGGCCCGCTTGTCCTCCAGCTCTACCCAGCGGATATGGCGCTGCTGCAGATCCTCCAGATCCCGCTCTGCCCGCGCACGGGTCTGAAGCGAGGCTTCATCGTCCTCTTTACACTTGCGTAGTGCTTCCTGGCTGTCCTGCCATTCTTCATTGCTGAGCACAGCTCCAGCCAGCTTCTCTTCAATACTCCGCAGCTGCAGCAGGCACTCCGCCTCTTCTTCGCGGTAGGACTTCACACGCTCGGCGGCCTGTGCCCGTTCTCCGGTCTCCAGCGATGAGGCCTCTACTTCTGCGGCCGAGGCGAACGGCGAAGACTGCAGACTCTCCTCCCACTGGGCGGCGGCGGCGGTATAATGCTCATGAGCCGATTCTGCCGCCTGGCGGGCTACCGCAGCTTCACGGGTCTGCTGCTGCGCCTTGTCCGCTGCCCGGCGGTGTTCCTGCCGGCTGCGTTCCAGCGCAGTCTGCAGCTCCAGCAATCTGCGTTCACACCCGGCCAGCAGTTCCCCGGCAGGCCGGCCGCCGGTCCCTTCGCGAAGGCGCTGCTCTTTATCGCGGGCAAGCGCCTCTTTGCCTTCAAGCTGCGCATCCCACTGCGCCAGCTCCTTGTCCAGCCCGGCCAGCTGCTCGTTCAGCGTCTGCACTGCGAGGCTTTTCTCGTCCAGGAACTTGACGCTGATCTCCAGCCGGCTGCGGATCTCCTCGGCGCGTTCATCCTTGCCAAGCATCTCCTGATACGTTCTCTCCGCTTCCTCCGGGGCAAGCTCCGGGAAGAGACGGCTCCATTCCTCCCTTAGCTTGCTGGCTGAAGCAGCCAGCTCCTCTGCCTTGGCAGACAGTCCCTGCAGCCAGGTCTTCTCCGCTTCGGCACCTGCCGCTTCCTTGTGATAGACCTGTTCCAGCTCCTGCAGGGAACGCTGCCAGTCTGAGGCTGCACGGCGCAGCTCTGCGGAGCGGCCTCGGAGCGCGGCCAGTTGATCATTCAAGGCAGACAACCGCCCATCCAGCGCGGATAAAGCTTGTTCATCCGGAAGCTGCGCGGTTACCATGGAGTCGTGAGACTCCGAGGCCGGGGTGCTTAAAGAATCAGGTTCGGCGTGGAAGCCGGAACTGTCCAGAGAGTCAGATGCTGTATAAGAGCCGGAACTACTTGGGAACTTGGAAGCCTCAAGAGACTCCGAAGTGTTTAAGGAATCTGAAGCGGTGTGAGACTCGGAATTGCTGAGAGTGACAGATCCGGCATCCGAACCGGAACTGCTTGAGAGCTTGGGTGCGGGTGCGGCGTAGGAAGTCATGCTTGCCGTCTTGTCCACAGCCGCCTCTGCCCCGGCGGCGGACTGGTGCAGCGCCTCTTCGGACGCGGCTCCCGCTAGCCCAGCGAGCCACGAGCTGTCCTGCTCCAGCAGGCTGCGCAGCAGATGGCGCGTCTCCAGCGCCTGCCGGGCCTGAGCGCGGACATGGCGGAGCCTATTGTCCAGCTCCTCAGGTTCCCCCTGCTTCTGAACAAGCGCAGGGGAGGGGTGATGCTCGCTGCCGCATACCGGGCAGGGAACCCCTTCCTGGAGTTCACCGGCGAGTGCCTGCGAGAGCCGGTGAACCTCCTGCTCCTTCAGCGCAGCCTCCAGCGCGCTGATGTGCCCCTCCAGGCGGCCGGCAGCGTCTCCCGCTGCCCCTTCGGCCGTCCGCAGCTCTTCCTGGTGCAGGGCGGCGGCGGCCAGCAGCTCCCCGCGCCCGGCATCCAGCGCCTGCCGCCGGGACCCGGCGGCAGCCAGCCGCACTTCCGCCGCTGCGAGCACCGCCGCGCGGCTCTGGCGCTCACGTTCTGCCGATTCCCGCTGGGCCTCGGCAGAACGCAGTCCCTGCAGTCTCTGCATGGCTTCCTGCAGAGACTGCCGCTCCTGGGAGCGGACCGCCAGTGGCTGCAGGCTCTGCTGCAGCTCGTGCTGTTTCTTTTGGCCGCGGGCCAAAAGCTCACGCTCCCGGGCCAGGCTCTCCCGCCCGGCGGCCAGGCCCCGGGCGGCTTCCTCGCGGCGCACCTGCAGCGCCGCCCGCTCGCTGTGCAGTGCGCCGAGCTCGGCCTCCAGCTCGAGCGCGCGCCGGTACCGGCCCTCCTCCTCGCGGAGGGCCGGCTCGCCTGCGGACAGCGCGGCCTGGGCCGCTGCTTCCGCTTCCGCCCCGGCTGCCGCCTCCTGCACGGCGGCGGCGGCCAAGGCCTCAAGGCCCCCGGCGCGTGCCGCCCGGGCCTTCCAGGCCTCCTCCGCGCTGCGCCAAGCCTTCAGCGCGGGCAATCTACGCTCGGCTTCGTCCGCCTTGCTGAGCTTCTGCTCCAGGAGGAGGATCTGCTCCTCCTGGGCCAGCAGAGCCTGCCGCTGCGACTCGCGGCGGGCCCGTTCCTCCTGCAGCTCGCGGATGCGGGCGAAGCGCTCGGCGCGCTCCGCAGCCTCCGTGAGCCGCCCCCGGCAATCCGCCGCATGACGGATCGCCTCCTGCACACGGACGGCGGCCGCTTCCACATCTGCCTTGCCCGCGCTGCCCAGCCCCTGCTGCTCGGCCTCCAGAGCGCGCAGTGCCGCCTCGTTCTCCTTGACGCGGCGGCTCAGCTTCAGTGCCAGCCCGTCGCCGTACTGTTCCAGATGGAACAGACGCTGGAGCATCTGCCTGCGGTCCACGCCCCGCAGCGACAGGAACTCGGCGAATTTGCCCTGCGGCAGCACAACGGCACGGGTGAAGTCGTCCATCTTCAGCCCGATGTGCTCCTCGACACAGCGCGTAACGTCCGCCAGCTTGTCGGCCATCACAAGATCCCCGTCCGCCTTGACCTCGATGAACCGGCTGATCGTATTGCTGACCGACTGCTCCCCGGTGCGTTTGAACTTCCGTTCCACGCGATAGCGACGCGCCCCGGAAGAGGAGTTCAGCTCGAAGGTGAAGGCCACGCTGAGCTGGTCCTCGGAATGGTTCATAATCCCCTGGGTTCCGTTCACGGCGCGCTCCACTTTGCCGTACATCGCCAGTGTAATCGCGTCCAGCAGACTGGATTTGCCGCTGCCCGTCGGACCGAAGATCCCGAACAGCCCCGTCTCGGTCAGGCTGGCAAAATCAATCTCCTGCTCCGCCCGGTAACTCTGCAGCCCGGATAATTTCAACAATATCGGCTTCAAATCAGTTCTCCTCCCCTTCCGCAGCTTCATGCCGCTCTTCTTCCGCCAGCTCCAGGAACAGCTCAATCAGACTGTCATCCGGCTCCGCACCGCCGGTCTGGCGCTGATAGAACCTGCGGAACAGCTCCTGTACCGGCATGCGGGAGCGGGACATCTCTTCCAGCTCCTGCTCCATCTGCCGATAGATTGGCCGGATATGGACGATGCCTTCCCGTGACTTGCGCAGCCGCTGGATATCATTCATGGACATGGCCTCGGTCAGCCGCAGCTCCAGATCAATGAATGCTCCTTCATCCCTGCCCTCATCCAGCCAGCCATAGACCTCCTGCAATCCGCCCGCAGATCTCCAGTTCACCAGCGGCCGCCCGCAGGAGAGATAGATTTCCTCGAACACCGGCTCCCCGCCGGGTGCGACATCAATCATGGCCACCGACTTGGCCTGGCCTGCCTCAGAGAAGCTGTATGCCAGCGGGGAGCCGCTATAGCGGATCATCCCCTCGCCCTTGACCCGCTGGGCGCGGTGAAGATGTCCGAGTGCCGTATACTGCGCTCCGCAAGAGAGTGCCGAAGGATCAACGGTATAAGCGCCGCCGACCTGAATCGGCCGTTCAGAGTCACTCTCCACGCCGCCCAGCACATAGATATGGCTCATCGCCAGATTGACGGTCTGCGGGGTGAACTCGCGTCCAAGCAGATTCATCAGCCGCCCCACCCGGGCGCTGTAAGCCAGCCTCAGCTCAGCCTCCCCGCTATCCCCCGCGAGCAGCTCGCCGAGACGGGCTTCGGAGGGGTAAGGGAGCGCAGCGATTTTGGCAACCTCGCCGGTTCTGGCAGCATGTACCGTGACCGGTTCCGAAGTCGGCATTCCGACGAGCGTAATCCCTTGTCTGCGGACAAGCGGGGACACGGAAGCTACGCGCTCCGGCTGGTCGTGATTGCCCGAAATAACCACCAGCGGACGGCCGCCTGCCGTCAGTCTGGCCGCCGCGTCATAGAACAGCTGCTCTGCCGCAGCCGGAGGATTGACTGAATCATAGACATCCCCCGCCATCAGAATCAGATCCGCCCCGGAGGAGTCGGCTATCATAACCAGCTCATCCACGAACTGCTCCTGCTCCTTCTGCCGGCTTCGGCCCTCCAGCGTCCGCCCCAGATGCCAGTCTCCCGTATGCAATATGCGCATTTCCGCCCTCTTTTCCCCGCCTGTCTGCGGCAATTATAGATTCAAAGAATGTATGCTGTTTTTCACATACATTCGGTTCATACGCCTGCGCGCAAGCACAATGTATGCTGTTTTTCGCATATATTCGGACCATTCACCTGTATACGAGCACCATGTATGCTGTTTTTCACATACATTTGGTTCATATGCCTGCGTGCAATCACCATGAATGTTGTTTTTTAGATACACTCGGGCCATATGTCGCTGTTCCAGCCGGTTGCATTCGGCTTATAGCATACATTCAGCCTTTAACCGATGAGATTAGATACACTCTTGCTCTTCCCGGCGATCCTTCAGCCACACTCAGCCAGCAAAGCCACTCTACGAATCATTCATAGAACTCTTATCCATAAATATCATTTCAGTCGACACCCAACGCACTTCAGACCGCAAGCATGTATTAGTCTAAAATACCGCGTAGCACCCTAGATCCGCCTCATCCTCATCCGCTGCAGCTACCGCAATCCTTCCCCGCCAATCACAATCTAACAGCATGTCCCCCATCGAAAAAGTACAGCCATATCTCGCTGACCGGCTCGCCCAGAATATCCACCAGCGCCTTGCTGTACAGCTCCAACTGGAAACGGTATTTGTCTGACAGCTGTGCAAGCCCTTCCCCGTGCGGAGGGATATGATCTGTTTTGTAATCCAGCAGAATCAGCCGTCCCTCTTCCCGGAACAGGCAGTCGATCACGCCTTGAATCAGTACCGTCTCCGCAAAATCACCACCGCCCTGCTCATCCGCAAGTCCGGCAGCCGCTTCGTCCAGATAGTCAAGCCCCCGGTAGGCTTCACCGGCTGGCATCGTGTAACTGAAGGGCTGCTCTCTGGTCTTCCAGGCAGAATGGAACAGTCTGTGTCCCAGCTCACTCCGGCAGAACTGCTCAACTTCCTCCAGCACCACCGCATCCGCCTGTTCCTTGCTAAGGATAGCAAGCCTTTCAAGACGCGCAAGCGTAGCCTCCAGCACAGACCGGTCTACCGGCTCATCCAGGGGGATATGCTGCATCACCGTGTGATAAGCCGTTCCGCGCTCGGCAGGGGTAAGTCCCCGCTGCTCCATGAATTTCGGCCGCTGGAGATGCAGGCTGTCCCTATACCCGCGTTCGTTCCGTTCGTCCGGTCCACCCGGGAGCTTCCGCTCCTCCAGCTGGTCGTAAGACGGCTGCTCCTGCATCGACAATAACCCCTTGAGTTCGGTGACAGAGGTCTTAGCAGGGATGCTTGACGCTGCCGCATACCGGTAAGTCCAGCCCAGTCTCTCCGCTATCTGCGCAGCTACCGGGGTCTCAGGTGTTGACACCGCCCTGCCCCTGCGGAGCGCCTCCAGAATTACCCCGCGTTGTTCGTTCTTGTCCTGATCGCCGTCCCCGGCAAGAAAAGCGCCAGGGCTAAGCTCCGCCGCACCAGTCACCGTAATACTCCAGTTCGACTCATCACCATGCAGCACCGTGGATACCGGGCCCTCACTGCCTGCCAGCTTACGCAGAATAGCAGCGGCAGGGTGGCGGATCAGCGCCGGTCCCACCCAGTCCAGATAGCTGCGGCCCCGGGCCAGCAGGTGATCCGCCAGCAGCAGCTCTTCGCGGCCCTGCATCGCTGCCCAGCCCGAAACCGTGCGCGGCAGATCTCTGACCGTGCCGACCAGAATCATTTTGTCGCGCGGACGGGTCAGTCCGACATAGAGCACGCGCATCTCCTCAGCGAGCAGCTCCAGCCGCGAACGGCGGTTAATCGCCAGATAGGGCAGTGTCGGGTAGCTGACCCTGGTCTCCCGCTCCACGAAGCGCGGCCCGAAGCCAAGCTCCTTGTGCATCAGGAACGGGGAATGCAGGTCCTGACGGTTGAACATTTTGGCCATACCTGCCAGGAAAACAACAGGGAACTCCAGACCCTTGGATTTGTGGATCGTCATAATTCTGACGCCCCCGGCCTCCTCGCTGCTTCCTCCGGCAACCCCCAGATCGCCGCCGTTCTCTCTCAGCCGTGAGATGAACACCAGAAAGCGGAACAGCCCTCTGGCCGAGGTCTCGTTCTCGAATTGAACAGCCCGGTCATACAGCGCCTTCAGATTGTTCTGGCGCTGAAAGCCTCCGGGAAGCCCTCCGACCCACTCCAGATACCCGCTCTCCCGGTAGATCCTCCAGATCAGCTCGCTTAAGCTTCCTTGCCGGGCAGCATTTCTCCAGTTCTCCAGCCTATCCAGGAAGGACTTAAGCTTACGCTGCAGCGTAAGCGGAATATCCCGCAGCGCCGCCGAAGCATCGGTTCCGTCAGTTATACCTTCCTGTACACTCTCATTTCCTGACGATGGCGTAAGCTCTGACGAGGCGGCTGTCTCTCCGGCTGTGTCACCGGTACCGGCCCCCTGTCCCGCCAGCAGCGCGGCCTCCCAGAACAGATCCGGCGGATTGTCCCGCAGTGCCTCCCCTGCTTCAGAAGCCGCAACCAACGCATCGTAGAACGTCCCTCTGCTGCACAGCCGCACCTTCGCCAGCTCCTCCTCCTGGAGATTCACCACCGGTGAGCGCAGCACTCCGGCTAGAGGAATGTCCTGTCGGGGATTATCGACAATCTGCAGCAGGGAGAGGGCAATCTCCACCTCGGTAGCCTGAAAATACCCCTTGTTCTGGTCCCCGTATGCCGGAATACCTTCACCCCGCAGCTCCTCAATCATCAGCGGCGTCCATACCCGGGCCGAACGCAACAGAATGACAATGTCGCCGTATACCACGGGACGCATGATCCGCAGTCCTTTATCATAGATCAGCAGCGGCTCACCGCCGGTCATTCCCGTCATCTGTGAGATACGCCGGGCAATGGCCCGTGCTTCCAGCTGCGCCGTCTCACTCTCGGCAGCCTCCAGCTCCAGAAGGGGCAGCTCATCGCCCTCTGCCGCTTCGTCCGCCGGACCCGGGGCAGAGGCTCCCTTGTCGATCAGCAGCAGCTCCGGCGCAAAATAAATATCCGTACCTTTCTCCGCAGCTCCCGGAAAGTTCGCTCCGTACACCAGCTCTGCCCGCTCATCATAACTGATCTCCGCGACATTGCTGTCCATGATCTGCCGGAAGACCATATTCACCGCATTCACCACTTCCATCCTGCTGCGGAAATTGCGGGCCAGATCGATGACGAGACCATCTTCCCGTTCCTCCTGTCCCGGATCAGCCCCCGCCCGGCCATCTGCCTCAACGACATGCAGGGTGCTACCTGCACTGTCTCCGTAGGATGGATCATTACTGAACCTGCGGTATTTGTCCAGGAACAGGCCCGGCTCCGCCAGGCGGAACCGGTATATACTCTGCTTCATATCCCCGACCATGAAGCGGTTGCCGGGGGATTCCCGGGAGATCAGCCGGACAATCTCCTCCTGTACGCTATTGGTATCCTGATATTCATCCAGCAGCACTTCGTCGAACTGGCTGCGGTACTCCATCGCCGCATCCGACGGTAGCGAATGCCCCGGCTGCGAGTCCTTATGGCGCAGAATCTGCAGGCAGTAATGCTCCAGATCACTGAAGTCCACCAGCCCCCGGCCCGCCTTCTCCAGCCTGTAGCGCTCGCCGAACGCGATTACGGTCTCCGCCAGCTCCTGCATCAGCGGAGCCGCCGTATGTAGTTCACTCAGGAAGGATTCCGACGGACGGCCGAACAGAGATTTTTGCAGCTCGAGCAGGCTCTTCTTCACCTGATCCCGGATTGCCTTCACACTCTCCTGAAGCAGCGGATCAGTGGCATCCTTCTTGCAGGGCTTCAGCTTCCCGAAGGAGATCTCCATGAAGATATCATACAATCCGGCCCAGGGCTGTGAGTCCACCGCGTCCAGCAGGCCTTGCGCCATCTCCAGATCGGCAGCAAGATTCTCCGCGTAAGGCGCCGGACCGGCGGGTTGAAGCGCAATGTCACGCCCCTGCTCCAGCTGGCTGATCGCCCCCTTCAGCGTCAGCCTGGCTTCGGCAAGAATGCTCTGCACCCAAGGTGTATGGCTAAGAGCTTCAGCATCCGGCAGCGCAAAGTCGGCTGCGGTATCCCGCAGCCACTGCGCAGGCCAGGGATGGCTGCGCGCGAAATCATGCAGCCGCTGAATCAGCGAATGCACCGCATCATCGCTCCGTTCACCGCTGAACCAGTCTGCAAGCTGCACGAACAGGGTATCTTCCCCGTCCTCGGCAACCTCGCCGTATTTCTCCTCGAGCAACTCTTCCAGCAGCTCCTGGCGCATCATCTCCGCCTCATGCTCATTCAGGATACGGAAGCCGGGATCGATTGGAATCATCTGGTAATACCGGCGGATTACTTCAAGGCAGAAGGAATGCAGCGTGGTAATGGAGGCTCTGCCCAAGAGAGCAAGCTGGCGGCGCAGATATTCGTTCCCGCCCTCACTGTCCTCCTCCAGCTTACGCTCCAGCGCTTCCCGGATACGCTGGCGCATCTCGGAGGCGGCAGCCTTGGTGAATGTTGCCACCAGCAGCCGGTCCACACTGAAGCCCGCTTCCTCCTTGCTGATCTTGCGGATAATCCGCTCGACAAGGACTGCCGTTTTGCCGGAACCGGCTGCCGCTGCCACGAGAATATCGCTGCCGCTCTCGGCAATGGCGCGCCACTGGTCGTCACTCCACAGACTGCCTTCCGGCTTCGTTTCGGGTACAGGTCTTGTGCTCACAGCTTCTCTCCTCCTTTGCGGGACAGCAGATCCCAGATCACTTCTTTGCCCGGCTTACTTAGAATGTTATAGCTATTGCCCTCCACCGCTTCATCGAACTGGCAGACGGGACGGAAGGAGCAGAAGGTACAGGCCGTTTCCTGCTGGATACGATAAGGCTGTATCGTCACATCCCCCTCCGTAATGCTGGTCCCGATCTCCGAGATCGTGCTGCGCACCGAGGAACGCAGCTGCCCCCACTGCTCTGGGGTAGCTACAGATGCGCTGCTATAGAAGCTGCCGTCACTCTTCAGCGCTACCGGAACAATAGAGGAATACCCTTTGTCTAGTGTGGTATCCATCAGCGATACTACCTCACGGTCGGCGGTCAGCAGGCCCTTCATCTTGAAGCGCTTCATCAGCTCCTGCTCTGCCTGCTCCCGGTTCATTCCGTTGGCTGAGGTCAGGAGCGGATCATGAACGTGGAAATAGAGCGCCCCGGCAGGCAGTGCTTCCTGGCCCAGCCATTGCTCGGAATAGGTCAGCAGCACATCAAGGTAAGTCAGCATCTGTAGCGACAACCCATAGTAGACCTCATGCAGCTTGAGATCCTTCTGGCTTGATTTGTAGTCGATCACCCGCAGCAGAATCCCCTGCTCCCCTTCAGCCTTATCCACCCGGTCAATCCGGCCGACCACCTCCATAACACAGCCGTTCGGCAGTGTAATTCTCAGCGGAGGCAGCTCCTGGCCCGGGCCAAAATCCAGCTCCAGCCCGACCGGCTCAAAACTCCCGCGCCGCGAATGCTCCCCGAGGATGACCGAAGCGCGGCCGACAATATTCTTCAGCTTGCGCGAGATATAGCCGTAGCGCTTGCTGCTCATCAGAATCTCTCCCTGTAACAGCGGAGACAGCTTATCCACTGTCGCCCCTGCCTCACGGCGGCATTCCTCCGCAGTCATGCTGCCCCAGCTGCGGCCTTGCTCCTGCAGCCGCTTCGCCATTTCACTAAGGGCCGCATGGAAAAGCTGCCCGATATCTGGAGCTTGGAGCTTATAGAGCTGTCGCTCCTTCAGCCTCAGCCCGTAGGAAGCGAAATGAGAGAAGGAGCAGGCAACGAACCGCTCCATCCGTGACACGCTGCCGCGCAGCGTAGAGCCGCCATACAGGCGCAGGCTGGTCTCCTTCTTCAGCCGTATGCCTTCATTGCGGTAGAACAGCGAGCCGAGCAGCCGCTCCAGCTTCAGCTTCATGGACAGATCCGCATGGCGGTATTCCGCTGCCTGTTCATCCGCAGGCTTGTCTGCACCCTGCTCCGCCGCAAACCAGTTATAGACCTCCCACCACATGCCGGGGATCTCTGCCCCTTGACGCCACTGGCGGAGCTGAAGCAGCAGCATGCGGAGCGTCTGCTCAGGATGGCCGATGAAGGCCATATGGACAGCGTCGTCATCATTGCCGCTCTGCGGGAAGCCGGAGAGGAATTGTTCATCTAACTGCTGCGGGAACATTCCCTGCAGCTGGCGGATGACCTCCGAAGGTAGTAGCGCTTTGCCCTCATCGTCAGCTACGGCATAGCTGATCCACAGCTTCCTGCTGGCAGTGGTAAGCGCATTGTAGATCAGGAAACGTTCATCCAGCAGCTTCCGGGATGAGCCCGGCGCAAGCTCCATACCGGACTTCTCCAGCATAAGCCGTTCCCCTTCGGACAGAATGCCGTCTTCCTTGAACTGTGCCGGAACCACTCCTTCGTTGAAACCGAGCAGGAAGGCGTACTTCACTCCAGACACCCGGGTACGGTCCATCGTACCTACCAGCACCTGGTCAAGTGCGGGCGGGACGAGCCCCATTTTAAGCTCAGCCAGCCCGGTCTCCAGCACCCCGGCGAACAAGCTGAAATCTATCCGTTCCTTGCCCATCATCTCGGCAATCTGGTCCAGCAGACCCAGAACAGCGCCCCAGAGCTGGCTATGCTCCCGGGCAGCTTCCGGGCGGCCTTGCTTCAGAGACTCCGCTCCCATCCCTTCGAGCTTCCGTGCCGCTTCCGTATCCTCCAGCAGCAGATATACCGCCCGGCATAGCTCCAGACCGCTGCGGCTGGCTTTGATTCTCTGCTCAAATGCCTGCAGCGGTCCTGTAATCGCACTCCGGCAGGCTTCCATTCTGGATAGCATGGCTTCATCTACAGCCTCACTGCCCTCCAGGGAGAGGCGCGGAATCCCCTTCCAGGAGCGCCCGTCCGTCCAGCGATAGCCGTGAATGCCGCAGGCCAGCACATAGTTCTCCAGCTCATCCATATGGGCACGGGTAATGTTTCCGTCCAGCGGGAGCAGCAGCTCTGTCTTCACGCAGCGGAACACATCTTCATAACGCCAGCGGCGGCGGACGACATCGAGAGCGGAGCGGATGAATTCCACCAGCGGATGATGCAGCTCACTCTGCTTCTGGTCCAGGAAGAACGGAACGCCGAAGTCCTGAAATAACGGGGCAATCAGCGGCTCATAATCAGCCATATTGCGCATGAATACCGCCATTTCCCCATATTTAGCCCCCGATTCTCTAGCCAGGGCCTGCATCTCGCGCAGCACGCCCTCCACCTCGGTGCGGCGTGAAGCCCCAGCCCGGATGCTGATGGCTTCCTTCACCTGTTCAGCCGGTCCCGTCCAGGGATGCCGGCGCTGTAATCCGCGCTCCAGATGCGCGAGTACGGGAGCGTCCTTGAACCTTGGCAGGACAGGCGGAGCCAGCAGCTCATCCCATACGGTAAGTCCCATCTCCTCCGCTATTCCCCGGAGCTTAATGTAAGTAACCGCCGCCGGATGGAACAGCTCCAGCTCGTGCGGGGCAACGCCCGGCGGATAGATCCGGTCCAGTGTGAGCGCAATGGTCATTGTGTCCGCGTACTGCATCAGCTCACGCAAGACGATGAATTCCTGGTTGCTGAAGCCGTGGAAGCCGTCCACCCAGATCTCAGCGCCGCGGATATAGGCAGAGTCCGCAATATGCTCAGCCAGTTCGGCTAGTCTGTCCTCTTCATCTATATAGAGCTGTGACATCTCCTGGTCCAGCTCGCTAAAGACGAGATGCAGATCATCCAGCTTCCCGGCCAGAATAGGGCTGCCCAGCGTGGCATCCCGCATTCTGCCGATCTGCTCCTCCAGGTCTCCGGCTCCAAGACAGCAGCGCTTAAGCTCTGTGTGCAGACTGCTGAGCCGCTCCACAAATCCCGGCCGGTCCGAGGAAGCCCCGAACAGCTTCAGCTCCTCCTTGCGCTTGCTGATAATCTTGTAGATCAGCATCTTCTTGCCTTCTTCACTGATAGGCAGACTTGCGCTGCCGCCGGTCTCCTGCTTCACCCGGTAGGCAAGCCGCGAGAAGCTGAGCGTCTGGGCGCGCAGACTCCCCTTCACGCCGCCCGCCGCCAGCAGTCCCCGTTCCGCTCCGAATGATCCTTGCTCGGGAACAAGTATAATGATTGGGGCCCCAAGCGGCTCTGCCTTCAGCCTGGAGGATACCCGCTCCCATATTGTAGTCGTCTTGCCGCTGCCCGAGCGGCCGATGATGAAGTTAACCGTCATTTCAGCAGACTCCTTCCGTTGAACCCTGGCACTCTATGCGACACCAGAATCTATGAAACTTCTCGTCTCAATAGTATAGCATACCTCCACCGCCCGCTCCAGAACGTACGTTTGCCATTGTTTGCAAATGCAGAAATAAAGAAGACTCTCCCTGAGCCGTGCAAACGGCGGGCGGAAGAGTCTGAATAAATCATGTCAATTAGGTTCAAGGCTAACAGTTACTGCTGCAACTCCTCCCAAGTGAAGGGCAAGACAGGGATAGTTGTAGAATGTACACTTAAAAGCAGCGGAACAGCATACTTTTCTCGTATAGCTGTAGTCTGTGCAACTAAATCTGCCCAAAGAGGCAAGAACCGGCAATGCGTGAATATTTTATTGTACGAAATAC
Source organism: Paenibacillus sp. FSL R7-277 (assembly GCF_000517965.1). Taxonomy (NCBI): domain Bacteria; kingdom Bacillati; phylum Bacillota; class Bacilli; order Caryophanales; family Paenibacillaceae; genus Paenibacillus; species Paenibacillus sp. FSL R7-277. The sequence goes on from NZ_ASPX01000023.1 coordinate 140,286, forward strand.
ACCTAAACAGGTAATCGATTCGACATCGGATGTTTTAGTTGTACAAAGTGCATTTAAGCCTATCGCAGCCGGAAAACGGCCAGCGGAGAAGTCTTATCTGCTAATATTCTTATCTTTAATAACTTCCAGCACAAAATGCTTATTCCTTCCGCTCCGTCCAGCCCAGGGTGTCCGGGCCGATTACAATGGTGCCGATCGCATCTCCGTATACATAGGACAGCTCGACCCGCCGCCGCTCCGCGTCCACCATGCAAGTGTTCACGTGCAGCGGACCGCTGTTGTCCGCCGCATCGCCGGGTAGACACAGGGTCAGAATTCCAGCCTTACCGGCCCAAGCCGCCCGGCCCTCGATTACCGGAATCTCCGATTTAGAGCCGTAGACCTCCGATACCCAGCCCTGCTCCTTATTCACCGTGAACTGTTCATCCTTCAGGCCGCTTGTCATCCAGCTCATATTCAGCTTCACTGTAGAGCCGGGATAGACCACGGTTGCTGTAGGCTGTGCGGCGACGGCAAATCCTCCAGCTGCGTCTCCTCCGGTTCCAATAACGGCTGTTTCAGCTTCAACTTCAGCTTCTCCGGTCACTGCTTCTCCAGCCGCTCCGGCTTCGGAAAACAGCTCCAGCACCGCCTCCGGGTGCAGATGGAACCGCTGCTCCAGCTCATGCTCGCCATCCGCCTCCAGCCAGTCGGCAATCAGCAGCAGCGGCACCTCCACGCCCAGCAGCACCCAGCGCCGGTGCATTACCGGACCGGGAAGACGGATGTATCCGTCATGCGCGGCATCAATGAAGTGGTAACGGCTGTTGCTCTCCCAGCGGAAGGTGCTGGCCTTAGCCACAGGCTCGCCCCATTGCTGGGTAGAGATATACGGCGTCTGATCCAACCCGTCTATGGTAATAGTGTTGTGTGCCCGGGTGCTTTTGAAATAACGGCGCCATTCCCCTTCCTCATAGGTGTACCTCCCGGTATCGGTGAAGAGCAATTGCCCGTTCCACATCCACTCCAGATTCAGCGCATCGGCATGACCGTGCGCTCCGCCCATCTCTGCGGCATCGAAGAACAGATACTGCTGCGGGTCCCGCATCACATAATACCCGGTCTGCACAAAAGCCACGCTGCTCACCGAAGGCGCAGACTCCGCCTGAAGCTGAACACACCGCTCATACGTCTCGGCTCCCAGCAGCCAGAGGCATTCTGCATTGCCCGTGCCGCGTCCGACCAGTGCATCATCCTTAAGAATGGCCCCCAGCAGCGTCAGCCGCTGCCGGCCGCTGCTGATCCAGTCGGAATCGCCGATCCCCGTGGACTGGTGATCCGGGCGGACCAGCGCTTCGGTGAACGCGGCCATCTTGCGGAGCTGCCCGCCGTACCAGGAGGAGAACGGGTGGCCGGATAACGCGCCCAGCAGATAAGGCGTCCCGAACATCTCAATGGCGGCATCATGGTAATGGGTGGTCAGCTCGATCTGTATCCCTTCCGGCCCGACCTGATGCAACAGACACAGCTCCAGGCGCTCCTCGGCCAGCTGCCGCCAATACGGTGCGCGCGGATGCTCATGATGGAAGACAGCAATCATGTAGAGGCCCTGCATATGCATAATCGCATGATTGATCTCCGTGCTGCCCAGGTAGCGGGTCAGAAATTCAGCATGCTCCGCAAGCCCCTCCAGCAGCTCACTGCGGAAGTGTCCATCCAGCAGCGGGCTGTCCTCCATATATTTGTACGCAGAGATCCAGGACTGCACCCGCAGGCCGGTCTCCAGCAGACGCCATGGACCCAGCTTCTGGAAAAAGACCGCTTCCTCATACGACGGAATCACAGGAACCGGGTTCTGCTCGCGCCAGCAACGGAAATGCTGCATAAAGGCCGTAACGTATTCCTGCTTGCCATTCATCAGATAGGCCTTGCCCAGATCCAGCATATGCCAGTGGCGGTTGATGCCCCAGGTGAATTCGGGGTCGTTCGTAGGATTATGCAGCCAGTCCGCCACCGGCTTGCCCAGCGGAATCCAGCGGCTCAGATCGCCGGTATAAGGGATGATGAATTCATTGTCCACGGCATGCTCGGCAATCTGAACCGAGTTCTGCGCCTCAATGGGGAAATGACGGGCATAATAAGCGGCAGCGCTGCGCAGCTCAGATGCGTTCAGATAATAATCCTTCATTCCTGCTTCTCCAGGAAGTCCTCACGAAACGGATTGAACACATCCAGAATCACGGAATCCTCCAGCGCCTTCACACCATGCGGAATATTGTAGCCGGCATAGAAGCTGTCGCCCGCCTTCAGAATACGCGTCTCCTCCCCGACCTTGACCTCAAAGCTGCCCTTCACAATATAGCTGATCTGCTCATGCGCATCATGGGAATGAACCTCCCCGATGCCGCCTTTGGCGAAGGTAACCTCCACCATCATCATCGAGCCCCCCTTTGCAAGCAGGGTGCGGGAACTGCTCTCATTAAGAACCGTCTTTGCTGCTTCGCTGTTCTCTAAAATCATTTCGGATCTGCTCCTCTCTCAATATGCAAGAAAGCGGCCGAATCTATCATGCATCGGCCGCCCGCCTGAACCTTACCTCTTATTCGTCGGTGGATAATTTACCCTGCAGCTTCGATGCGTCAAAGCTTGGATCGGCAACAATATCCGTTGCGCCGGAGGCTCTTGCTTTCTCTAATGAAGCATTATACCGGGTATCCAGGTCTTTGATAATGCTGTCCACATCGCCGCCGGTGAAAACGAATGCCGAGAACGCATCGCTCCATTTACTGCCTTCCAGTGACCCTTCTGTAATGGTCAGCGGGTTCGCCGGATAAATCGCGTCATAACGCTTCGGCAGGAAGCCTTCAATGCCGGGAATACTTGGTTTTTTGCCGGAGCTGATGACTGTAGGGATCAGGGAGATGCCGTAGCCTTTTTCATAATACTCGCTTTGCAGGCTGTCGCTGTACACATACTCCATGAACTTCCACGCTGCTTCCTTATGCGTGCTGTCTGCGCTGATGCCGATGTAGGAGCCGCCGATGATCTGCGATGCGCCCTTGATCGTTCCATCTGTTGTCGGTACAGCAACGGCAGCCCAATTAGCGGTGGTCGGGAACTGGTCTTTGTAGACGCCGGGCTCTGCGGAGTGGTTAATGTACATGCCGATTTTGCCTTGGGCGAACTGCGCGCGCAGCGGATCAATGTCCAGACTCTCTACGCCCGGCAGCATGCTGCCGTCTTCGTTCATCTGACGCAGGGCCAGCGCAATATCCTTGTACATGCTGAAGTCGAATTGTCCGGTCTTGTAATTGTAGCCGTCAATGCCGGTATTGTTGCTCGCGCCAGCTACGGTATTGGATGCACGCCAGAAGCCGCTTGAGCTCTTGAACGGGCTGGCGAAGCCATATATGCCGTCCTTTTTGCCGGTTTCGGTAATCTTTTTGGCGGCAGCAACCATCTCGTCCAGAGTTTTCGGCGGATTCTCAATGCCCGCTTGCTTGAAGATATCTTTATTATAGATCAGTCTCCAGATCTGTCCGGTGTTGGGCAGGGTATAGGTCTTGCCGTCCACGGTATTCTTGTTCTCCAGCAGGCTGTCCTTGAAGGTCTCCTTCATCTCACTGCTCATATAGTCATTGATCGGGGCCATGTAGCCTTTTTTGTAATAGGTCTGGAAGTCGTTGATCTGAAGCACATCAGGAGCCTGCTTACTGGCAAAAGCGATATCTACCGCCTGCGGATAATTGTCCCCCATCACGGTCATTTCCACTTCGATGTTATCCTTATTCGTCTTGTTGAACTCATCAATCTTGGATTTCATGAAATCGGCGTCGTGACGGTCGGGTGTCCAGTAGAGGATTTTGGTTTTGCCGCCGCTTGCTGCCCCGTTATCTCCTTTGGTGTCCGCCGGTTTGCTGTTACTTGCCGCGGGCTCCTTATTGCTGTCGGCAGCGCAGCCGGCCAGACTGAGTGCCAGCACTGTACTCATTGTTGCAACAACCCATTTTTTATCCATCGTTATGCCCCCTTGTGCTTGTCCTGACAGCCTGCAATCGGCTATCTGTTAACGTAATCATAATGGTTCCGCTTTCAGTGGGGTGAGGGACATTCTAACTTTGTAAGGGGGGAAAAATGCTTGTCCCTGTTCCTTCGGCTCCTGCTTATTTCAGGTATTTCTGCCGGAACGCTGTGGGCGTAAGTCCGCAGTATTTTTTGAACAGGCCGCTGAAATACGGGCGGTCCTCATAGCCGAGCATCAGGGAAATCTCCTGCACCTGCGCCCCGGCAATCAGCAGCTCCTTCGCCCGCTCCATCCGCAGCTTGGTAATATACTGAATCAGCGTCATGCCTGTCTCCTTCTTGAAGGCGCCTGCGAAATAGCTCGGGCTCAGATGGACGGCCTGCGCGCAGCTGTTCAGGGTCAGATTCTCCTCCAGATGCAGCCGGATGTATTCTCTGGCCCGGTTAATGGACTGTGTTACATCACGGAACTGCTTGCTATCGACGAATTCACAGCCCATGCTGGCGAAGTGATTGATATAGCTTTTCCACCCGCCAAAGGTTAAAGAACGGTTCTCCTCAAGCGCCGTCAAGTCAGCCTCCAGCTGTATGCGCTCCTCTTCCGTGATTTCATCACAGAACGCCCGGTACATAGCGAAGGTCAGCCCGGACAACAGACGGACCATCGATAGCGGATCAGGATATCTGCCGGAGAGGGTCCACTGCCGGAAGATCTCGCCGATGATCTCATGACAGCCTTCTTCATTGCCGGATTTGAGCGCGTACAGCAGCTCCTTCACCTTCTCCTCAGGATAGTCCGGGGCTGCGCGGTTCTCCGGGTCCAGCTCCGTGAAGCGGAAGATACAATTCCCCTCACTGTAAAAGCGGTAGGCCAGCGCTTTGGCCGCATGCACGAAGGAGGCCCGGATCTCACGCGTTCCCCGTGCCGCTGTGCCAAGGCCGATCGAAACGGTATTCTTGCTGTATTTCTCCACATTCTCACGGCACAGCTCCAGCAGCTCCACCGTATCCATGGCGTCCGGCGGATTAAAGATCGCGGCCAGCCGCTGTCTGCTCTCGCGCAGCACAACGCCGCGCGTGTGCATTTTCAGCGTCTCGTCCAGGATGTTCTTGATCGCAAAAGGAATGATTTCGCTATCATCCAGATGCAGGGTGTACCCGTATTCGGTATAACAGTCCAGCTCAATAGCCATCACCAGCAGATTGCCGGCATCCAGGTCGATGCCGAGCTCCTGCCAGCGGCTGTCACTCAGGCTGATATGGGTCTCCTGGCGCAGCAGAGCGGTGAGATAATCCTGGCGCAGCTGCGCATGGCTGGCCATCATCTTCTGCTCCATTTGCTGTATCTGCTCTGCTCTCGCCCGCTCTTCTTCAATAGTCTGCTTCACCTTCAGCACAGCGTCCACAATCTCCGGCTGGGTGAACGGCTTCAGCAAATAGTTGGAGGCGCCCAGCTTGATCGCCTCCTGCGCATAGCTGAAATCCGAATACCCGCTGATGAATATGAATTTGGCCCGCAGCTTCGCTTCGGCAGCCCGTTTCATGAGCTCAAGACCGCTGAGCTTCGGCATACGGATATCGCTGATAACGATGTCGGGGTCCTTCTCCAACAGCAGCTCCCAGCCCTGCTCACCGTTGCCGGCGGTCCCCGCCACCTCCATTCCATGATCCGCCCACGGGATCGTTGAAGCAATTCCTTTGACGACAGTCTGAATATCATCCATTACGCACAGGGTCAACGGGTTCATGGCAGCCTCCTAAAGGATCGGTATCGTGACGGTTACAGTTGTGGCAATATCGGGAATGCTGCTGAAGGCAATCGATGCGGATTCACCGTAGTGCAGGCTGAGCCTGCTGCGCAGGTTGGACAAAGCATATCCCCTGCGCTCCGCTTCGGTGCCGTTCACCGCATTCGCAAGCTGAGCGGCATCCATGCCGCAGCCGTTGTCCGTGACCCGCAGGATCAGGAATCCGGCAGCGCGGTAGATGCGGATCTCAATTCTGCCTAGCTCCGCTTTGTCGCGGAAGCCATGCAGAATTGAATTTTCCACTAGTGGCTGAAGCAGAATCTTCAACATCCGGACGGACAGATAGGCGTCATCCTCCACCTCTATCGTATAGGTGAACAGATTCTCATAGCACTTCTGCTGGAGCTGCAAATACTGCCGGACATGCTGGACCTCCTGCTGGAGGGTCGTAATATCATTCCCGTTGTTCAGCCCCAGGCGGAACAGGAGCGACAAGGCCACGATCATCTCGCTGACATCGCTTTTCTCGCCATTCTCGCTTTTCCAGAAGATCGTATTCAGCGTATTGTATAAGAAATGAGGGTCCACCTGCGCCTGTAGCGCCTTGACCTCCGACTTGCGCTTCTCCTGCTCCGAGGTCCGCACCTCCTGAATCAGAACCTGAATCTGGTCCAGCATCCGGTTGAACTTATGGCCGACGGCGCTGACCTCATCCTCATAGCGGCTCTGAAACCGCACATCTAGATCGTTATACTCTACCTCTACCATCAGACGCTGCAGCTTGTTGAGCGGCTTCAGCAGTGCAGAGGCGAGCAGGTTGGACAAGGCCAGCGCCACCACGGTGCAGATTAGCATAATCCAGAAGATCAGCCAGCGGATCTGCTTCAGCGGCTGCAGCAGGTCTGCTTTGGACTGAATGCTGACCATAACCCAGTCCTCATTCATCGACAGCGTGCTGTAATTGACGAGCAGCTCCTCGCCTGAGACATTGATATAGTTGAAATCTCCTGCCGTCCCTTGGTTGAACCGGCTGACGAAATTCTGCTCCGTATTGAACGCGTAAGTCTGCGTCTCCGGCCGGATGACCATCGATCCATCCTTTTGCAGCAAAAAGAGCTGAACCTGATTATTCATCAGATCCTGCTCCAGGATGGACCTCATCGCCTCCTCCTTCATGTTCACAACCATATAGACGTCCGGGAAATTATGATTGTCAATTACCGTTGGCTTCAGCAGCAACGAGAGCACCAGGCCCTTCGATTGAAACAGCTCGCTCTGATGCGCCCCCAGCCACAGGGTATTCCAGCCCGGCCGCTCCAGATAGCTCCCGTACTTCTCCATGAAGTTGGTCTTCCGGTCGGGGAAATCCTTAGTGGAGTAAAAATCGCCAATCGGCGTACTAAGATAGGTCGCATCGATCAGCGGCTCCACCAGCTTAAGCTGGTCAAAAGAAGTCTGCAGCAGCGACAGATTCTGATAATAATGAGCGGAATTATTGTTGCTGACATCTTTCATCACTTGACCAAAGCTTTCGCCCAGCATCAGGGAAAAGGAAGAAACCACGATATGCCGGAGATGCTCGTCCATCACCTGAACGGATTTGTTCAGAATGCCTTGCTTCAGCTCAAGTGCACTGCCCTGAATGCTGCGCGCCGCGAAGAGATACGAACCGACTCCGGTTACACTGATACAGAGAATGGCGAGGAAGATGTACAGCACCTGAATTCTTTTCTTCAAAGACTGCTTGTAGAAACCGAGTTTCATCCGTGAACCACTCCTTGCAACCCATTGTAACAACAGTGCAGGCGGAACACTACTCTTTCCGGGACTACCCTTTGACGGCGCCGAGTGTCACCTGCATGAAGGATTTGTTGGCGAATACATAGACCACCAGCAGCGGCAAAATGGACAGACATGCGCCGGCCATCATCAGCTGTACCTCTGACGCCGCTCCGATTCCGTAGCGCAGATTCGCCAGCCCGACCGGAAGCGTCTGGAGCTGGGGATTGCTCATCGTGAAGACCAGCGGCAGAATATATTCATTCCAGGACCCCTGGAACGCCCCCAGTCCGGCAACCGCCAGCGCAGGCCGCAGCAGTGGCAAGATGATACGCAGGTAGACAGAGTAGAAGTTGCAGCCATCGATCATCGCCGCTTCGTCCAGGTCGCGCGGAATGCTCTGGAAGAAGCCGATTAAGATGAAATAACAGGTGGCATGGGCGCTGATCAGGATAATAATGACGCCCCAGAGCGTCTTGTTCAGGCCGAGCATAACCATCAGGTCAAATTGCGGACGCAGCACCACGGCCCCGATGGAGATAAAAAGCGTGGAGGCCATGAGCAGGGAGTATGCTTTTTTGCCGATAAAAGACACCCGGTTTACGGCATAGGCGGACATCGAAGCCACCAGCAAAGTGCCGACAGTGGTGACCACGCTTACAAATATACTGTTCAGCGTATAGCGGGAGAAGTTGGCGTTCTTCCACGCTTCCAGGTAGTTCGAGAAATGCCAGCTTGACGGCCAGATGGTTGCACTGCCGGTCAGCTCCTGGTTCGTCTTGAACGAGCCCAGCACGACCATGATGATCGGGAACAAGGCCAGCAGGGCGGCCGCAATCAGAAAGATCCAGAGCACAGCCTTGCCGAGCAAGCGGGTCAGCAGCGGGGACATGACGGGACGGGTATGGGTATGAGTACGGGTGTTATTCATTCTGCTCTCCTCCTGTCGGTTCTAGTACACATCGTTTAATTTCTTGGAGATCCGGAAGTAGACCAGCGTCACGCCGCCCACAATGACCGCAGTGGTGAAGCCGACTGCGCTGCCATAGCCGAGCTGCTGGATGGACTGCGCTTCCGCCGAGACCGGGAACAGGAGCTTGAACAGGTACAGGTACATGACTTCTGTTTTGCCGTACGGCCCGCCTTCGGTCAGCACCATAATACTCTCATAGCCCTTCAGCGAGATGGTGATCGCCAGCATGATAATCATCTGCATCACCGGTCCCAGCAGCGGGATGGTCACATTCTTCAGCTTCTGGAATTCATTCGCCCCGTCCAGCGAGGCCGCTTCGTACAGATCATTCGGAATGCCTTGGAGTCCCGCGAGGAACAACAGCATATAGTTACCGACCGCACCCCAGATAGCAATAATGATGGTGGTCATCATGGCATGGTCGGCGCTGAGCCAGCCAACCGGTTCGCTGATGATATGGAAGCGGATCAGCAGCTGATTCAAGATCCCGTTATAGGAGTTGAAAATAATGAAGAAGACAATCGCCATCACCGAGGCGCTGAAGATCGTAGGCAGATAGTAAATCGCTCGCAGGAAGGAACGCCCTTTCATTTTGCGGTTCAAGATAATCGCCAGCAGCAGCGACATCGGAATCGTCACCACGAGCTTGCCGAGCGCATAGATCCCGGTATTGCCGACAGAGGACCAGAACTGATGGTCGCGCAGCACCCGCCCGAAGTTATCGAGGCCGATAAATACAGGCGTCCCAAACCCCTGATAGTCATAGAACATATACCGCAAGGCCCACAGCAGAGGATAAATGCCGAACACCAGGGTCAGGAACAAGCTGGGAAATACAAAGACGTAGGCATGTATTTTTTTCTGTTTCATAAACGGCCCCCCTTAGAATCTGTACCTTGATTATAGAGGGAACATCTAAGCGGCCGGGATAGGGAAATCAACTATTGAAAGGGGAGGATGTTACTGAGCTGGGGCGGCGGGGAGGGCCGGAGGGCAAGTCGATGGTGAATGGGGCGGGCGGCGAGAGGTGGGTGCGGCGGGCGGCGGGACTCCGGCGGGCGGAGTGAGACGGGCACAGCGTTGGCGGGACTCCGGCGGGCGGCGTGAGACGGGTACGGCGGGGGCGGGACTCCGGC
>NZ_ASPX01000024.1:0-45814 GCF_000517965.1 Paenibacillus sp. FSL R7-277
CACGACCGTTAAGCCCTCCAGCGCCGATGGTACTTGGACCGAAGGGTCCTGGGAGAGTAGGACGTTGCCAAGCACACAAGACCACTGTTGATTTCTCAACAGTGGTCTTTTTGTATATCCGGGGATGCCGCCGAAATTTGTTCTATTGTCCACTGGAGACGGACTTTAGTCCAAGAATTCGCTTACCGGAGGGCGGATTGCCTAATCCCTTCACAGAGCGGTGTAATATTCTTGACAGGCCAAATGCCCTTTGCTAAGATGGACAATAATATATTTTTGGACAAGCCTCTCAAACCTTAACAGAAGACACAATTATGTATAACTCCCAGGCCTCTACTGCTGTCTATCGGGTATGGACTTGACGCAGGAGTTTCTTTATTCATAAGTTGGCGGGCGGGTAGAGAAAAGAATTTAGAGGAGGAATGACCCAGGTGTGGGAAGATAAGTTTGGTAAAGAGGGATTCACTTTTGATGATGTGCTGCTGGTTCCGCGTAAATCCGAGGTATTGCCTAAGGAAGTGGACTTAACCACTGTACTCAGCAAGAATGTGAAGCTGAATATCCCTTTGATGAGTGCAGGTATGGACACAGTCACAGAAGCCGCTATGGCGATTGCTATCGCCCGTGAGGGCGGGATCGGCATCATTCATAAGAATATGTCCGTGGAGCAGCAGGCAGAAGAGGTGGACCGTGTGAAGCGCTCAGAGAGCGGGGTTATTACCAATCCATTCTCACTTACGCCGGACCACTGGGTATCCGATGCTGAAGTTCTGATGGGCAAATACCGCATTTCGGGTGTGCCTATCGTAGATGAACAGGGCAAGCTTGTCGGTATTCTGACGAACCGCGACTTGCGTTTCATCCATGATTTCAATATTCAGATCAAAGAAGTGATGACTCATGAGAATCTCGTTACAGCTGCTGTAGGAACCACTCTTCAGGAAGCGAAAGGCATTCTGCAGCGCCACAAGATTGAGAAGCTGCCGCTGGTAGACGAGCATAATATTCTTAAAGGTCTCATTACTATTAAAGATATAGAGAAAGCTATCCAGTTCCCCAACGGTGCCAAGGATGCTCACGGACGTCTGCTGGTTGGAGCGGCAATCGGGATTTCCAAGGACACGCTGGAACGGACTGAAGCACTGGTAAAAGCCGGCGTGGACCTGATTACCGTGGATTCCGCACATGGCCATCACATCAATATTATCGATGCAGTGCGTAAGCTGCGCGAGACTTATCCTGACCTAACCATCGTAGCCGGTAATGTGGCTACAGGCGAAGCTACCCGGGAATTGATTGAAGCAGGAGCCTCCGTAATCAAGGTGGGTATTGGTCCAGGCTCTATCTGTACTACCCGCGTAATTGCCGGTATAGGTGTTCCACAGGTTACCGCGATCTACGATTGTGCGACAGTAGCCCGTGAATACGGCATTCCGGTGATTGCAGACGGAGGAATTAAGTACTCTGGAGAGATTACCAAGGCCATCGCTGCCGGTGCTGCTGCAGTCATGATGGGAAGCCTGTTCGCCGGTACGGAAGAGAGCCCGGGAGAGTCTGAAATCTACCAGGGACGTAAATACAAGGTATACCGCGGCATGGGCAGCATGAGCGCCATGAAGCAGGGCAGTAAAGACCGTTACTTCCAGGATGATGATAAGAAGCTGGTACCGGAAGGCATTGAGGGCCGAGTCGCTTTTAAAGGGCCATTGTCTGACACGGTTCATCAATTGATTGGCGGACTGCGTTCCGGTATGGGCTATTGCGGAACGAAGACATTAGAAGAGCTGCGCAATGATACCTCGTTCATCCGTATCACTGGAGCAGGCCTGCGTGAGAGTCATCCTCATGATGTACAGATCACCAAGGAAGCTCCGAACTATTCTCTATAAGCCGGGAAGAATCGCCTATTTTGTTGACAGGCAGGACTAATTTAGTCCTGCCTGTCTTTTTTTGCAGATACCCCTGTGTTAGAATAGAACAAGCACTGATTTGAGGATTAAAGGAGAGTTAATCATTGAAGGCCAAGCGAAAACTAAGCAGTAAGCAAATTGTGATTAAGACAGCGACAGTAGGTCTGCTTTTAAATATGTTGGCATTTCCTGCGGCTTCTGCAATGGCGGAGGCAGTAAATAAACCGGCTACAACCGAGGCGGGAACCAAAGCGGCGGCTACCCCTGCCAAGACAGCAGTAGCCAAAATCCCAACCGTGGAGTCTCTCGGACTGAAGCTGAAATCGGCAGTATTGATTGAGCCTACAACGGGTGAGGTTCTGCTCTCGCTTAATGCGGATCAGCCTATGCCTCCGGCGAGTATGACGAAGATGATGACAGAATACCTTGTAACTGAAGCGGTGAATAGCGGCAAGATTTCCTGGGATCAAAAGGTCATTATACAGGAGAATGCGTCCAAGCAGATCGGGTCTCGGATTTTTCTGGCAGCGGGCGATGAACATACGGTTAAAGAACTCTACATAGCGATGGCGGTAGGCTCTGCCAATGATGCTACAGTTGCTTTGGCTGAACTGGTAGCTGGCTCGGAGCAGCAGTTTGTGACCCAGATGAATGAGACCGCACAGAAGATGGGCATGAAGACGGCTTATTTCATTAATTCCACCGGTCTGGACCGGAAGGACATGCCTGCTAAATACCGGCCTGAAGAGGACCGTGAGACGGTAATGTCTGCGATGGATGCAGCGATTCTGGCCAAATATATTGTCACCGATCATCCGGAGTTTACAGATTTTACGACAATTCAATCGTATAAATTCCGCGAGCGTGATTCGAAGCCGATGATTAACTACAACTGGATGCTGGAAGCCAACAAGAATATCCCCAATTTCAAGGCATACGCTTATCCGGGCCTGGACGGACTGAAGACAGGACATACCACTAACGCCGGTAATTGCTTCACGGGTACTGCGGTGCGTGACGGCATGCGTCTAATCAGCGTAGTTATGGGAGCGGACTCTGAGGCCCACCGTTTCACCGAAACGAAGAAGGTGCTGGATTTTGGCTTCAATAATTTCGAGATTAAGCAGGTAGTTGCGCCTAAGGCTGTGATTGCCGGCACTGAGACTGTGCCTGTGCTGAAGGGCAAGAATAAAGAGGTATCCGTAGTAACGGATGCTGGTGTGACGTTCATGGTCCCTAAGGGTACTGTATCGCCGCAGATCAAGACCACTGTGGTCACGAATGATCCGGCTACGCTGGTCGCACCGATTGCCGGAGCCAGCAAGGTAGGTAAGGTCACGTACTCTTATAAGATTGAAGGAATGAATCAGACGCAAGAGAAGACGGTGAACCTGATTACTGCCGAGGAAGCGGAAAAGGCGGGCTGGTTCAAGCTGCTGCTGAGAGCCATAGGTGATTTTTTCGGTGATCTGTTCAAAGGAATTAAAAACCTGTTCTAGCCTCAAAGGGGCGCTGGCCTCGACATCACGACAAAATCCCAGTAAATAGGTTGTATATATTACAGCCTTGCGGTAAAATAACATGTTAGATTAGGTTAGATCTAACGGGAGGCGTAGATATGGAAACAGGAACTTCGCGAGTTAAAAGAGGCATGGCAGAAATGCAAAAAGGCGGCGTCATTATGGACGTCATGAATGCAGAGCAGGCGAAAATTGCCGAGGCCGCAGGCGCAGTAGCCGTAATGGCCCTGGAGCGTGTACCTTCTGATATCCGCGCTGCGGGTGGTGTCGCACGTATGGCCGATCCTACTATTGTAGAAGAGGTTATTAAGGTAGTGAGTATCCCTGTAATGGCCAAAGCGCGGATCGGTCACTATGTGGAAGCCAAGGTTCTCGAATCTCTGGGTGTAGACTATCTCGATGAGAGTGAAGTGCTAACTCCTGCCGATGAAGTGTTCCATATCAACAAACGCGAATTCACGGTTCCTTTTGTATGCGGAGCCAAGGATCTTGGAGAAGCACTGCGCCGGATTAGCGAAGGGGCCTCCATGATCCGCACCAAGGGTGAGCCGGGAACCGGCAACATCGTGGAAGCTGTCCGCCATATGCGCCATATCAACAGCCAGATCCGCAAGGTGACCGGCCTCTCGCTTGATGAGCTATATCATGAAGCTAAGACGCTGGGTGTTCCGTATGAGCTGCTGCTGGAGGTTCACGAGCTGGGCAAGCTGCCTGTCGTTAATTTCGCTGCCGGTGGTGTAGCTACGCCTGCCGATGCCGCGCTCATGATGCATCTGGGTGCTGATGGGGTGTTTGTCGGCTCCGGGATTTTCAAATCGGACAATCCTGAGAAGTTCGCCCGTGCCATCGTCGAAGCGACAACCCACTTCACGGACTACAAGCTGATTGCTGAAGTATCCAAGAATCTGGGCGCTCCGATGAAGGGGATTGATATCGCCACGTTGTCCCCGGCTGAACGCATGTCGGAACGCGGCCGATAATAGAGAGAAGGCTTCCGGATGAGAATTGGAGTGTTAGCGCTTCAAGGCGCTGTTACAGAGCATATTGTCAGTATTGAGAAGACCGGCGCGCAGGGCCTGCCTATTAAGCGTGTAGAGGAGTTAGACGGGGTAGATGGTCTGATTATTCCCGGCGGTGAGAGTACGACGATTGGCAAATTGATGCGCAAATATGGCTTTATTGAGGCTGTTCGTGAGTTCGCGGGTCAAGGGAAGCCTATTTTCGGCACATGCGCCGGGATGATCGTGCTGGCGAAGCGGATTGCCGGAGACGAGGCCGGTCATCTGGAGCTGATGGATATTACCGTGGCCAGGAATGCCTTTGGCCGCCAGCGGGAAAGCTTTGAATGTGATCTCGAGGTTAAGGGGATTGCTGAGCCTGTGCGGGCGGTATTTATCCGCGCTCCGCTTATTGAAGAGGTGGGTCCTGATGTTGAGGTGCTTACGCTCTATAAGGATGAGATTGTAACCGCGCGCCAGGGCAATCTGCTGGCCTGCTCGTTTCACCCGGAATTGACTGATGATTACAGGCTGCATCAATATTTTGCCGACATGGTAGAGGACCGTATTGCAGCCAATCTATAGAACCGCATATAAGGACACTTTGACTCTTTCAAAGCTGCAAACAAAACAGCATTTTGAAAGAGTTTGGGCTGTTTTCAGGAGGGAAACTTTGTGTTAGATGTTAAAGTATTGCGCAGCGATTATGCAAGAGTAGAAGAGGCACTGAATAAAAGAGGAAAGTCGCTGGATTTGATTGCCGGCTTCCCGGCTCTGGATCAGCGCCGCCGTGAGCTGCTTCAGGAGACAGAAGGGCTCAAGAACCGCCGGAACACTGTATCCGGAGACGTAGCCAAGAAGAAGAAGAACAAGGAACCGGCTGATGATCTGATCGCAGAAATGCGTACGGTATCTGACCGGATTAAGGAATTAGATGATGAGGTGCGTGAGCTTGAGGTCAAAATTGACGAGCTGACGATGAGCATCCCGAATATTCCGCATGAATCGGTGCCGGTAGGTACCTCCGAGGCAGACAATGTCGAAGTGCGCCGCTGGTCAGAGCCTACAGAGCTTGACTTCACGCCGAAATCCCACTGGGAGCTGGCGCAGCAGCTGGATATCATTGATTTTGAGGCAGCGGCGAAGGTTACGGGTTCCCGGTTTGTCTTCTATAAAGGACTGGGAGCCAGACTGGAACGTGCCCTGATCAATTTCATGATGGACCTGCACAGCGGGGAACATAACTATGAAGAGATGCTGCCGCCTTATATTGTTAATAAGGACAGCCTCTATGGAACGGGACAGCTGCCGAAATTCGAAGAGGATCTGTTCAAACTGCGGGATACAGAGTATTATCTGATTCCTACGGCGGAAGTGCCTGTGACGAACTATTACCGTGAAGAGATTATGACAGCTGGCGATCTGCCGAAGTATCATGTGGCCTATAGCTCTTGCTTCCGCTCGGAAGCCGGTTCTGCGGGACGCGATACCCGTGGTCTAATCCGTCAGCATCAGTTCAACAAGGTGGAATTGGTGAAGCTGGCCAGCCCGGAGAGCTCCTATGAGGAGCTGGAGAAGATGACAGCCGATGCTGAGCGCGTCCTGCAGCTTCTGGGACTGCCCTACCGCGTCCTGCTGCTCTGTACGGCAGATATGGGCTTCACCTCTGCCAAGACGTATGACCTTGAGGTGTGGCTGCCTGAGAGCGGCATGTACCGCGAGATCTCCTCATGCTCCAATACCGAGGACTTCCAGGCGCGCCGGGCCAATATCCGTTACCGCAAGGAGCCGAAGGCGAAGCCTGAATTCGTGCATACGCTGAATGGCTCTGCGCTGGCTGTAGGGCGTACGGTAGCAGCTATTCTGGAGAATTACCAGCAGGAGGACGGAAGTGTGCTGATTCCGGAATGCCTGCAGCCGTATATGCGTAATGTGAAATCCATTTCTGCAAAAACAGCTCAATAATAATAGTTGCATATTATTTGCGGGGCGTGGTATAATTCCTAATGCATGTGAAATTTCAGTGCATTGGAGAGGTACCGAAGCGGTCATAACGGGGCGGTCTTGAAAACCGTTAGGGTGCAAGCCCACATGGGTTCGAATCCCATCCTCTCCGCCATTCCTTTACATCTAAATAAGTGCAGATAGAAGCCGTTCTCTCAGGAGGACGGTTTTTTTGTTTGAAATATAAGAATTTATATTTTTCACGCTATAAATTATCCTTCTATTTCTCGCCAAAACGGTACCGTCCTTTAAAAGGACGGCAATGCCGTTTCCACTTGCCAAGGCCTCTTTTTCACAGAAGCGGTTCCAACGGGAATAAAAAGCCGTCTTTCTCCGCAATGTATTAGAGAAGGAGGCTGATAATAAAGATGGACCGACAATTGCAAGTAGATCAGCAGAGTCTGGTGTCTGCCTGGCAGGAGCGGCTGCCGGAACTGATGGAGAGTGGGGACAGCTTCAGTGTGCAGGGGGATGCGGCGAACCAGAACAGTCTGCTCATCCATTTCAATGCAGCGGGACGGCAGGGGTATTCTCTGGATTTCCGCTGCACCTATGTGGATAGCCGCGAGGTTGCTGTAGATTTGCTTGACGCCGAACAGGCCGGGGTACACGCGGATGAGCAGCTGGATGCTGTTCAGCTTTTGGCGCAGCAGTATACGAGACAGATTCATGAGTGCGCACAGGCCCTTCAGGGCTTAACTAATCCATAGGAGGTAATCGAAGTGAGCAAACCCAAGAGCATGCCTGTACCCGGCGTACAGCAGGACAACCAGGGGCCCCGCAAGGAGCACCATTCTTCAGGCCCAGCGCCGTTATCCGGGTCTAAAAAGGTGAAGCAGGCCAACCATGTGGACCATAATAATCCGCAGGGTTAAACACACTTTACAATGAAATTGAAGAGAAATGTTTCTCATAATTGCCAAATGGTTTATCATTAGGGAGGGGAAAGAATTTTTTTACATGGGAGAGGAGAAAAATAATGAACAAAAAGTGGGGGTTATCCGCTGCCGCGTTACTGTTAACTGCTGCAGTAATTCTGCCGGGATGTGCAAAGAAAGAGGAGCCGAAGGAGGCTCTGACTTCAGCTGCAGCCAAAGCTACAGCTATGACATCTTACGAAATGAAGAGTAAGGTGGTCATTAACGATTTGACGATAGACACCGGTACTAATGAGGCTGACGCTTCGACGGGTCAGATTCTAAGCATGCTTAAGAATGCAGAGCTTACGATTGATGGAGTCTATCAGGCTGAGCCGATGCAGACAGAGCTTACAACGGTTCTGAATCTGAAGGGGGATATGGCTATGTCCTTCACGGTTCCGATGGTTATGTCCGGACAGAAGCTGTACGTCAAAGTGCCTTCGATTCCGTTCCTGCCGATTCCTGAGACGATTGTCAATAAATTCGTAGAGGTGGATCTGAAGAAGCTGGCCGAAGAGCAGGGAACAGAATTCAATCCTGCGCAGATGGATGCACAGAAAGTGCAGAAGCTGTCGAATGAAGTGATGAATACGCTGCTGGGCGAGTACGATGAAGCGAAATACTTCAACAATATCAAACCTAAGGATGCCGGCCTGCCTGAAGGCGTAGATGCCAAGCAGGTGGTTCAGTTCCAGGTAACCAATGATAATGTCAAAGAGGCGCTTACGATCCTCGTGAACAACGCATTGCCTAAGATCATGGATATTTTGAGTAAGGATGAATATAAAGATCTGCTGCAGGTTGACTCCGCTGATCTGGCCAAAGCCAAGGAAGAGCTGCAATCCAGCGAAGCACGTGCCGAGTTTGATAAGAGCCTGGCTGATCTGAATAAATATCTTACCATTAACCAGTTCCACCTGAACACTGCGGTTAATAAAGATGACTATCCGGTATACCAGGATATGCTCATGGACATCAAGGTTAATGATCCTGACAAGGGTGAGAACGTTACCTTATCTATGAATGCAAGCAACCAATACAGTAAGATCAATGAGAAGCAGACCTTCAAGATTGGCATTCCGCAAGGCGATGATGTCATTACTCTGGAAGAGCTGCAGCAGCAATTCGGAGGCATGGGTACGGGTACTTATTAATACCATAGTTCCGCACGCCAAAAACCCGTATGAGCAAATTGCGCTCATACGGGTTTTTGTGTGGACATATGAAGGTTAAGGGGATTCCTGTCCCTCTGGCAGGAATTCCTCAGCCAGAATGGCGTAGGTGCGGTGATCCTGCCATTCGCCGTTGATCCGGATGAAGCGGCGCGCGAGTCCTTCGGCCTGGAAGCCGTTCTTCTCCAGCACTCTGCGTGAACCGGTATTATGGGGCAGGATGGCAGCCTGTACCCGGTGAAGCCCCAGAGAGCGGAAGGCATACCCGAGGATCAGGTGTACGGCGGCACTGGTATAGCCTTGCCCCTGCTGCTCATGATCGATCAGATAGCCGATATCGCAGAATTGACCGACTCCCCGCACTACATTGGAGATCGTAATCTGGCCGATCAGCTCGCCGCTGAGCAGATAAATCCCGAACATATACGCGCTGTCCTGCTGCGCATCCAGGATACGCTGGTTAATCAGCTGCCGCTGGCTCTCCAGGGTGAAGTAGTCTTCACTGCGCAGGGGCTCAAATTGCTGGTGTGCGGTTCGGTTACGCAGACGGAGGCTAAGCAGCTCTTCGGCATCCGTAAGCTCCAGCAGCGAGAGATAGATCCCCTGTGCATTGTTATACAGCTTGTACGACATCTGGCATTCTCCTTATGAGCATAATATAAGTGTTAATGGGCGTTCTAGAGCTTCGCAGGCCGCTTCCGCAGCTTGCGGAAGAAGGAGGTCAGCAGCTCCGCGCATTCCTCCTGCAGCACGCCCTGGATGACCTCTGTACGGTGATTAAAGCGAGATTCCTCCAGCAGGTTCATCAAGGTCCCTGCACAGCCGGCTTTGGGGTCTGGAGTGCCATACACGGTGAGTGGCACCCTGGACTGCACCATCGCTCCTGCACACATAGGACAAGGCTCCAGGGTAACATAGAGCTGGCAATCGAGCAAACGCCAGGAGCCCAGGGCTGTACTGGCTTCCCGGATCGCTACCATCTCCGCATGGGCAGTGGAGTCAAGCGTCGTCTCACGCAGATTATATCCGCGGCCTATAATTTGGCCTTCGTGGACGACCACGGCACCAATCGGCACTTCGCCCAAGGCCTCGGCCTTGCGGGCTTCTCCTATCGCTTCTGTCATCCAATGTTCATGAATGGCCCGCTCCTCCGCCGGCAGTTCTTCAAGCCTGGTATTCAAATGCATCTTCCCTTCTTCTATGCCCATTGTACAACGAACAAATATTCGTTCTTAACAAATTGTGGACAACTCTGTGGATAACGGCCGACTTATACACAAAATTGTGCACATCGCGATTTGGCAAAATGTTTATATGTGCATAACCTGTGGATGGTTTCTTACCTATTGTAGTGAAACTGCCCCGATAATTCAATATCTGCCAGCACCCGGCTGTGGGGAAAGGCCTTTTCAAATGGGAGGGCAAAAGGTATGATTATGTTGAATGCCCGCTAGGATTTACCAGCGGATAAGAGGTGAACAATACGCTTGTCCATAAAAACGAAATTATCAGCGATTATATTTGGCTCGGTGCTCTTAATCTTGATGCTTAATCTTTCGCTCAATCTTTATGCTGCCCGGAATAATCTGCGTAATGAGAGTGTAAGCAACATGAAGATCACTGCGAAGCAGGTTGCCGTATCGGTGGAGCAGAGCGGCTACAGCTCGAATTACGTGCAGGATAAAATTGCCCAGAACCTGCGCTTGACCGCCATTCTGGCGTCCTATGAGCTGGACCCGGATATCAGGAATATTACCAATCAACAATTGAAGGCGCTATCCACCAAGCTGGGGGTGTCGAATATCTCGCTGCTGGTGAAGACTGCGGATGATATTATCGTAGCCAAATCTTCAGATCCTGCAGAGATTGGACTTTCGACCAGAGGCATGGGTTTTTGGTATGTGGCTTTTCTGGAGCTGTTTGCAGGCCAGCGGGTATCTGTCGATCAGGGGCAATCCCTGGAGAATTTCTGGTCCGGGCCGTTTGAATATTCAACCTCCAATCCGGAGTATATTGATAAATGGGGTTATTATTATGACGGGGCACGCAATTATATCATAGATCCGTTCGTCCGGAGCACAGCGGTAAGCGATTATGTCAAAATTATGAGTCCCGATGAGATCATCCAGGAATCCAAAGCTGTAAATCCCGGAATTCTGGAGATTACGGGAATCAATCCGAAGACCTTCGGGGCCTCAAGCATGCTGCCTGATGGTACAGATCCCAAGAACACGAAGCTGCGGAACCGCCCTATTCAGTACGGAACCTATTCCTACGGCAATATTGCAGAGGACAAGGCGGCAATCCGTGAAGCATTGAACAAGGGCGAGCCGGTAACGCTGGATACGAAGGCATTGG
Source organism: Paenibacillus sp. FSL R7-277 (assembly GCF_000517965.1). NCBI lineage: Bacteria > Bacillati > Bacillota > Bacilli > Caryophanales > Paenibacillaceae > Paenibacillus > Paenibacillus sp. FSL R7-277. The sequence goes on from NZ_ASPX01000024.1 coordinate 10,883, forward strand.
GTAAAAGAGTGCTCAAAAGCTTCATTCCGATTGAGCGGCCGGGAGCGGCGGATTATGTGATCAGTGTAGTCATGGACTACCAGGCGATCTCCTCAGTCATCCGCGAGCAGCTGTTCAATAATATCACCACCTCGGTCCTGCTGCTTATTATCTTTCTCTTGGCGAGTTATGTCCTGGCCGGTGTTGTTACACGCCCGATTCAGGATATACTGGCTAAGGTCAATGATGTGGCCAAGGGCAAGTTCGAGCCCCCGCTTAATGTATCCAGCCGCGATGAGCTTGGACAGCTGGCCCAGCGCATCAATGCGATGACCTCACATCTGCTGCAGCACACGAACCGGCTGGGGCAGACACTGGAGGAGAACCGTGCGGTTAAGGAGCATCTGGAGTCGGTCATTAACGGCACTTCGGATGCCATCCACACGGTGGATATGGAAGGGCGGATCATCAGTACGAACAGAGCGTTCGAGGATCTCTATGGATGGGGCGCTGCGGATGCTCTGGTCAAGCCCCCTTACCTGGTTCCTGCCACTGTGCAGCAGCAGGAGAGTATACGATTGCAGCAGCTTAAGGACGGGGCATCTCTGCCGCCTGTGGAGACCGTCAGGCTGAAGCGTGACGGTTCCCTGGTAGAGGTCAGCGTCAGCAGCTCGGTTATCCGGGATGAAGAGGGCCAGCCGCAGTCGGTTGTCCATGTATCCCGTGACATGACCGAGCGCAACCGGATCGAGGAGCTGCTCAGACGCTCGGAGAAGCTGACTACAGTCGGCCAGCTTGCCGCAGGCGTTGCCCATGAGATCCGTAATCCCTTGACCACCCTGCGGGGCTTCCTGCAGCTTCAGCAGGAGAAGAAGGTTCTCGTTCCGCTGCATATAGATCTGATGCTCTCGGAGCTGGACCGGATCAATATGATTGTCAGTGAGTTCCTGATTCTGGCGAAGCCGCAGGCTGTTCATTTCCAGCAAAGGGATCTGCGGCATATTGTCGGCGATGTCATCTCCCTGCTGGACAGTCAGGCCCACCTGTTCGGCATTGAATTCACCACACATTTCTCGGGAGTACCCGCCATGGTGCACTGTGAGGAGAATCAGCTGAAGCAGGTATTTATCAATGTAATCAAAAATGCGATCGAAGCGATGCCGGACGGAGGAACGATTACCGTGGAGCAGCAGGAGCAGGATGATTCTGTGGTTGTTGTGATCACGGATGAGGGCGGAGGCGTCCCTGAGGATATGCTGCCCAAGCTGGGAGAACCGTTCTTTACGAACAAAGAGTCCGGAACCGGTCTCGGCTTGATGGTCAGCCAGCGGATCATTCAGGCCCATAAGGGCAGCCTGGAGATTAGAAGCGAGTATGGCCGGGGGGCACAGGTAATTATCAAGCTGCCTGAAGCGAAGGAGCCAGTACCTCCGGCCGTTATGAATATAGAACGGAGTGAAGACGAACATGAGAATCAATAAATTCATCAGTGAGACAGGCTATTGTTCACGCCGTGAAGCAGACAAGCTGGTCGAGGGAGGGCGGGTCACCATCAACGGGGAGCCCGCTATGCTGGGCAGCCAAGCCGAGGCCGGGGATATTGTCCTGATTGACGGACAGCCGCTTCAGACGGGCAGCAGGATCGTGTATATCGCGCTTTATAAGCCGGTTGGCATTACCTCTACTACAGAAGCACATATTCAAGGCAATATTGTCGATTTCATAGGGCATGAGGAGCGGATTTTCCCGATCGGGCGGCTCGACAAGGATTCAGAGGGATTGATTCTGCTGACCAATGACGGTGACATTGTTAACAAAATTTTACGCGCAGAAGGCAAGCATGAGAAGGAATATGTGGTCACTGTAGATCGACCCGTCACGCCTTCTTTTCTGACCGGTATGTCCACCGGCGTGAAAATTCTGGGCAGTAAGACACTTCCCTGTGAAATTACGCGTATTAGTGAGCGGGTATTCCGTATCGTGCTGACTGAGGGCAAGAACCGTCAAATCCGCCGCATGTGCAGTGCCTTCGGTTATGAAGTCCGGCGGCTGCAGCGCATCCGGGTAATGAATATCCGCCTTGGCGCACTGAAGACTGGAGAATGGCGGGAGCTGTCCCAGGAAGAGAAGCAAGAGCTGGGGGCTATGTTGAACTATCAGCTGCAATAAGATTATAATGCCCATACCTATAATAAGAGCTGCTCCGATAGACCCTGGTAGGGCCGTTCGAAGCAGCTCTTATTTGTTTCCTTACTATCAGGGAGCTGTTACATTAGAGACATCCGTTGTCTCCGCAGCAGCGTCCTTATATTTACGCAGGATGGATACTTCTACCCGGCGGTTCTTGGCCCGCCCGGCAGCCGTAGCATTGCTAGCGATGGGATGATATTCGCCAGAGCCGGTCGGGCTGAACTTCGTCGGGTCCAGGTTGGGATTCAGCAGCAGAATCTTCATGAACTCAAGGGCACGATCTACACTAAGATCCCAGTTCGAGGAGTACGTGCTGTTGGAGATCGGAACATTATCGGTATGCCCCTGCACCAATACTTCATAATCAGGGAATTGCTGCAGCATAGTTGAGATCGACTTAGCCAACTGGCGGGATTCATCTTTCACTACAGCCTGTCCCGAAGCGAAGAGGGCATTGTCGCTAATCGTGATCATCAGCTGGGACTGATTCAGCTTGGTGCTAAGCAAATCGGTCATTCCGTTGTTCTTGATGTACTGGTCGAACTGCTTCTTCAGCTTCTCCAGATCCTCCTGCTCCTTGGCACGGAGCTTGGACAGATCGGAGGTGCCGGTGTTCTTGGCAATCACATTGTTCATTTTATCCTGCTTGCCCTGGTCCAGCTGGGTGCTGGTCGGAGAATCCGACCGGTACTCCAGGACGCCGCCGCCGCCGCTGAGCGCTGAATTGAAGGCTTCAGCCATTTGCTGGAACTTCACGGCGTCCGTAGCGCTCATGGCGTACATAACAAGGAACAGAGCAACCAGCAAGGTCATCAGATCGGAATAGGGAAGCAGCCAGGATTCATCGGCATGCTCTTCATGTTCCTCATGCCTAGTCTTTTTGCTCACTGGAAGCCCCCTCCTTCTCGCTCAGCTTGGCACGCTCGGACGGAGTCAGGAAGACGGACAGCTTCTGGTTAATAGCTATGGTAGACACCCCGGACTGGATGGAGAGCAGACCCTCCACCATCATCAGGCGGACTTCAATCTCGCGTTTGGATATCCGCTTCAGCTTGTTGGCCATAGGGTGCCACATGACATAACCGGTGAATATCCCGAGCAGGGTTGCAATGAAGGCACCGGCAATCGCGTGGGCCAGGACGTCCATATTACTCATATCACCCAAGGCGGCAATCAGCCCGATAACAGCCCCGAGTACCCCTAGTGTAGGGGCATACATCCCGGCCTGGGAGAAGATCAAGGCTCCGGCTTTATGTCTGTCTTCAGTGGCATGAATATCTTCCATTAATACATCACGGACGAACTCCTGATCATTGCCGTCAATAATCATCCGCATGCCGTTTCGGAGGAAGTTATCTTCAATTTCATCGACATTGGACTCCAGAGCCAGCAGCCCTTCGCGGCGGGTAATGGATGCCCATTCCATGAACATGGTAATCAGTTCGGGCTTACCGACCATCTTTTTCTTTGTAAACAGGATCTTCAACAGCTTAGGGAAATTCTTGACTTCCGACATCGGAAAGGCCATGAAGATGGAGGCAGCCGTGCCAAGAAAAATAATGACATAGGCAGCGGGGTTGTTCAAGCTTGCAAGTGGAGCATGCTTGAGTATCATCCCCCAGATTACTGCGATCAGACCAAACACCAGGCCTAGAATTGTTGAGATTTCCATTTATGCACCTCGTCCATGAGAATTAAGAAGTGATCGACTAACCGCGTAATTCGTCCTTGAACCGCGGGAGAACACTCTGTTCGTAACCAAATCACGTATATTCTTCTTTATCGACATCATTCCCTTTTTTGTGAAGTGATTTTTTCGGCTATAATAGATAAGGTAGGTTATTATTCATCAGCGAAGAAAACGGAGTGATTGATGTGGGAGTTAAGCATGGCAGGGATTACGGTGAAATTCTGGTTGAACTGACAGGAGCCGTTGGACGGATTGCAGACGGGTACATTTTTTTTGAAATGGAGCCTGAAGAGTGGACGAATCTGCCGGAGGAATCGAGGCAGGAGGTCTGGGAGGCGCTTGCGGAAGACCTGTTCTACGCGCTGGGCAACGAGCCGGTCATTCAGGTGGGCAGCGGAGTTGTGATGTACGATAAAGAAACACACCGCATTAATATTCTGCTGGGCGATGAGGATCTGGCTTCGGTCGTTCTTGTATAAAGCAGGGGAAAAATGCGGCAGCGGGTTTGTCCCGGGCATCCGGCCATGTTAAAATTGGAAGTGGAGTACTAATTGCCGGGATGTCAGAATACATTTAATCAAAAATCTTTGGCCTGGCACATCCCTTGGACTTTCAGAAGCTGAGGGATGTTTTATTTGAAGGAGAAGAGCAGGCTGAAGGAACCGTTAACTTAGCAAGGGAGGAAACGAATTGCAATTAACTGAGGAACAACTGCAGGAGCAGATCGGCAAGCTTGAGGGCTGGAAGCTGGAGAGGGATAGGCTGGTGCGCAAATATATGTTCAGTGAATATATGAAGGGAATTGCCTTTGTGGATGAGGTAGCGACAATTTCGGAGGCCTTTGACCATCACCCGCATATCACCATTGATTACAAGACGGTTGTTCTGCGGCTGGCTGCAGATGTGGAGAAGCTTGATCTCCGCCAGGCGCATGAATTTAATGAGGCATTCGAGAAGACCCGCTAGAGGACAAGGCCCCTATGGAGACAACAGGAATATCTAATTAATAGAAATGCCCGTGCAAGGATCGTTCGTTATCCTCGTCACGGGCATTATACATTTAAAATGAGGAGCATGGTGTGAGTACAGGTTGCGGATTATTTCTTCTCGGCCAGCCATAGGGCTACATTCGCAATCTCTTCAGGGGCCAGCCTGTCTTTGAAGGGAGGCATCTGTCCGCGGCCCTTGGTGACTATGCTGAAGATCTGAGCTGCGTCATGCGAAGCGCCTTCCTGCTGCAGGCTGGGTCCCGCCCCGCCCTGAAGCTGGTCTCCGTGGCAGGAGATACAATTGGCCTTCACTGTGGCTTCTGCGCCCGCAGCGTCCAGCACAACCTCCGGCATGGTCGGCTTGTTCTGCTCCGCCACCTCGGATTTACCGGGTAGGGTAAACATTAAGATTACTGCAAAGGCACAGGCGGCAAAAAACAAACCGCTCATGATCCATTTCTGCATCTGCATCCGTCCCTCCATGTAAGCTGCTGTCTCCATTATAGCGGATGGTGAAGCGTTATCATAGTATGTGTGTCAAAAAAATGAACACAAATGATCCATTTTTTGCAAAACTCTCTTGTCTCCGGTGCTATTCCTCATAGACCATGCAATAAAAAGGCTTATTACCGGTCGGAGTGCGGCGTTCATAGGTATCCGTTATGGTGAACCCGCATTTCTGGTAGGCGCGGATGGCGCGCTGGTTCCAGGTCAGCACCTCCAGGTCGATCTCACATTCCGGGTAACGCGACCGTGCTGCCTGCACAATAGCCTTCATGAACAGATGCCCCATTCCATGGCCGCACAGCTCGGGCCGCATTCCGACACCAAGCCGGACTACCCCCTCCATCGGAAAGAGCTGGGCGAAGCCGCACAGATCCCCCTCTCCATTCACAACCGATACATATTGCCTACTTCGCAGCTGCGGGTCTCCGAACTCCACGCCCAGCGCCTGCATCTGCTCCCAGGACATCCAGCCGTAAATATTATACGGCGGCTTGTAGCTCCACTCACAGATCTCAGCGGCATGCTGCGGCTCCATAGGCACCACGTAAAAGGTTAGCGGGGAGCTAATCATTAGGCGAGGCCTCCTTCCAGGGGAAATAAATTCAATATAATTATATACAAAAACAGCGAGTTTCGACGCAATTTCCTTGCGGAAATGCAGGAACTTGACAAACGCCAAAATATATTTTCCGAAAGCGCAGAATCAGTGTTTTACAAATATAGAGAGGGGTAAGTAATTTTATAGACAAAAAAAGCCCTTCTCCAAGATTTCGGCAAAAATCTCGGAAAAGAGCGTTAGGTTACAAAGGATTATTGTACATCATCGTTGTCTTGGGAATCCGAAGCTACAGTCTTGTAGGCATCTGTACTCATGATTCGCTTGGCGCCAACGTAGCGGTTGACGTAATAGCTGTCACTCAGCGAACTGATGGTTACACCACGTGAGGAAGAGGCATGGGCGAATTCGCCGTCACCAACATAAATACCTACATGGGATATGCCCTTACCGCTTGTATTGAAGAATACAAGGTCGCCTGGTCTCATCTCGTCACGGGACACGGCAGTGCCCATCTGATACTGGGAGCCGGATTGATGGGGCAGGTTAATGCCGATCTTATCAAAAACATACATTGTAAATCCGGAGCAATCAAACCCGTTAGTTGATGTACCGCCGGACACGTATTTGGTTCCGATGGCTTTGTCGATCACTTTATCCATTTTGGAATCCGCGAAAGCGCTTCCTGCTCCGATGGTGAAGATAATGGACAAGCTTAGTACTGCGGCTGCTAGCTTCTTCTTCAAAAGTAAATACCCCTTCCAATGCCTACGAGGTTAGCTTAAGGGTTCGGTTGAAGGTCCCCTATGACCCCTCTTAGAATAGGAGGTCAATTCACCCAAAGTGGTTCCCCCGTTTCCCTAATTCATTAGGGAACTCGGCACGACTGTTGATTAGGATTAGCGGTTCATTCAATACATGACAAAACCTTTGTTAAAAGCGATTCAATAATTACAAAAATGTTACTAAAAACTCACTGCGATAATTGTAACAAAGACTTCGGCACTTGGCAATCACTTATAACATATTAATGCATCTTTTTTGCTGTTTTTTAGAGTTATAGCCCTTTCCAAAGACTCATATCTATGCGCAGGGGTTAATTTATATGATTATTTCTTTGTTTTTGCAAAAAAATGCTGTTTCAAGGCTGCGAATTCGGTGTAAAAGGTAGAATAAGGAAAAGGAAAAACCCGGAAATGATTACGGCAATAATCATCCCGGGCTCGTATAAGTTACATTTAGTTGTTAGAGGCTGAAATATTCGGGGTATGCTTCAAGGGGTCAATCGTAAGCGACAGCTTGGTAGGCTGTTGTGCTCATTACTCGTTTGGCGCCAACGTAGCGGTTGGCCCAGTAGGACTGGCTCATCGAACTGATGGTTACACCACGTGAACTTGAGGACTGTGCGAACTTCCCGTTTCCAACATAAATACCGACATGGGACACTCCGTTACCCAGGGTATTGAAGAACACGAGATCACCGGAACGCAGATTGCTCTTGGATACACTTGTTCCAACTTTGAACTGTGCTTTGGAGGTACGGGGCAAGGTAAGCCCGACATTCTTGAACACATACTTGGTAAATCCGGAACAGTCGAAGCCGCTGGTGGTTGTACCCCCGGTTTTATACGACGTTCCAATGGTTTTTGAAATCACAGTATCCATTTTGGAATCTGCGAAGGCACTGCCCGCTCCGAGTGTGAATACCATCACAAGACCCAGCGCTGCTGCGGTGCATTTTTTCTTGAAATTCTGACTAATCAAAAGATGTACTCCTTCCAGGGCCTGCGAGGTTAGCTTAAGGATTCGGTAGAAGGTTCCCCTATGACCCCTCTAAAGCGAGATCAATTCACCCAAAATATGGTTCCCCCACTTCCCGGTGCAGGGAATTCGGCGTTTTATGCACCAGAACAGTGACTTATCGGTATTGCTTAAATTGCAAGAGTTACGGAATATTTTGCTTGAAAGATTACAACTTTGTTACTACTGGTACAGCCATCATTGTATCAGAGGATTTCCCCTTTTGCAAATGCTTTTGTCCTCTGTTCAAGCAAAAAAGAGTCCTGCTCCCTGATAAGGGGCTGTGACTCTCTTTAGTATGCCGCTTCAGCAGCTTATTATTGTGGAAATGATTTACTGGACCAAAGGTGGTACTGGGCAGCGATTCCCCACATATCGAACAGCGTGGAGGGCAGCGGAGCTGCCTGGCGGAGCATAAGGGCCGGCAATCCGGGATAGAACAGAGCAGAGGCGCTGCAGAGCAGAATTACGGCCAGGCTTCCCGCCCCCAGAACGATGGATATACCGATCGAAGGCATCAGCATCTTCAGGCAGATCAGCAGTGAGGAGAACATGCCGGTACCGGCGGTATAGCCGAATTGCATATAGAGCAGAAGCTTGCGGACAAGGAAGAGATAGAGCAGCCAGCCCAGCACATAAGGCACCAGCTTCAGCAGAAGCTGGACATCGAGAACGCCGCTGAGCAGATGACGGTACATACGCGGAAGCAGCCAATAGAGCGGCAGGAGGGTTAGCGCCCATTCGATGAGGCTGAACACCAGCACCGGCAGCCCATATTTTCTCATTCCGGGAAAAAAGAACAGTCCCCGCGCTCCGTCGCGCTCCTGGTGAAGCTCGTGCAGCAGCCCTGCACGGATAAAGGGAGTCACCAGCAGCCTTAGCACTGTCAGCGCAAGCAGCATCCACAGCCAGTGCTGGACGGCGGGGTCGGTGCGCAGCGCGGTCTGCCCCTCGATATAATACAGCAGCCTGCCTATTCCGCTGCCGCCGGCATTCGCATCCGGGTAGCGGAGCAGGACGGGGACAACCGCGCTTTTAATGAATTTGTACAGGAAATATCCCCAGAACAGCCGGTAGATAAATAGCAGAATCAATATATAGAATTGCTCTTTCATGCTGATCCAACCGCGGGCAATTGAACTTTTCACCATTCCTTCACCTCACCAGACAAGAGTTCCGAGCAGGGTTTCAAGCAGAGTTGATGCACTAAGCGTCCAGCGGGAGAGTGTACGCGGCTCAAGCTCCGCCATTCTGAAATTATTAAGATGCCTGCTCTCCAGCAGAATGGAATGCCCCGGATCGATCTCTGCGGAGACCAGCGGCGCTTTATACGCTAACTCAAAGGAAGTAGCCTTACCCTCGCCATTCCAGTATTGCTGCACCGTGTACCCGTCTGCGAAGGTGAATTTCACGGGAACATCGGGGTACAGGCTGCCCTTATTGCTTACATCAACCACAGCGCTATAGCGGCTCCCCCCGCCGTCACTGTTGTCCCGTCTGACGGTGAGCCTGATATCGTCAACTGCGAAGTCGGGTGCCCCCCCGCTATAGACATACCGCTCAAAATACGTCTGCCAGGATTGCTTGGTCACTTTCTCCACAACCTTCTGGAAGTCGGCGGTGGTCGGATGCTGGAAGCGGTATTTGCGGGCATAGGCGGCGAGGATGGCGTCCATATTCTTGGTCCCGGCGATGCGTTCGATATCCTTCAGCACCAGCTTGCCCCGGATGTATACATTGCGCGTGTAGGCGTCATCACCGGTGTATTTCCAGGTCTCCAGCTTAAGCGGCTGTGAAGAGGAGACCAGGCTGGACTGCAGCGGGAGGCTTGAGACCACACCGTATTCCTGTTCCATCAGCCGGTCTTCGGCATAAGAGGTGAAGCTCTCATCCAGCCAGGCTTCTTCGAATTCATTGCTGGCCACCAGACCGTAGAAATATTGGTGCCCGATCTCATGGATGATCGTGCGCTCCAGGGAGGTGCCCGGTGAAGTGTCCGTGGCGCCGAAGGCGGTAATCAGGGTCGGATACTCCATTCCTCCGGCCCCGTTGCCGGACTCCGGCGGGACGACAATCGATAAGGTAGAGTAGGGATAAGGGCCGTACCACTTGCTGAATGCCATCAGTGCAGCCTCAGCCGCCTGAAAGTAACGCTCCTGGAGATGCTTATGCAGCGGGTCCAGATAGAGCTTAATCTTCACCCCGGGCACCTGCGGCGCGGAGAAGGCCTTCTCGGCAACCACGAAATCAGGCGATGCCGCCCAGGCGAAGTCGTGGACGTCATCTGCATAGAACTGATAGATCTTGCGCCCCTTCACCACCTTGGCGTCTCTCACCGGAAACCCGGTTGCGGCGACCTTATACTCGGGCGGGACAGAAATCGATACATTGTAAATTCCAAAATCACTGTAGAACTCGGAGTTGCCGTGGTATTGATGCAGGTTCCAGCCCTCTTCCTTGAGTCCTCTTCTGCCGGCAGGCTCATAGACGCTAAGCTTCGGAAACCACTGGCCGGCCATCACGAAGTCGCCAGCGGTTCCCATCCGGGCGAAAATTTTCGGCAGCTTGACCTCGAATTTAAGCCTTACCGTAACGCTCTCGCCGCCGTTCACCGGCTGCGGCAGATGGACCTTGAGCAGTGTTCTGTCATTGACATTGCCGTCGTCCGGCTGCACATATTGGGTGCGCTGCATCAGCGAAATGCCCTCGGAGGTCCGCAAATCTGTCAGGGTAATGCTCCCGTAACCCCCAGCAGGCATGGTGTCACCGCGAAGCGTGCCCCCGGACTCCTTCATGAAGGTGGTGCCGGCGGATGAGAATGCATTGGGATACAGATGAAAGTAGAGCTCCTGGACCGGCTTTGCGCCCGGATGGGTCCAGGTCAGCGTCTCGGAGGCGACCAGGGTCTCCTTATCAGGCAGGAGCTCCACATCCATGTGATATTCAACCACGCGCTGGCTTAAAGCCTCTGTCTCCGATGTGTAGATCGTATCTGAAAGATCGGACTGCACGGGCTGCTGCCGGGGGATAATGGCGGGGGACTTGGCCTCTTTTGGAACAGAGGCAGTCCATACGGCAGGGCTATGCCCTGACAGAAACCATATTCCGCCTCCAAGCAAGGTGAGGACAGCCAGGACTGCGAAGATGAGGGTATACCTTAATGAATGTGGCTTCATACTATGATTCCTCCCGTGACAAGCATCTACGGGATGTATATGTTTGCAATCGCCGCATTATTAGCTAAAATTAAATAATTAGTGAATGGAAAGGATGTGCACATGTGGATAACGTACAACCGGAGGGCAAAAAACAAATTGCCTTGAATATTGTGAACGCCAGAGCCAAGCATAAAGGCTTCGGTGCAGGCTCGATTGATCTGAACAATGTATCGCCTGTCATTATTGATCAGGGCATCGCCGTTATTGATATAGGTGCCATGCATGCCAAGAGCAAAGTGGAGAAGGGAATTAAATTCTCTATGAACCGTGAGGATGTTCCGGCGGGAAGACAGGTTTGGGTCGTATGGGTCGCCGTTGACCGTACCCCGGAGGGACAGTTCTACGGCGGAATTACCGCCTGTGAGATGTGGATTGACACCGAAGCGCGGCGCGGCTGGAAGATTCTTGCGGATCATGTAAATAAGCTGGATGCGGCCTTGAAGCGCAAGCTTATTCTGGATGGACTTGGAAGTGCTGAGCGGGCAGCGCTGAAATCCCTGCTGATGGCCCATAATGAAGAGTGGTGGGCCGCTTCGCCTGAGGAGCTGAAAGCTGCGCTATCGGAATAGAAGATCAGGTTATATGCTTCGCCCAAAAATTAAGGCTTGGCCCCAACGGGGCCAAGCCTTATCTGATGTCTAAGCAGGGATGAATGGATAACGGTTACTGCGGATCTGTTCTGCCGGGAGTGTTCAGCTTGCGCTTGAGTTGGCTGACTCTGGCTTGGCTGATGCCGAGAACCTCGGCAAGCTCCTTCTGGTTGGCATAGGGATGATCTTCGATCGCTTTCATAAGACGCAGACTCATTTCTTCGGTCTTGCTTCTCCGTCCCCCGCGGGCTGGCTCGGGATGCTCTTCTGCTGAACTAGGGGAGGCATGGATGGGTTCTGATCCGCGGTCGGGGTCACTAAGCTCCTTCAGACAGGTGTTGCAAATGAACTGATCCTTATAGTAGGTCACATGATCAAGACTTCTGCAAAAGGTGCATTCTGTGGAGGTGTACTTTCGGAGGACGATGATATCCTCATCCAGTATAAAAAATTCGATAGGATCCCCAATGTCAATATTACGTGTCATGCGGATTTCTACGGGAACCACAATTCTTCCGAGACTGTCTAAGCTTCGGATCATGCCTGTATCTTTCATCCCATGTCCCTCATTTACATCTTTATATTTTTTGTAGATATATATGATTATAGCAGTAATTGTAAGTTTAGAGAACGGGGGAAGCGTATACAAATAGGGGGATTTATTGTCATTTTATAGGAGTGTTTATCATTTTTTGGCGCCTAAGGGTGCGGAGATCAAAATATAGAAGAAAAACCTCTCCGCCTGGAAAGCTCCAAGGGAGAGGCTGATTAGGGTTCTCTTATTAATACCCAATATACCACAGCCGAAACAGCGGTATAGGCCTTTAGACCAGCCTGTGGGGCTGTGCCTGCGGATCGCTGACCGAGACATAAGGATTGCCCTTCAGATAGAAGCGCCAGGGGCGCCCGGCATACTCTTCCGCATAAGGAATATTGATGCGCGGGGCCTCGACAATATCCAGGGACTCCGGGTCATCCCCCTGCTCGATGCTCAGCGGGCCTTCCGGCAGATCGAACCTGGTATTGTTAAGACTCTTGTCAATCCGCAGCGCCCGGCACAGCTTGCCCGGCCCGCCCGAGAGGTCCGAGGGCTTCCTCACGGCAACTCCTCTATATGCCGCCATAAGCTCGGCATCCCTCTCCGTAAGCGGCTCTACTGCCCGGATCAGAACGGCATGCGGCTCGTCCTGAGCGGCAGTTACGACATTCAGGCAATGGTACATGCCGTAGATCAGGTATACATACACTGCGCCTCCGGCGCTAAACATGACCTCCGTCCTGGCGGTCCGGCGGCTGCCATACGCATGGCTGCCTTTATCCTCGGCACCTCCGTAGCTCTCTGTCTCCACAATGCGGCAGCGGATGTTCCCGTCTTCCGTGCGGCGGACCAGATGCTGGCCAAGAAGGCGCGGCGCTGCTTCAACTGCTGCGAGCTTGTAGAGCTCAGGCTGCAGCAGCTGTGGCGCGTCCGGCTCAAGGCCAGCGGAGTGATTCGGCTTCATGAATGGATGGCACACCTTCCTGCGGCGGAGTTAGGCGGGCGTACGCCTCTGCCGGTCTCCCCATCGTAACGCAGACAGCGGGGAGCGGCAATCCCAGGTTAATTCATCCACCAGCGCTTGATATTATTCCAAAGGGAATGCTCTTCCTTGACCGGATCGGCAGGGCCGGAAGGATCGGAGCTTCCGGAAGCACCGGGTTCACCGGAGCTATGCTGGTCACAATATGCGGTAGGCTCTGTGCCGCTGATGAAGGTCTCCAGCTTTTTCTCCGGACAGTCTGCTGTAGCCAGCATGCCGGACAGCGGATCGATATATACGCTGACCACGCCATCGGGAATGGGAAAAATCTTCGGCGGCACATTCTCCAGTGCTTTTTCCGTGAATCCGGCGAAGATCGGTGCTGCCCGCCTGCCGTCGGTGGTCGCAATATCGCGGCCCTTATCGTATCCGACCCAGACGGCGGTTGAGAGCTCAGGCGTGAAGCCTACCATCCATCCGTCGGTATCTGTAGTGCCGGTCTTGCCGGCAACCGGACGCTTGATCATCGAGGCCACCCGGTTCCCGGTGCCTCCGCTCTCAAAGACCCCCTCCATCAGCCGGGTTAACACGTAAGCCGCTGCCGGCTCAACCACGGGCTGACCCTCTGGCTGAGGAGCTTCATATAGAAGATGTCCGCCCGCATCCGTGATCTTCAGGACCGCAGTGACCGGCTGCTTCACTCCGCCATTCGCAATCACTGCGAAGGCTGCGGCCATCTCCAGCGGGCTGACAGGCGAGGTTCCAAGCGCCAGAGAAGGAACGCTCTGCAGCGGGCTGTTAATCCCCATGGCGGCCGCCATGGCGGCGACCTTATCTGCCCCGATCTTCATAATAGTATTCACTGCATAGATATTGTCGGACGCAGCAATGGCCTGCCGCATATTAATCTCTCCCAGATATTTATCCCCGAAATTCCGGGGCTGGTACGTCTTGCGGTTGTTATCATAATGGAACAGCGTCGGCTGGCTGTTGAAGACGGACAAGCCGGTCATTTCTTTGGTCGACAGCGCCGCCAAATACATAATCGGCTTAAAGGAAGAGCCGGGCTGGCGCGTCTTTGCCAGCGCATGGTTGAAGGAGCTGGTCCGGTAATTTGTGCCCCCGACCATAGCCTTCACATAGCCGGTGCGGGGATCAACGGACACCAGGGCCGTCTCCAGCTCGCTGCTGTGGTCCATGCCTTGATCCACCGCCGCTTCCGCAGCCTGCTGCATATCCGGGTCAAGCGTTGTATAGACATTCAGCCCGCCCCGGTCCAGCTCGTCACTGCTGATATGCAGGCTGTCGATCACCTGACTGCGCACATAATCGCGGAAATAGGGTGCAGCCACCGTGGTATCCTTTTGACCCTGTGGGCTCAGCTTCAGCTGCTCCTTGGCAGCCTCCTGTGCCTGCGACTCCGTAATAACCCCCGTCTCGACCATGGCGGCCAGGATAATGCCTTGACGCTTCAAGGCGCTGTCCAGATGATTATAAGGAGAATAATAGGTGGGTCCCTTGGGCACTCCGGCCAGCAGGGCGCTCTCCGCCAGATCCAGATCTGCGGCAGCTTTACCGAAATACATCCGGGCCGCAGCCTCGATTCCGTAAGCGCCGTGTCCGTAGTAGATTTCATTTAAATACATATTCAGGATTTCATCCTTAGAGTATTTCATTTCCAGCTGCAGAGTGTATAGCGCTTCCTTGGCCTTGCGGGTCCAGGTCTTCTCATGGGTCAGGTACAGATTGCGCGCGAGCTGCTGGGTTAAGGTGCTGGCCCCTTGCGTGCGTCTGCCCGCCTCCAGATTGGCGAGCACCGCTCTCCCCATGCCTTTCAGATCAAAGCCGATATGATTATAGAATTTCCGGTCCTCCACAGCCAGCGTGGCCTTGATGAGCAGCGGGGAGATCCGGTTAAGCTCAACAGGCTCGCGGCTGCGGCCGTCTGTAGTGAAGGTGGTCATCACATTGCCCCGTGCGTCAAGCAGTCTGGAGCGGACATCATCCCCGAGCGGGGGGAGCGGCTTCTGATATAGGTATCCAAGCAGAGCGCCGGCTGCCAGGAGGAAGAGCAGGGCGGAGACGGCCAGCAGCCGAAAGAGCAGGCGGAAGCGGCGTTTGCGGACTTTGGGTGTGGCAGAATCGCGCGTCATGGTATCAGGCTCCTTCGAATTCAAGCAGTGACACAGGCTGGCCCCGTGAGGGCTGCTGCGGCTTGTATTCCTCATTATGGGAAAGGATGAGAGGAGATATTCACCATTGGCAGAGAAAGCGGAACTTGCCCGACCCGGCGGGGAACTAGGGAGTGTCCTTTAAAAGGACGGCAAAGCCGTTTCTACTTGTGAACGGTTATGGTAAAATTTTAGATACTTATGAAAATGCATGTAACTATCATGCACGGGAGGACTGCCGCCATGGCTTTTCGCGTATCTGCTGTACAATATCATCTGCACACCATCTCCTCCTTCGGGGAGTTTGCTGCCGAGTGTGAGCACTATATCAAGACGGCCGGCGAGTACGGCGCCGAATTTATTCTCTTCCCTGAATTTCTTACGACACAGCTGATGTCGATAGGAGGCGAGGACGGGGAGGCGCTGGGGATTGAGGATCTGCCGCAGTTCACGGACCGTTACCTGGAGATGTTCTCCGGGTACGCGAGGAAGTATGCGGTACACATTATTGGGGGGACCCATGTGCTGCGGCGCAGCGGCAAGCTGTATAATGTAGCCCATCTTTTTTACCCGGACGGAAGAATTGCCGAGCAGGCCAAGCTGCATATTACCCCTGCTGAGGTAGAGGGCTGGAATATGGGGGCGGGTGAGGAGCTTCAGGTATTCCAGACAGATCATGGGACCATTGCCATGCTGACCTGCTATGACATTGAATTCCCGGAGATTGTACGCATGGCCCGGGCCAAGGGCGCAGATGTGATCTTCTGCCCGTCCTGCACGGATGACCGCCACGGCTTCCACCGGGTACGGTATACAAGCCACGCGCGGGCTATCGAGAATCAAGTCTACGTGGTGCTGACCGGGACCGTAGGCTCCTTACCTACCGTTGATCTGATGCGGGCCAACTTCGGCCAGGCGGCGATTATCACACCCAATGACATTCCGTTCCCTCCGCAGGGTCTGCTGGCCGAAGGAGAGATCAACAACGATATGATCATCACCGCCGATCTGGATCTGGAGCTGCTGTACCGCGTCCGGGAACACGGGTCTGTAACCACGTGGCGTGACCGCCGCACCGATCTGTACACCGACTGGACGTAAGGGGGAGACAAACGGATGTATTATAAGAAGTTCTACGCTCTGGACGGCAAGACGCCGGTGCCTGCGGTGATCCGTTCCTATACGGAAGCTGACTTCACCGAGCTGATCACGATTCAGTCCGAGGCGTTCCCGCCGCCTTATCCTGCGGAGCTGTGGTGGAACCGGGAGCAGCTGCTGAATCACGTGACACTTTTTCCGGAAGGGGCCTTATGTGTAGAGGTGGCCGGGGAGCTGGCCGGATCGGTTACCGGATTTCTGATGAATTTCGACCCGGAGGCGCCGGCGCATCATCATACGTGGTCAGAGGTTACGGCAGACGGTTATCTCACTACGCATCAGCCGGGCGGGAACACGCTGTATATCGCGGATTTGTGTGTCCGTCCCGGGTACCGCAAGCTGGGTCTGGGCAAGGAGCTGGTCCAGTCGTTATACCATGTGGTCGTGCAGCAGAAGCTGGAGCGGCTGCTGGGAGCGGGCCGGATGCCGGGCTATCACCGGGTGGCCGGGCAGATGACAGCGGAAGAGTATCTGGCCGGGGTTATCGCCGGAAGCTGGTCTGATCCGGTGATTACTTTTCTGCTGCGGTGCGGCCGGTCTCCCGTTCGTGTGGTCGCAGGTTATCTGGAGGACGAGGAATCAGGGAATTACGCAGCGCTGATGGAATGGCGGAATCCTTTTCAATAAATGAATACAGCCTATCACTTGGAGGAGATCCCTTGACTATGGATTATAGAAGAATTACAGATATTGCCGACCCGTTGTTCAGAGAGGTGCATCAGCTGCTGTCGGATGTATTTCCGCCCGAGGAAGTGCTGGAGTACAGCTTGTGGAAGGAGCCGCTTGCCGATCCGGGAATACGCGTGTTCGCTGCGGTGCATGAAGGGAAGGTTGTAGGCACTACGGAATACCGTTACTATGCCGACTGGAATGTAGCGATGACCGATTTCACCATCATTGGCCGGGAAGGGCTGGGCATTGGCCGTTTTCTGGCGCGTCAACGCTTGAAGGACCTGGAGAAGCTGGCGGCTGAGAATCACACGGAGCTGCTGGGGATGTTCGCTGAGATCTATGATCCGTACCGTGTGGGATATGATTTTGGCGGAATTAAGCCGATGGACCCGTACGTCCGCCGTGAAGTTCTGTCGCATTTGGGCTATAAAAGAATAGATATTCCCTATGTCCACCCTTCCTGGCAGGGAGATGGCGAGGCCGTGTCCGGTCTGGACCTCTGCTTCATGCCCGGAGATGAGGAGCTGGAGAGCCTCGCGGCGCCGCTGGTGGCCGATTTCCTGACCCGTTATTACGCCGTGCTGGAGGACAAGCCGGAAGCCTGGACATCGATGATCAGCCAGCTTCGCGGCAGGGAGAGTGTGGCATTATTGCCGCTGTGAGGGCCAGGGCAGATGAAAAAGCGATTGAAATGCCCTCCTGATCTGGATATAGTGTACAATGGGAAAGCGAATATGACCTCTATGATTACAAGTACGAATAAGCGGGGAACATGTGATGACTGAAGGACCGCAAGGCAAATACGGCGTTTCGGTAACGCTGGAGAGTGTGCAGGGCACAGAGCGTAGTGTGGTACATGCTGCAGGAGAGGCTATTGCCAAGGGGCAGGCGCTGTACATCATTTATGAAGAGCAGCAGACCGCGCCCGAAGGCGCAGCAGTTGTGGTACGCAACACACTGAAGATTTCAGAGGGCAGAATCAAGCTTATCCGCCATGGCGCTGTCCAGTCGGAGCAGTCCTTTGAGCTGGGGCAACCGCTGCCCGGATTCTACCGCTCGCCTTATACACAGTTCAATCTCACCACAGACACGAAGACACTGGACATCAAGCGCGAAGGAAGATCGCTTGCCGTTTCATGGGAATATGATCTCTACGTATACGGGGAAATATCAGGACAGTTCGCTATAAGTTTGAATATACAGGAGGAACCACAATCATGACACAATCTTTAAATCCGCTCCAGCTTGCCCATGAACGGGTGAAGGAGGCCATCGCCGATGCGGTAGTAGCCGCAGGTCTGGTGTCCCGCGAAGAGCTGCCGGCCATTGTGCTGGAAGTACCGAAGGACAAGGCCCATGGAGATATGGCTACGAATGCTGCGATGCAGCTGACCAAGATTGCTAAGCGTAACCCCCGGCAGATCGCCGAGGCGATTATAGAGCATCTGGATACGGGCCGCGCTTCTATTGAGAAGGCGGAGATTGCCGGACCGGGCTTCATTAACTTCACTTTGTCCAAAAGCTATCTCTACCCCGTGATCGCACTTGTGGCCGAGCAGGGTGACGGTTATGGCCGTGTGAACATAGGCCAGGGCAAGCGTGTAGAAATGGAGTTCGTCAGCGCGAACCCTACCGGCAGCCTTCATCTGGGACATGCCCGCGGGGCTGCGGTCGGCGATGCCCTGTGCAACGTGCTGGATTATGCCGGCTACAACGTGACCCGGGAATACTACATTAATGATGCCGGCAACCAGGTCGCCAATCTGTGCAAATCCATCGAGACCCGGTACCTGCAGGAGCTGGGCCAGCCGGCCGAGATGCCGGAGGACGGTTATCATGGAGAGGACATCAAGGGCTTCGCCAAGGAGCTGGTGGCGGAGAAGGGCGATTCCCTGCTGGCTATGACACCAGGCGACCGGGCGGCATTCTTCCGTACCTACGGGCTTGCCAAGGAGCTGGACAAAATCAAACGCGACCTCAGCCGGTTCCGGGTTAACTTCGATATCTGGTTCAGTGAAACCTCCCTCTATGAGAACGGAGAAGTGCTACGTTCACTGGATGAGCTCCGCGAGCGCGGAGAAGTCTATGAGAAGGAAGGCGCCACCTGGCTTGCGACCACCAAATACGGCGATGATAAAGACCGCGTGCTGATCAAGAACGATGGCACGTATACGTACCTCACACCGGATATCGCCTATCACAGCGACAAATACGGCCGCGGCTACGACACGATGATCAACATCTGGGGAGCCGACCACCACGGCTACATCCCACGGATGAAGGCGGCCATGGCGGCGCTCGGCAATGATCCCGAGAAGCTCGTAGTGCTGATCGCCCAGATGGTCAGCCTGTTCCAGGACGGCGAGAAGGTCAAGATGTCCAAGCGTACCGGCAAAGCCGTGACGATGGAAGACCTGATGGAGGAAGTCGGAATCGACGCAATCCGTTACTTCTTCACCATGCGCAGCATGGATTCGCATCTGGACTTTGACATGGATCTGGCGATTTCGACATCCAATGAGAACCCTGTATTCTATGTACAATACGCACATGCGCGGATTTGCAGCATATTCCGCCAAGCGGAGGAGCAAGGGATTGTAGTGCCGGATGCAGCCCAGATTGATTACAGCAAGCTGACTGCCGTACATGAATATGATCTGCTCCGCAAAATCGGTGAACTGCCTGCGGAGATTACCATTGCCGCCGAGGGCTATGCACCGCACCGCCTGGTCCGCTATGTATACGACCTGGCTTCGCTGTTCCACAGCTACTACAAGGCAGAGCGCGTAATCACTGAGGATGCCGCTCAGACAGTAGCCCGCCTTGCCCTGCTGGGCGCTGCACGGACGGCCATTGCCAATGTCCTGCGGCTGGTTGGTGTTACCGCACCGGACCGGATGTAACTATACTTGGAAAGCGCCGCCCCTATTTTCTGGGGGCGGCGCTTTTTGATCTCATTATGCCACTGTACCTTACGCCTTTGCCGCAGCAGCGGCCTTCGCTCCGCTGCCGCTTCCGCCGCTGCCACCGGCTCCGCTGCCTGCGGCGCTAGCGGCGCTGCCGCTGCCGCGCCGGGCCCGGATGCCTACGCGCAGCAGCCGCAGCGCATCGGCCGCGCCGCCTCCCAGCGATGCGCGGCGCTGGCCCTTACGCAGCCGCACCGGCGAGGCGGTGCGGCGCAAGAGCAGCTTCAGCTCGCGGGGCGACAGCCCCGGCCGCAGCGCGAGCAGCAGGGCCGCGGCACCGGTGACATGCGAGGTCGCCATGGAGGTGCCGCTCATTTCCTTGTACCCCTCCCGCAGCCAGCAGGAGGGGATGCCCTCGCCCGGACCGTACACATCGATGTACGGTCCGCGGTTGCTGAAGGCTGCGACGCGCTGCCTTCTGTCAAGGGCGCCTACGGCAATCGTCTCCGGATAGCGCGCGGGGTAATCCCCGCCGCGCTTGCCGTCGTTGCCGGCGGAAGCGATGATGGCAATCCCGGCCCGGTAGGCCTTGATCACCACATCATGCAGAGCCTTGCTCCGGTTCCTCATCCCGAAGCTCATGTTAATGATATCGATTTTGTTCTGTACGCACCAATCGATGCCAAGGACAATATCCGACACATAAGCGGAGCCGTTGTGGTCGAAGGCCTTGACCGGATAGAGCAGCGCCCGGGGGGCTACGCCCATCATGTTGCGCGCGCCCCCGGCCGCCGCCAGGGTGCCGGCAATATGCGTGCCGTGGCCGTTGTCATCCAGCGGCATCATGCCGCGGTTCAGCAGGTTGACCCCGGAGGCCAGAGAATGCCGGAGATCGGGGTGGCGGAAATCGACGCCCGTATCGATGACGCCGATCTTCACATGGACGCCAGTCGATCTGGACCAGGCCTGCGGAGCACGGATGGCCCTGATCCCCCAGGGCATCAGGGCGGAACCGCTTTTGTCCGCCAGGGGCGAGTGAACCTTAATCCGGTGGTCTTCTTCTATACTGAGGGAATCTGCATAACGGTCCATCAGCCGCTCTGCTCCGGCGGCGGGCACGAAAAAAGCCCGGATCAGCGTAGAGACCTGAACCTGCCGCAGGCCAGGCTTTTTACTCTTCAGAGATTTCCACTGCGACAAGGCGCCGGCATACATGCGGGGGTCGTTGAAGGTCACAATGTGCCGTGGTGCACTTTTGGAGGCAGCCTTCATTTCTTCAAGCAGCATCTGCCAAAATCCGTAATAATCCATAGGTTACGCCGTCCCCTCCTCGGTGCCGTGCTGCCATATTGTATGAAAGGGGGATGGCGTCCGAATGGGAACTTGCCCTTTTTTAACGAAATAGGCTGCCCATCGTGTCAAAAGGCTGGAGTTTACATAAAATAAACAGAGGGAACCGCGAGGCGCCCTGCAACATCCCGTAAGGAGCCGATCCTTGGCGTGGATACAGTCATGCGCGGAGGGGTAACCCCTCCGCCTTTTTGGAATGAAAAGCCCGTCCATGCTCATCCCATTTATTGCCCTGTCCAGGCGGACAAGCTTTCTTCCAGCGGCAGGACCGCAGAATCTGTTTCCCTGATCTTGCTGCAATAGACTTGCAATTTACCCGCAAATAGGTTTTACTTAGTTTTGTTAATGGATATCATGAATGAAGCATGATTGAATGTGAACAATGCGTGAGAGGAAGTGTCCTTTAGTGAGTACGCCACTCAATTTAAAGCTGGACCCTGAGAAAGTAAAAGAAATGCCGATGGTAGACCTGGCCTTCCTGGTGCTTAAGGCAGCCAATACGCCTTACTACTACCGTGATCTGATGGTGGAGGTTGCCAAGCTGCGCGGGTTGACCGATCAAGAGAGCCAAGATACGATCGCCCAGCTATATACCGAGATTAATATTGACGGACGTTTTGCCTGTGTCGGAACCAACCTGTGGGGGTTGAAGCGCTGGTACCCGCTCGAACGCTCCGATGACCCTGTCGGCAACACCAAGCGTGTGCGGATTATCAACGACGAAGACGACGATCTGGAAGATGACGACTTCACTGATGAAGAAGAGAATTATGCTGCCGAGGAAGAGGATTTCGATGCGATTGACGAAGATCGCGACGACCTCTATTCTGACGACGACAGCGAAGAGGAAGTTGACGAAGATGTGGTCATCGATGAAGACGACATTGACGAAGACGAATCGGATGATGAAGATTCCGAAGACGGCGAAGAAGACGATGCCGACGATGAGGACGAGGAAGATAAATTTTAGAACAGTCTTTGCAGCGCGCAATTCCTCCCTTGACAGGGGCGGGACGCTCAGAGTAAACTATTGCATGGGCTTATAATGAAAGTTAATATTGTTTTCTAAAATAAAAAGTGCCCCGGGTCTACGGGTGTCACTTTTTTGTTTTTTTACAAGATAAGAAGGAATAGGCTTCGCTTAATTTGTATGCCAAGAAGCTGCGGTTTTCCGCGATTTCCAGGCTGCCGGCCTTGAATTTTGGCGGGTGGAAGCAACTTTCGGGTTCCCCGGTTGGATGATGGAAAAAAGGGATACGATAAGGGGCAAGCGTCCCCTGAATTTCTGGACTTTATTTAGGAGGGTTTTACAGTGACAAAGTATATTTTCGTAACGGGTGGCGTTGTGTCTTCCCTTGGCAAAGGCATTACCGCTGCTTCGCTGGGCAGACTGCTCAAGAACAGAGGGCTCAAGGTAACGATCCAGAAATTCGATCCTTACATTAACGTGGACCCGGGAACAATGAGTCCTTATCAGCACGGGGAAGTATTCGTGACCGATGACGGCGCGGAGACCGACCTCGACCTTGGGCATTACGAGCGGTTTATTGACATTAACCTGTCCAAGAACAGCAACGTAACCACAGGCAAAATCTATTCCTCAGTCATCAGCAAAGAACGCCGCGGGGAATACTTAGGGGGAACCGTACAGGTTATCCCGCATATTACGAACGAAATCAAGGAACGCGTCTTCCGTGCAGGCCGTGAGACCGGCTCCGATGTAGTCATTACCGAAATCGGCGGCACCGTGGGCGACATCGAGAGTCTGCCGTTCATGGAAGCCATCCGTCAGATCAAGAGCGACATCGGCCGGGAGAATGTCATGTACATTCACGTAACCCTGATTCCTTATATCAAAGCAGCCGGAGAAGTGAAAACAAAGCCGACCCAGCACAGTGTCAAGGAGCTGCGCAGCATCGGGATTCAGCCCAATGTGATCGTATGCCGTACGGAATATCCGCTCACCGACGATATGAAAGCCAAGCTGGCTCTGTTCTGTGATATTGATGCGAACGCCGTTGTGGAATGCCGCGATGCCTCGACGCTCTATGAAGTGCCGCTGAATCTGCGCGACGAAGGTCTGGATGAGATTGTCGTCAATCATTTGAAGCTGACCACTCCTGCACCGGATATGCGCGAATGGGAGAGCATGCTGGAGCGGATTCAGAAGCTGGAGCGTACTGTTGAGATTGCCATCGTCGGCAAGTATGTGGCGCTGCACGATGCTTACCTGAGCGTGGTTGAATCCTTGTCCCATGCCGGGTTTGCCTCCAATGCCGAAGTGAAGCTCCGGTGGGTTGATGCAGAGCTGGTGACGGATGAGAATGTGGACGAGCTGCTGGGCGGCATCGGGGGTATTCTGGTTCCAGGCGGCTTCGGTGACCGGGGAATCGAAGGTAAGATTTCGGCCATCCGCTATGCGCGGGAGCAGTCCATTCCGTTCTTCGGCATTTGCCTGGGAATGCAGGTGTCTGTCATCGAGTACGGCCGTTCCATGCTGGGACTGGCAGGAGCGAACAGCTCCGAGATCGATCCTGCGACTCCGCATCCGCTGATTGACCTTCTGCCAGAGCAGAAGGATATCGAAGATATGGGCGGCACGATGCGCCTCGGCCTGTATCCTTGCAAGCTTTTGCCGGATTCCCTGGCTATGTCCTGTTATGACGATGAGCTGGTCTACGAACGTCACCGTCACCGGTATGAATTCAATAATGCTTACCGTGATGAGATGGAGAAGGCAGGTCTGGTTATTTCGGGAACCTCGCCTGACGGACGTCTGGTGGAGATTGTGGAGCTGCCGGGTCATCCGTGGTTCCTGTCCGTGCAGTTCCATCCGGAATTCACTTCCCGTCCGAATCGTCCGCAGCCGCTGTTCCGTGAATTTGTCAAAGCCTCGCTTACACATTCCGAGCAAATGTAACTATAGAATGAATAGGCCAGACAGGCCTGTGAGGAGCTCCCGGTACGGGGGCTTTCTTTTTGACAAAACACCCTTTGCACAATAGCTCCCGGAATGCAAGGGGACTGTATTCCCGCTTTTTCGCCGGAATTCCTCCTTTATATGGCATAGATTTACGCATTTTAGCCAATTAGCAGGATTTTGGCTGCAAAGCACGAATAATAGGTTT
The DNA here is from genome assembly GCF_000517965.1 of Paenibacillus sp. FSL R7-277. NCBI lineage: Bacteria > Bacillati > Bacillota > Bacilli > Caryophanales > Paenibacillaceae > Paenibacillus > Paenibacillus sp. FSL R7-277. The sequence continues at coordinate 35,307 of NZ_ASPX01000024.1, forward strand.
CGTATAGACTAAGTTGAAGCGGGGCCGTTAGCTGTTGAGAGGGCGCGGTATGGACAATCTGCCTTAAACTCTGGGAGGGTAACGTATGGAAAAGAAAAAAGTGTTAATCGTCGACGATCAGAATGGAATCCGGATTCTTCTCATGGAAGTATTCAATAGTGAAGGTTATGCCACCTTTCAGGCAGCTAACGGGAAATTGGCGCTGGACATTGTCAGGAACGAATCGCCGGATATGGTTTTGCTGGATATGAAAATTCCGGGGATGGACGGACTCGAGATTCTCAAGCATCTGAAGGAGCTTAATCCGGCGATCAAGGTCATTATGATGACGGCCTACGGAGAGCTGGACATGATTAAGGAAGCGACTAAACTGGGAGCCCTGATGCATTTTACCAAGCCGTTTGATATCGATGAGATGCGTGTTGCCGTCAATATGCACCTGCACAACAAATCAGTAGATCAATGCAGCTAGCTTAGAAATTATAGTTTGGGGACATCCTGTTATGGATACGCTAAAATGAGCAAATGGTCCGCCGGCAAAGGGTTGGCTGAATATCGTCCCACCGGGACATTTTTTTGTGTATCCTATTTAGTATTTAACACAGGATGTGCTATAATAGGCCTGTATGTGATGTCGGCTTATATAAGCAACCCAATATTTTAGGAGGATTGAAACCATGCCATTAGTATCTATGACAGACATGTTGACCAAAGCACTTGAAGGAAAATATGCAGTTGGCCAGTTCAACATCAATAACCTGGAGTGGACGCAAGCGATTCTTGGTGCAGCAGAAGAAGAGAAGTCACCGGTAATCCTTGGCGTATCCGAAGGCGCAGCTCGTCACATGGGCGGCTTTTACACAGTAGTTAAGATGGTTGAAGGTCTTATTCATGACATGAAAATCACCGTTCCTGTAGCCATCCACTTGGACCACGGTTCAAGCTTTGACAAATGTAAAGAAGCTATCGATGCCGGATTTACTTCCGTAATGATCGACGGCTCCCACCACCCGATTGATCATAACATTGAGATGACCAAGAAGGTTGTTGATTATGCTCACGCTAAAGGTGTTTCTGTAGAAGCAGAAGTTGGTACTGTAGGCGGACAGGAAGATGACGTTATCGGCGGCATCCAATACGCTGACCTTAACGAATGCGTACGCATTGTTAAAGAAACAGGCATCGACACTCTGGCTCCTGCACTGGGTTCCGTACACGGTCCTTACCTGGGCGAACCAAACCTTGGATTCAAGGAAATGGAAGAAATCCGCGATGCAGTTAACCTTCCGCTTGTACTTCACGGCGGTACTGGAATCCCGGTACATGACATTCAGAAATCCATCTCTCTGGGTACTTCCAAGATCAACGTTAACACTGAGAACCAAATCGCGTTCGCTAAGGTTGTCCGCGAAGTTCTTGCTGCTAAGCCGGATGCTTACGATCCGCGTACATTCATCGCACCGGGCCGCGATGCTATCAAGCAGACTGTTATCGGCAAAATCCGCGAATTCGGATCCAGCAACAAAGCCTAATTACCCTGCCGCATAACGTTTTTCCGCACAAGCTATTTCGTTTTCCTCAGAAACGGGTGCCGTCCTTCAGGTAAGGGCGGCGCAGCCGTTTCTTCTTCTAATCACCAATCACAAGCAGTCCTTATGTCACCTTAAGCCACAACTGGTATTGCCACAACAAGCTGCAATACACGTAGGGGGAACCAGATAAATTTATGGAAAAATTAATGATTGGCGGCGGACGTCCGCTAGAGGGCGTTGTTACCATCAGCGGAGCAAAGAATAGCGCCATTGCGCTTATTCCTGCAGCCATTTTGGCGGAGTCTGAAGTTGTGCTGGATAATTTGCCTGCGCTTAGTGATGTTGCCGTTTACTCCGAGATTCTGGAGGAGCTTGGCGCGAGCGTGTCATGGACAGGCAGCCAAATGAGAATTAATCCCTCCCGTATCGTATCCATTCCCATGCCTAACGGACCGGTGAAAAAGCTCCGGGCCTCTTATTATATGATGGGCGCACTTTTGGGCCGGTTTAAGGAAGCGACCATTGGATTACCCGGCGGCTGTAATTTTGAGCCCCGTCCGATTGACCAGCATATCAAAGGCTTTGAGGCGCTTGGTGCGACTGTTACCAATGACCATGGCTCGATTCACCTGTATGCCAAAGAACTGCGCGGTGCCAAGATCTATCTGGATGTATCCAGTGTCGGCGCCACTATTAACATTATGCTCGCGGCCTCCCGTGCCAAAGGCTCTACAATTATTGAAAATGCGGCTAAAGAGCCTGAGATTATAGATGTAGCTACCCTGCTCAACTCCATGGGCGCTGTTATTAAGGGCGCCGGTACCGAAACAATCCGGATTGAAGGCGTAGACGAAATGCATGGTTGCCGACATTCGATTATTCCTGACCGTATTCAGGCTGGAACTTACATGATTGCCGCAGCGGCTACGCGGGGCAATGTCTTAATTGATAACGTGATTCCCAAGCATCTGGAGGCGCTCACTGCCAAGCTGCTGGAAATGGGAGTTGACATAGAAGAACTGGATGAGAGTATCCGGGTGATCGGCAAGGCCAAGTACCAGCACGCGGATGTCAAGGCGCTGATCTATCCCGGTTTCGCGACCGACCTGCAATCTCCAATGACGAGCATGCTGACTCAGGCTGAAGGCGTTAGCGTCCTGAGCGATTTCGTCTACAGCAACCGGTTCAAGCATGTTCCTGAATTGGTCCGCATGGGCGCTAAGATTCGTGTAGAGGGACGTTCCGCTATCATTGAAGGCGGCCGGCTCAATGCAGCCAAGGTGAAGGCTGCCGACCTCCGTGCAGGCGCAGCGCTGGTGATTGCCGGTCTTACTGTTGAAGAAGGTATCACCGAAGTGACAGGTGTAGAGTATATTGACCGCGGTTATGACAACCTCGTAAGTAATCTTCGCAGTCTGGGAGCCGATGTCTGGCGCGAGAACGAATAATGAGAATACCCGGATTGGCAAGGGCAGAAATTGGCTGCTTAAATGCATATCTCCTTCCAATTCGGGTAATCCTATCCTAATAAGCATTTTCATAGACTCATAGTTTGGAACTCATCATACACAAATTGAATAGGTGGTTATAGCACATGGATCTTCAAATTTCCGATCTGGAAGAAATGAAGCTTACCGATCTGTATAAGCTCGCCAAGAAATACCAGATTCCTTATTACGGAACGCTTAAGAAGCGGGAGTTAATCTTCGCTATTCTTAGAGCACAGGCAGAGCAGAGCGGTCTAATGTTTATGGAAGGCGTGCTTGAGATTCTGCCGGAAGGCTATGGCTTCCTTCGGCCGATTAACTACTTGCCGAGTGCGGAGGATATCTATATCTCTGCATCGCAGATCCGCAAGTTCGACCTTAGAAGCGGTGACCTGGTCTCCGGGAAATGCCGGACGCCGAAGGAGAACGAACGCTATTTCGGACTCTTGCAGGTGAATGCCGTCAACGGCGAGAACCCGGCAACTGCAGCTGAACGGTTACATTTTCCGGCGCTTACGCCGCTTTATCCGCAAGATAAGCTGCCGCTCGAAACATCCCCAACTCATTTATCGACCCGTATCATGGATTTGCTTGCTCCTGTAGGTCTGGGGCAGCGCGGTTTGATTGTAGCACCTCCCAAAGCAGGGAAGACGCTCCTCCTCAAAGAAATTGCCAACAGTATCTCTACGAATAATCCCGAGATTGCACTGTTTGTTCTGCTGATCGATGAACGTCCCGAGGAAGTAACGGATATGCAGCGTTCGGTAAAAGGTGAGGTAGTGGCATCGACATTTGATGAGCTGCCGGAGAATCATATTAAAGTGGCAGAGCTTGTACTTCAGCGCGCGCTGCGTCTGGTAGAGCACAAGAAGGATGTCGTTATTCTGCTGGACAGCATTACCCGTCTTGCCCGTGCCTACAATCTCGTAGTTCCGCCATCCGGCCGGACACTTAGCGGAGGGATCGATCCTGCCGCGTTCCATCGGCCTAAGCGTTTCTTCGGTTCCGCACGTAACGTGGAGGAGGGCGGCAGCTTAACTATTCTTGCCACCGCACTGATTGATACCGGCTCACGGATGGATGATATTATTTATGAGGAATTCAAGGGTACAGGGAACATGGAGCTCCATCTGGACCGCAAGCTGGCTGAACGCCGGATCTTCCCGGCTATTGATATCCGCCGTTCGGGTACGCGCCGTGAAGAAGTATTGCTTAGCAAGGAAGAGCTGGATACCATCTGGTCGATCCGTAAAAATATGAATGAATCCTATGACTTCGTAGAAGGATTCCTGAAGAAGCTACGTGACAGCAAGACGAATGCGGAGTTCCTGGCCTCCTTCGATGTGGCTGGAGGCAAGGATTCCTCGTCAGCAAGCGGTACGGCCAGCAAAGGCGGCACCTCGAACAGCGGCTCGTCTGCCCGCCGCACCACGCGTCCCAAGGCGCCTACTGTGCCGACTACCTGAGAATAGATAACAAGAGGAGAATAACATGTATTTGGTATATGCCGACGAACAAGGAAACGTATATGATCATCCCGAGTTGTATGCCCTGGCCCGCAGTGGCGATATGATCGTTGAGATACTGGAGGAAGAGCTGGTTCCGCTGCCTGAGGGGGCCACGCTGGTCGGGCTCCCGAGCACCCGGGCGATTGGGATGAATCCGGAGACCGGCGAGATGCTGCCCCTGCCGGCAGGTTCGCAGGCTGTCGGAGCCTTGCTGCCGCAGGGATACACCCGCCTGTGCCTTCCCGGTTACGTCAAGACAGACAAGACCTACAAGCTTCCGCTCTTCGGATATTCCGCTGTAGTATGGAAGGACGGCGGATTCTATGTGGCGGCTGATCTTACGGATGATCCGGAGCAGTGGAACCCGCTTAACTGCGACCGGGACGATGTGAAGAACGGTGTGGGCGAACTGACTGCCAAATACCCGGAGAACCGTCTGTATAATCACTTGTCCAACTGCGCGCTGGAATATGAATGCTTAACCTCGTCCAATACCTTCCTCGGCCGCTGGGAAGGCGCTGTTCCGGTCTCATACTCCTGCAACGCCGGCTGCTTCGGTTGTATCTCTGAACAGCCCGATGACAGCGGGTTTGTGTCCCCGCAGACACGGATGAGCTTCCGTCCGGCAGTGAACGAAGTATCGCAAGTGATGCTGGAGCACCTGAAGACGCCGGAATCCATTGTCAGCTTTGGACAGGGCTGTGAAGGTGAGCCTTCTACGCAGGCGAAGCTGATTATTGAATCTATCCGTGAAGTCCGGTCCATTACGGATATGGGCTATATCAATATTAACACCAATGCCGGCTTAAGCGATCATATCCGCGGCATTGTCGATGCCGGTCTTGATCTGATGCGGGTTAGTACCATCAGTGCGCTGGATGACCATTATAACGCCTATTACAAGCCTCGCGGGTATACGCTGGCTAACGTGGAGAAGTCGCTGAAGTACGCTGCCTCACAAGGCGTATACACCTCCATTAACTATTTGATTTTCCCGGGGGTTACAGACCGTGAGGAAGAGATTGAAGCGATGGTGGAGTTCGTCAGACGTACAGATCTTAAGCTCATTCAGATGCGTAATCTCAATATTGACCCGGAGAGCTATCTGGAGCTTATTCCCCCTGCACGGGGTGAGATCCTTGGCATGAAGACCATGCTGGAGATCTTCCGTGAGGAGCTCCCGGAGGTTGTGATTGGTTCCTTTACCCATGTCCCCCCTGCTGAGCTGGCCCGTGCCAAGCAGCGCAGAGTGCAGCTTTAGGCCTTATTATTTTAAGAATGGCAGGCCTATTGCAGAGCCTGGGCCTTGCATGCTAGAATGTAGCTTGCGTGATCATATAACTCTAGGCCCGCATGAGGCTTAGGGCGTGAGAGGTGAGATTTCATATGCAAACAACCATTCAACCCAAGTACAATGTAACGAAGGTAACCTGCGCTTGCGGCAACACGTTTGAAGCCGGCTCGACAGTACAGGAGCTTCGCGTCGAAATTTGCTCAAGCTGTCACCCGTTCTTCACCGGTAAGCAGAAGTTCCTGGATGCCGGCGGCCGTGTGGACAGATTCAAGAAGAAATACGGTGTCTAATATTGCATAGTTGATTTTTGCCTGTCCGTAAGCTATACTTATCTTCGCCGTGCTAGACGGGGAGGTAGCGGTGCCCTGTAACTCGCAATCCGCTGTAGCGAGGTTGAATTCCTGTTAGAGGTGCTGTCGATGTGAGGCCTTGGTTCCTATGGGCTGTGTTGACGGTTGGGTCCTCCGCAATGAGTGCTTGTGAACCTGGTCAGGTCCGGAAGGAAGCAGCCATAAGCGAGTTTGCTCTTGTGCCGGAGGGTGGCCTAGCCCGAGCAGTTTTGTAGGGTTACCGCTTGGATCGCAGCCATCAATAACAGGTGCACGGTTTAAATAAGGATGATGATAGCGTCTTTGCTACAAGCAAAGATGCTTTTTGTTTTTCTAGGTATCCTAGGTTATGAGATATTATTCCCGCTCTGGCTAATATCCTTACCTTTCGGACGGTGAGCCGCTTCTGCTTGGTCAAAGACTTGGGAATATAGTATAATAAATTAGCGACAAATGCCGGAAAGCGGCAGCCTGAGAGAGGGTAATGCATAGTGGAACATATCGCGCTGTACCGTGCCTGGCGGCCGCAGTCGTTTCAAGATATGGTAGGGCAGCAGCATATTATCCAGACGCTGCAGAATGCGATCCGTGAACAACGGGTTTCGCATGCCTATCTGTTCAGCGGACCGCGGGGGACCGGTAAGACGAGTGCGGCCAAGGTATTGGCCAAGGCAGTCAATTGCGAGCGGGGCCCGGGTCCTGAGCCCTGCAATGAATGTCCGTCCTGCCTGCGGATTACGGCAGGCAACATCATGGACGTTCAGGAGATCGATGCGGCATCCAACCGGGGCGTTGAAGAGATTCGCGATCTGCGGGATAAGGTGAAATATGCACCTACCGAAGTACGCCGTAAAGTGTATATTATTGATGAAGTGCATATGCTGACAACAGAGGCATTCAATGCCCTGCTGAAGACGCTCGAAGAGCCTCCACAGCATGTGATGTTTATACTGGCGACTACCGAGCCGCACAAGCTGCCGGCTACGATTATCTCGCGTTGCCAGCGGTTTGACTTCCGCCGGGTCTCACTGGAGGAACAGACGGGCCGCCTGACCGAGATTTGCCAGAAGGAAGGCATTACAGCAGATGCAGATGCGCTCCAGTATATCGCCCGCCTGTCTGACGGGGGAATGCGGGATGCGCTCAGCATCCTGGATCAGATCTCATCCTTTACAGATGGGGATGTGACCTATCAGCAGGTGCTGGGAATGACCGGGGGCATCCCCTCCGAGCAGTTCGCGCGTCTGGCGAATGCTATTCTTGAGAGTGACATGGGGCAGCTGCTGGAGCTTGTGGAGCAGATGATGCATGAGGGTAAGAGCGCAGATAAGTGCTTGGAGAATCTTCTGTATTATTTCCGCGATTTACTGATGATCAAGATGGTGCCTGGAGCGGATCAGCTAACGGACCGCGTGCTGAATCCGGCAGATTTCCGCGATATGGCTAAGGCCTTTACCCGCGACCGCTTATTCCTGATTGTGGAGACGCTGAGCCGTTATCTGGGGGAGATGAAGTATGCTACACATCCGCAGACCATATTCGAGGTAGCGCTGATGAAGCTGTGCAGCGGTCCGCAGGATGCTGCTGCTCCCTCTGTAGGCGATCCGGCAGTGAATGCAGCGGCACCTGCAGCTGCAAATGGTTCTCCGCAGGTACAGTCCGTTGAGCTGGATCAGCTCAGAGCGCAGATTGCCGCGCTGGAGAAGAAGCTGGAGCAGGCTATTCAAGCCGGCGGAGTTGCCGGCGGCGGGCGTGAGCAGGTAGCGCAGCGCACTGCCCCGCCAAGCGCTCCGCGCGTATCCTCGGCCTCTAAGCTTCCCCCGCAGCTGGATAAGTTTATTGCGGGTAAGGACAGTCCTGATTTTAGCGCGGTCTATAAGCAGTGGAGCCTTGTTCTTCAGGGTGTGAAGGAAGAGAAGGTCACGGTACATGCGTGGTTTGTGGACGGTGAGCCGGTGGCGGTGATGGAAGATGCCGTGCTGGTTGCTTTTAAGAATACCATTCACCGGGATACTACCGAGAAGCCTGCGAACCGGCAGGTCATCGAGAACGTAATGAATGCCAAGCTGGGTAAGCCATTCCGGCTGGTAACTATGATGATGCGTGACTGGAATGAAGCTGCGACGAAATCCGCGGCTTCGGCCGGAACAGAGGAGCTGCGTCTGGAGCATGAGCACGAGAGCGGCGAAGGCAAGTCCGAACCATGGATTGATGAGGCGATCCAGCTCTTTGGAGAAGACCTTGTTGTCATAAAAGAATAAGGATTCAGCTATCAGCGCGAAGATGCGCATCCCAAAGGAGAGATGATCTATGAATAATATGAACCAAATGATGAAGCAGGTTAAAAAAATGCAGGAGCAGATGCTCAAAGCCCAGGAAGAGCTGGGCAGTAAGACGATTGAAGGTTCTTCCGGCGGCGGCGTGGTTACCGTTCAGGTGAACGGACACAAGAAATTGCTGTCCATTCAGATCAAACCGGAGGTTGTAGATCCGGAGGATATCGAAATGCTGCAGGATCTGGTGATCACTGCTGTTAATGATGCTCTTACCCAGGCAGAAGAGTTGGCGAACAACGATATGGGTAAATTCACAGGCGGAATGAAGATTCCTGGCTTGTTCTAGGCTTACTCCACTCCCTGCCAAAGGAGAACCGATACTTTGTATTATCCAGAACCGCTAGCCAAGCTAATAGAAGCTTTTACACGTTTGCCCGGGATTGGCCCGAAGACAGCTGCCCGGCTGGCCTTTCATGTGTTGAACATGAAGGAGGACGAGGTGATTGATTTCGCCAAAGCCCTGGTCAGCGTCAAGCGTAATCTTCATTATTGCTCGGTCTGCTGCAACATAACGGATACCGACCCGTGCCGGATCTGCCAGGACAAAACCCGCGATGCTTCGGTAATCTGTGTGGTTCAGGACTCGAAGGATCTGGTGGCTATCGAACGAACCAAGGAATTTGACGGCTATTATCATGTGCTCCAGGGTGCAATTTCGCCGATGGAAGGCATAGGGCCGGATGATATAAGGCTGAAGGAGCTGCTGACCAGACTCAGCGATGAGCGGGTGAAGGAGCTGATTATGGCTACCAACCCCAACATTGAAGGGGAAGCCACTGCCATGTATATCTCGCGTCTTGTCCGTCCCTTTGAGATCAAGATCACCAGGATAGCCCATGGCTTGCCTGTAGGCGGCGATCTTGAGTATGCGGACGAGGTAACCCTGTCGAAGGCGCTGGAAGGCCGTCGTGAGCTGTTCTGAGTGTTGTGCTGTTGTATTATAAGTGTAGGGAGCCCTCGGGCTCCTTTTTTGATTTTCGGAAGAACCGCTCATATTCTGCTAAAAGTTCTGCTAAGCCCCTTCTCCCGGTTCTAAGTTTGTCCCTATTCCGATATGTATGAGATTAACGGGTGTGAATCACCGGTTGCATCTGCAGTTATTCATATATCTTAGGAGGGATTGCAATGGGTTGGTGGAGTGTCAAGTGGTTGAGAGGGAATACGGATAAGGAAAAGGCAGTGCAGACGGAAGAGGAATGGGGGACAGTATACCAGGAGGTACGTAAAGCGCAGTCTGAATGGGAGCGGGCTTACCTGATGTTTGATGAGGCTCTGGGCCAGGATCAGATTGACTATGCAATCTATATCCTGGAGGCAGCTGAGCGTAAATATCAGATACACCTTAAGGATGCCAAGCGGCTGGGGCTTAACCGGAGCCAGCTGCAAGTATGAACAGACTGAGTCAGCGAGGAGGAGAACAATGCTAAGAACTGTTGCAATAAGTGTGCTGATTATATCTTCAGCGCTGCTGGTCCTGATTGTATTCAGAAAAAGACTGGGGTTGGCTTGGTTGAGTGTATTTGGAACCCATCTTATACTGGCGGCGCTCGGGATTTATATCGTTAATTTCTCAGGAGCTGTAAGCGATCTGCATATTCCGCTTAACCCTACAACCATAGGTGCTGTAACCATTCTTGGGCTGCCGGGAGTGGCGCTGTTATTGGGATTAAAATTAACTTTATTTTAGAGGTTGACGAAGGCTCCTGATTCATGATACATTAAGTCTCGGCCCTTTGGACAGGAGATCTTCGGATCACTTGCTGGAAGCTAAAGCGAAAAAAGAAATTAAAAAAACGCTTGACTGAAACAAGGGTGCTGTGATATATTATAAAGGTCGCTGCTGAGACAAACATCAACGACAAAAGATGAGACATTGATCTTTGAAAACTGAACAACGAGTGAGTGGGAAATCACTTCGGTGAGATCCAAATTAGAGAATATAACAATTCTCGTCAGATGTTTCAAAATGAGCAATCGCTCTTTCTAAATACCAATTTGGAGAGTTTGATCCTGGCTCAGGAC
>NZ_ASPX01000025.1:0-66136 GCF_000517965.1 Paenibacillus sp. FSL R7-277
AAGGGCCATACTTTCATTACGTAAAGGTAATTTGATTACTGTAGCAAAGCCTCTTTTGCCTAATCTTGCTATAACAGGATCTTTTTGCTCCACTATTGGAATCGGAAATTGATAGGGCGACAGGTTATCGACTTGACGAAGGATCGCATTCTTAATTGACTCAGTCTGTTCGTCAAGTTCTGGAGTGCTTTGCAACCATCGGCTGTAAAACTCTTCGTGTTGTGTTGGAGACCAGTTTGGAAGGGAAATCCTATCATGCAAAACCGAAAATAATTCTACGTCGGCCTTTGTCTCGATGATCTGATTAATGGCAGTTACCATAGCATCCCGTAGAAAGGCAGGAGAGAAGCGGAAAGAATAACCAGAAAACTTTTCTTCTGTATACGGACCAGAATATATTTCTGGCTCTTCAGTAATTTCCAAAACACTCTTGAAGCCGATCCCCTTATTGCCAATTGATGTATTTGGCTCCTTCGAGCTTTGTCCTAACTTACATATTGCTTTAAAATTATCGTCATTAAGCGGATCTCCTGTATTGGCCACATAGAAGTTAAGGTTATCACGATCGAAGATAATACGAACCGTTCCACCAGTTTCCAGCAATGCGTCGTGTGCGTTTTGGACCAATTCTATAATGAATCTCGAATGGTAATCATGAGTAATTTGCTTAGTTAAACTCGTTATTGATGCAAAGTCATCTGTACCGTTTCGTAACTCGTCCAAAAACGACCTGGTTTTACGGGCAAACCAATCGGCTACGATATAAGATTTGTTGTCGTCTACAGTGATCACTTACTCACCCACTTAGTGTAAATTAATTTAGCGAAAGGATACAAGTTTGATTCATTGTTACACAATATACATGTAAAAATTCGACATTTATCAAAAAAATCCTGTAATCCCCAAAAAACAGACGACAGTAAAAACTAAAAAATGAAGTGCTGCGCAACTTTTTTGCTTTTCATCATTACTATCCATTTCTTAAAATGATAATTTTTTTAAATAAAAAGAGAGAAGCCTGGATTTGTTACTTCAGGATTCCCTCTATAATTAAAATACCAAGTGTCATAATGAAAAGCTCTTACACCCAAAACATCTAGCGAATTAATTGGGACAATCGGTACAATTTTTATGATGTTATTATCTCTTGCAAAATCGAACCAAAATTGATACTCCCCATTGTTTCTGCTACCACATAATATCCGAAAGATGATGGGATAGGTTGTCCGAAAATAGCTGGAGTAGTTGTCCGGGACACTGAACCCGTCAAGGCCGCGAAGCGTTCATTTAGCCTTGACGGGTGTTTCCAACCTGGAAAGCTATCATAAATCCCAGCAAACCCTTGCTGGGCCTGCCACGCGGCGAGCGATGGGGTGCAGGGGAGACATCCCCTACGTGTTCCCCTCTGGGGGACGGAAGGGGAGTTTTTCAAGTAATCACCTTATTCTCCCATGGCAAGTCGGTCGTCAATGTCCACCAGGTGGGGTGAAATGGCCAGTTCTGTCCGTCAGGGCCCCTTTTAGCTAGAAAACAGAAGAATTCGGACAATTTCGTCTGTCAAAATCGGTGAAATGCTATGATATAACAGTGAGCTTTGGACACGTTTCCCGTCAAAATGAGGACAACTTATTTTATCAACCTTCGGAATGGATAGACTGGTAATAACACCCCATCTAAAATTTTATAAAACAAGTGTGCTAAATGAAGTGAGTTCACATATACTATTAGCAATTTTCTAGCCCACTTAATAATGGTTCTAATTTTATCTTTCCGGTGTTATTGCTTATTCCGATTTTTTGCGCTTTTAAAATTTTAAAAACTTCCTGCTCATTATACCAATAATTTATATAGAATATATTGTCGAATGGCTTTTTAAGATACTTCAATAATGAGTCTATTGCTTTCACTTCTAAAGAGTTAATTAATGTTGCATCTGCAAGCTTCTGTCGAAACTTCAGAGCGTTTGAGTTTTCGTAAACTTTCCAGGTTTGATTTGGAATTGCTATTGAAATCACAAGAATTCTTTCATCATCCCAACTATTCTGAAACCTCTTTTGAACATCAAAATTAAGAATACCATATGGTATTACAAAGATCGCTCTAAAGCCCTTTTCTAATATAGCTTTTGCAAATTCATAATCATTATTATTCTTTAAACTAAGTAATAATACCATACTATCTATTGGAATCTCGTTTGTCACCATTAACAAAGAATTAATTTCTTTTTCTGAGGATTTCGCATTAGCTAGGATTGAAAGTTTTTTCCACTTTAATAATTTTGTATTTCCAATACAATATAAATTAAGGCTTGAGCGTCCAGCTAATTCTTTTGGATACAAATCATCATTTGGAGCAATAGTAACAACATTATGCTTAACAAGTTGATTAAACCATTCCTCATTTTTTTTGTTATCTACTGAACTTGTTGGATTAAAAACAAAAATTTTAGTATCTAGGTCGCCCAAATATTTAATAATCATCTCTTTAACTATGTCCCAATCAAGGCCACCATGCCCACATCCTAACGCTGGTAGTGTGACTGTAGCCTCCTTATGCTCGGTAAGATAGTCTCTCAACCAAATTAAACCTTTTTCGATGTAGACGTATTCCGAAGGATTTCTCCAATGTATTTTAGTCGGAAAATTAATAATTGTACAAGTTGTCAGTAGATCAGACTCTATCCAAACATGTGGCTTACCTGGGGCTACTTTATTTTTCTTACAGGCCCGCACATAATCATTAAACATTTGAGGATACCTAGTTTTAAATATCAATGCAACTCCAGCCCCCATAACCCCAACACAATTAACTGTATTCACTCGAATATTTGCTTTATAATCAAAAAAATCTCCACTTACAAACTCCAACACCTCTCACTTCACACTCCCTCCCAGAACGATATTAATATAATATCATTTTCACTATAGATCGTTTATTAGTCTAGCATCGATTCAATAAGAGTATGAATTCTCTCCTCAAGATCAACAAACCACCAAATATTAATTGATTTTACGTCGGCAAGTGTTATAGCTGCTAACATATCTAAACTATTACTGTTTAAATCAAGGTCTCTTAGCTCTTTTTCGCTTCTTCCCTTTACTAAAATTTCGCCAATTAAGTCATGATAACCTACTAGAAGACAAATAGTATTTATTTCATACTTGGATAATTCCTCGAATTCCTCAACAAGTATTCTATTCATCATCATCAGAGAGTCAACTGGATGATCTGCATATGCTGGTTGTACTCCATCTTTCCATTTTGTTTTCGGTCCTTTCCCTATATCATGGAAATATGCTGAAAGCTCTACAATAGAGCTATCCTCCGCATCAAGTCCATTAAAGTAATCAATAGACCTTAAATTATTTACTACTTCTTTTGTATGTTCACAAACAGTATTTCTATGAACATCGTTTTTTGTTTCTAATTTATTTATTCCACTTAATTCATCGATAACACAAAAATCGCTTTTGATTTTATCAAGAGCATCTTTTACATTTTTGAATGATGGATTAGAAGGTTTTCCCTTAAATCTTTCATCTATTATACTTTTTGTTACTTCATCATAAATATCTTTCAGCATACTTGGACCTGTAACAAGTGTTTCATTATGCCTGTCCTTAAAAATCTTAGAATCCTTAAAAAAATGCTTTGTAAAATAAAAATAGGTATCATTGAATGGTTCATACGTAATATTAGGCTCCTGCATCCCCATTTTCTTGAAAAGAGCTTTGATTCTCTTCATGCATACTTTATTAAAAACAATAAAGTAATCAATCCAATCCAATGGGACCTCTTTATAAACCAGAACCTCAGCCATTCTAGCATGTAAATCATCTCTATTCGGAGTTGTCCATTTTTTGGTATTTATAAGTTCCCAATTCAACTCGTCCAAGTACTGTGGATCATTATAGAAATTCGGAGGAATAACTGTATTCGCCGAAGCGTCAGTAAATATCACATTATTCTCTTTTAATTTTTTAAAGGAGATAGCTATATACACTACATATGGCTGATCAATATTTTTGCTATTCAGAACAGAGAGTAACATCGGATTTCTACTGGCAAAATAGAAAGGGACATAATCATGTATATTTCCGTAAGGGTGACAAGGAACTTGAGTATTACTTCTTCGTTCCTGAATATCTTTATTAGCAATATTAATATGGTTTATTCCTTTTAATATCTTTTCATTTGTTGAAATCAACCCATTACTTAAAATAGATTCTATATTATCCATGTGCGTAAAATGATAAAAATGTTTGTTTGAACGACGGTTTTGTAACATGTATATTCCCCTCCAGCTAGTTCGTTAGAATTAGACTGTATTCGATAATTTGGGTCAATATACCTTCATCGTAACAAAAAATACATTTTTCCTATTTTTTCTCTATACCTTTATTCAATCTTCATTAGGACGACGGGATGTATGCTTAAGTAGATTCAAAAGCAAAGACACAGCTACGTAAAGGACTACTATGTCTCTGTTTAGATGCAATTTTCAACTGCAGTATTCTGTTAAACTGCTCGGTGCTTCAGATTTGTTAATATTTAAGTTCAGTCACTATATTAAGCATGTAGCCACATAACTGTTCGCTCCTACCCATTCATAACATTGAATCGGTGGCAGTGAATTGATTCTATGACCAAAGAACAACGCCAAATGTGCAGGTCCTGCATAGAAAAAATCAATTTGTTTTGATTTACTTTCTAAAACAGCAGCAACAATCTCTTTCTTGATCTCATTTACCGCTAAATTAGCTTGTTTAGCAGAGGTGATGGGATGTGAAGAGCATAGGTGTAATCTCGGAGGTGAAACTCCTTGCAGTTTCTTGAATTGAGCAACTTCCGAAGCAAGATTGTCCTTCATAATTCCTACCGTGAGAACTAGGTTATCACCAGTGCCGGCTTCGTAATTACGCTCAAACGAATAATCCGGCGTCTGGAAATCAGGATGATCTTGAGTCGACCAGAGTTCACCACGGTAATCCATAACTACATTAAAGCCCGCAACAGCTGAAAACACAGAGCCTATAGCAACTGAAGTTGAGAGTCGCCGGTTGCCCTTTAATAAGATACAGCGTGACCCACGATTTTCTCTGATCCAACCTGCAGTTTCACGTAACTGCGACATAACTGTGTCATTCCATTTATCAGGTGTAGGATAACTACGATTTGCTCCACCAAAAAAATCTGCCCATTTAAACTGCAGATATTTTTCTCTCTTTGACAATTCTTCAATTTCAGTTGATATAACCACTGAATCTTTTAGCGATTGGATCTTTCCGCCAGTAGCATTTTGGATAGTTTCTTCTATTTGTCGTCTTGTGATTGGGCGTGCTTTATTTGCTTTTAGTAAATCGAGCAGTGCTTTATAAATCTCAGATATTTCTCTACCTGTAAGATCTTGATACTGTGGCATATGAGTGTTTAGTTGTCCCGTTAAAATTCCTTTTGAAGTCGATTCATCACTATTTAGATTCCAAAGGGGTTCAATTAACACATTTTCGTAAAGAAAGTTCGCTACCTTTCTATCTTTTCCGAGCCGTTCAACCCTACGTAAATAATCATCAAATGAATTGATCATTAAAGCAGAGTCTGCATCATAAAAGGACTGCGGATCTCGCACGCGACGCAAACCGATAATCAAAGGCTTAATCTCATCCGAAATCCCGTTGCAACATATCGTAAAATGCTTGTACGTCCCCGGAATTCCTTCATGCAACTCCATAAACCGGTCGATCTCAGCCCAAAATTCTGATGGGGCCATATGATGGTTCTTCGCTTCCACCGCTTCTCTGTATATCCCTTCACTTGGAGAGAAGATCTTAGCTTCAAAATCAGCTGTCGCCTCTCGAATAAGTGAGTCAAATCCCTCCATTGATAGCCAAAGGGGGATTTTACAAAGAATCATATTTGTTTGAAAATCGAAGCCTGACTCTGCTGTATCTCCGCCTTGCGATTGGGGTTCTAGTAAAGAAGGTTTCAACCTATTATTATCAGTCACTAGCTTATCCCTCCAATACGAGCTCACCAGGTATCATTTCATACCCCGGGGCAAATATAAATACATTCCCGGCTAAATTCTCCTTCTGCACTTTCAAAATTAAAAGAACAGCAAAATTTGCGCCTACTAAGGGATCATTCACAATATTCCACATGCTATCTTGATCGCAGCTACTCGGTATGAGTGCAAATGAGGGGTGCGAGTGCCACTCCCCTAAGTAGTTGTACTTTGTGTATTGCTGTCGTGTACTGAGAAAAAATCTCTGCAAAGAATTTCTTAAGGACCCGTCGATTTTTCGTAAGAATGATATCCAAGTACCGCCCTGATGTTGTACAGTTACATCCCATATGCGGAAAACACCATCTTCGATATGTTCTCCCATAAGAATACCGCCAATCTCTTGTACTGCAGCCATTTTCAAATGTTTGAAAAGCCTTCTCTGCATCTCATACGGCATAAGAATCTTAATCATCTTCATTCTCCAAAAGGGACATTAGAAATTCAGTATTCTCCGTATGGGTTTTGTCATCGACCTCTATCATGAACTCTTCTTCAAGCAAGTGTTTAGTATCAATAGGTATAGTATCGAAAGGTTGACTAAATATCCACCCTTCAGACAACCCAATGAGATACATGGAATAAGGAAACATCGAATTTTCTGCGCGCATGGCAGTGTCTATAACTAACCTTGTTAAATGACTGGAAATAACTGATACATCCGCATCGGAAGCGATATAAACTTGGCCATCGCTACTTTCCGCTGTGTAAGGTGCTAAGATTGTATGACTAAATTCCGGTGAATCTACTTTAAACTGATGATATGCCTGTCTCATCGTTTGTGGGCTTGGGTCGTATTCTGGCCGGCTGCGGGCAATCAAACCTCCAATTCCACCAGCATAAACTTCCGCCCAAATAAGCGGTTTCTTGCTGCTGCTAGAAATAAAAGCAAGTAAATTGAAAACCTGTCCATTTGCTGTTGCGTCCACTATAACATCACAATTACTAATCTTGACGACCGCACTATTTACTGAGGCATTCGACTCTTGTCCAGTCAGGTTAATATTCACTGTCTGAATATCAGCTTGAGGAGAAATATACCTGAGCTTCTGGGCGATAGCATCTACCTTATGAAATGCGATGTTACGCCAATCGAGTGTATGGCGTGTCAAATTGCCCTCAAGAAACAAATCTTCATCAATTAAATAAAATGTTTGGGCTCCTATACGGCAAAGGGATTCCGCCACTTTACTACCTACAGAACCTAGTCCAATAATAGCTATTTTTTTGTCACACAATCCTTCACAATAATCAGGTATGCGTTTGCTTTCACTATCATCTAAAACAACCGCAATTTCCGATAACTTATCATTTAAACAATAATAAAAGCGCGGAATGCCGCGTCGATCTATTAAAATGATTCCCGTTATCGATTCCGGTCCGTCGGCTATTGTTAGAGTGAGAGTCTCATTATCATTTGCTTTCGCCAGCTGTAATAATCCCTCTGTTGTACTTACTTTCTTAACTTCGTCTCCAGTAGCAGATGTGCGATAAACAAGCCAACGTTCTTCCATATACTTTTTCAAAAAAGAATCCGGCAATGACACATTAGTGAATTCATCAATTTTCACTACATGAAATACAAGTGTTTTATTTTCAAGAACATATTTCAAGGTAGCATAACCTATTCTCTTCTCTTCGAAAGCCATCAAATATTGCAGTAATGGTAATGCTACATGGATACGAAAAACCTCTGATCGAAGCGATTGACCCGATGTCTGATAATGACGTGATGGAACCACGTCTTTTTCACTAGCCGTTCCAAGAGGGTTTTCCATACTTAGCAGACGAAAAGTGCTCTCAATCATTTGTGCCCCTGTCACATCAGGATGCCAATTATCCGGGCCCCATTCAAGACAAAGTGCACCTGAAGAATATTGATGCGAAGACCAAAACTTATCAAAAGAATCTGGTTCAACGTTAGGTGGTAACGCAGGGAAAAAGTCAGGATAGGTAAGTTTAATATTATATTGATGACTATGTGCTGCGATACTTGCCCTAACTACAAGTTTTTTTCCTTCGAGGTCCCACTCTAATCCTAATAGCCAATCCACATATTTCTGAAGCTCCTCAAGTGCACGGCGTTCATGAGCCAAACGACTGTTATCAGTTAAATACCAAATGGCCATTTACGCGAACCCCTCAGGTTTTTTAGGCTCTACTGCATGATTTGGAAAAGACAGGGACGGGGAGATGGCGCTAGCAATAAGTGAATTAGTTTGTGTCATTCCGGATTTAGGAAATTGCCCCCCAAATAATACACGCCACTTTTGAAGCGATTTCTCAGCATCAAGCTCATTTATAGCTTCTCTCCCAATTATAGCGTGGAGCTTGACTTTATTATAAAATCTCTCGAATGCTTCAAATGTCATGCCGTTGGTAACCGAATTGAAACTAACACCTGGGTCTTGGATAACCGGAACTACTTTAAGTGCAATACTTATGGCATATTTATCGACGATTCTTTCTAAAGTGCCCACAAAGAGCTCACCATATTGGGTCTGATTCCGATCCATGCATTCCGCAACTATGCACTCAATTACAAATCCCTTCGGCTTTTTAGCATTTGTTCCATTCTCTCTTCTCCACCATTTCATAAGCTTCACGAGTGGTTTAAAACGTTCGCCGCTACCTTGATTGACTTCCGTAGTCCAAGACGTATGATTTGGAGGATTAGTCTCAATCCATTGTACTTTTTTACGATCAGGGATATAAAGAGTCCCTTCCATCCCGTAAGGTGCAATGATTGGTACCACATCAATATCGACTTTATCAGTCTTAATACCCACTGACCGATTTTGTGGACGAATGGTTGGATAAGCCGGCTTCAATGCATCATATAATATAGTAATTACTTCTTGGGGGTTATGTGAACGTGTATGGTTTGTAACAACGATGATGTCAACATCGGGACGTGCAGTCTCACCTTCAACTATTTTCGGCCGAATAGCAGTATCCCTTTTATAAGAACCTGTTAAAAATGAATTAACGTATTTCTGCTTATAGGCGAAATGTCCATGAAGATAATTTCGGAGTTTGATATGCCCATCACTTGCATTTGATTTTGTAGTGGGGCTTGGTTCGATATTACGTAAAAATGAGATGAATTGCGCCTGAGTGATCATGCGTCCAACTCCTATCTTCAGTTAATAATGTAAGCGTTATACCCGATTCTATTTATATTATAGTTTTTTTGTTAAAAAAAGATCAATGATAATTCCAATTAACCGCATCTATTAATTATTTACAAGCTCTTCTCGGCCACCACTCCAATAGATATTATATAATGTAGGTGAAAGAAAACTATGGTTTTTTTGATTACTACTACTTATAGAACGGTGTGATGCAAATGCAGAGTATGAATACCAATGCTGGAGCACTTCCTTCAAACGCTGGTGATGACTTCCACCTCCTTTGGGCAGCGGAAAAATTATTAAATATGCTTTATCCTAACTCTGATCTTACCACCGTGACCGTGGAAGGGCCGGCTTGGCAAGACTCTGTTGTTGCTGATCTAGAAGAGAGTAAATTGTATTCGATAGACTTGGCTGAGTATTACGGAGGCGAGACGGTTCATACAGCAACTCGAATTGTCTTTTCACAGTTAAAATATAGTACCTATATGGGTAGTACTGCGTGGACAGTTTCGTCTTTATGTCAATCAGATAATAAAAAAAAGACTAACTCTGTTATCCGTCGACTCGCCGATACCTATGAAGAATACACCAGCAAGTTTGATGATATAAAAGACAAGCTAACTTTAAAACTGGTTAGTAATCGACCAATTTCAGAAAGTTTTAAACAAGCAATCAACGAAGCAAAAAAAACATTGCATGCTGAAAAACCAAAAAATACGAATAGTTTAATAAACAGCCTCTCCGAGACGTCCAAAACAGAAATCAAAAAATTATATGAAGAATCAAAGCTCAAATCACTAGCATTTTTAGGTTTTATTAAGGCTATTAACTTTGAGGATTGCGGAGCAGACACCAGAAGTATCCTAAAGGCTAAAATCATTCAACAATTAGGACATTGGGGTATAGATAGTTTGCAGAATAAGTATAATGAAATAATAATGACCTTACGAGAACAGATGATGTATGAAAGAAACTCACGAATATCTATGACAAAAGATTTTGTATGCTCAATTTTCGGTGGGAATTATATGCGACTTTTTCCTGCTCCTACAAGCATTCCAGAAAAGAAATATGTTGAAAGAGAATGCTCTAATGAACTTATAAAGACTATACTGCAGCAAGATAATAAATCAGTCTTTGTTCATGCCACTGCGGGCATCGGTAAAACTACTCTTGTCAATAATTTTCATAATTACCTTCCCGATGGTTCTACAGTAGTGTTTTATGATTGCTACGGCGGGGGAACTTACTTACAGCCTGCTGATTCAAGGTATGATTATGACACTGCGATTCTTCAAATATGTAATACTTTAGCTCTTGAATGTAAAACCGACTTCCTGTTAGAACGTAGATTAAAGGAAACTGAATTCTGGTATGAATTATCAATAAGACTGACACAAGCAGCAAAATATACTAAATCCTATTCTGAAGATGCTATTGTATTGTTAATTATTGATGCAGCAGACAATAGTGTATTTGCAGCCGAGAAAAATAATAAAGTTTCCTTTGTTCACAAGTTACTACAGCAACCACTACCAGATGGAGTAAAAACACTACTGACTTATCGTACCGAACATACTTTTTATTTCAACTTTCCACATAATTCAGCATTTTTTGAAGTCCCTGCATTTAACCTGCAAGAGAGTACAGAACATGTTAAATCTTATTCACTTGAACTGGCCCAAGAAGTCCTAACAGAATTTCACCACCTAAGCCGGGGAATTCCCCGGGTTCAATCCTATGTATTAGCTGCAAAGCAAAATACACCAAATCAATTAGTCAACATGCTGCTTCCTAATGGTAAAAACACTGAGGATCTACTAAGAGACATTCTTGAAGAGCTTCGTTTGAGATATGGAGAAAGAAACGATGTTATTTCTTTCACCCTTGGTGTCATGATTAATATGCCACGGCCTATACCAATGAAAGTTATTACAAAAATTCTAGATTGCTCTCCAAATATGTTACAAAGTCTAAGTGTTGACTGCTCATTTGGACTATACATTGAAAATGACTTCATTTATTTTAGAGATGAAGATTTTGAAACTTTCTTACGAGAGAAGTATTGTGATAATTCAAAGTCAATAAATACAATTACGGAATATTTATATCAGCATCGTCAATTTGATCCTTACTGTGCAAAACATGTACATAGTTTTCTATCTTTACTCAATGATGGAGTGAGATTATTAGACATCTCCTTAAACGAATCTATTGATGAAGCAATTATTGATGTTACAGAAGTCAGCAGAATTATGCTTTCACGTATTAAGAGCACATTAAGCCTTCCTATACTCAAAACCCAACAATATAGCAACCAAGCCTTCCAACTTATTTATAGAAGCATTGATTTCTCTAAAAGCGATGAAGCTATAATAAAACTTATTAAGGAATATCCTGAGCAGGCATCGTTATACTGTGATAAAGATACACTCTTAAATATCTTTACAACTGAGAGAAATGGCTTTAAGAGTCTAGGAAAAGCGGTATTTGTATTCTCTATGGACTCAAACACAAAATCAAAAGCATTATCTTACTTGGATAGCTATCGGGGCGCTTTTAATTATTATTATAGTAAACAAGAAGAGGAGCAGGACTCATTTGAAGAACCACGTCTAGATGATACAGTAAACATTGCTGACTCGGTTTTACGTCTAAAAGATGAAACTGAGATGAAACGCTGGATAACAGTTTGGAGTAGCAAGAAATTGCAAGCAACCATACTGTTCAAAGTCGTAGTACGATTAATCAATCGGAATGATTTAGAATCAATCTCTAATATTTTAAGAATAGACTGGCCCACTCACTGTATGCTTTCTATAGTTGCCGCTCATTTAAAATGCAAAAAAGATCCACCAATTAATTTAACAGAGTATCTCATTCGCCTGTTCAGACGGTCAAAAATGATCGATTTAAACGTTTTGGAGCAAACTCAATTGATTTTATTTCTTGAGTATCTACTCAGCCAAAATAACGTTGATTTGATTAACATTGTGCTTTCTGAATATCAAATTAATACTCGAGTATCATATGTACCTTATATTCATCGTGAAGATGAACAACAGATCGACTTAAATATTCGACTTTATGTACTAAAGAAAACTGCCCAAGATGAACCTGTCAATTCAGATGATTTTGTAGATTATGACGGACTGAATAAAGACCTCAAACATAAAGATATTTCAGAGCGAGTAAATGAAATAAAAAAAGTGTATAATCTTCTTCTTCCCGCCTATAAATACCGCGTTATGGCTATAAAGCATCAAAGCTGGGAGAAGACAAAACCATTACATGATGAGTGTGTAGAAAATTTAGATCGCTTATTCTGGAGTGATAGAAACAATAATAAGATTGGCAGTATTCGGCTTTGCTTATTGGCTCTAGCTGATGGAGTTTTAAATACTCCTGAATTCACTCCCCAACAAACACATAATCACCTATCGAAAATTTTAAATGTCACCAAAATATATCGAGAAACAAAGTTAGCTTTGTCTGATTTATGTGCATATGATCGTCGCTCACACCAATTTTCTTTAGAAATCATTAAATCTCTGTCAAACGAGCTCCTTCAGCATCCAACTTCTGCTCCGGAGGCATATGAGTTTTATGTCCAATGCGCTCAGATTGGGCAGAGAATTCAAGTCAGTGTTGGCCAACATTATTTTGATCAAGCTCTCCAAGCTGCTAAGGGATTAGATTATGAATCTTATAAAAAGCTTGAATTACTTAATATCATATCTTTTATGGCCTCAGAAGAAAACGATTTAAATGAAGTCAGACTTTCTCATGAATTTATTCGGCTATCAGAGGATTTTTATCGAAAAATGTGGGATTCTAAGCACTTCCCATATGAAGAAGTATTCAATACCGCGACACAATTATGTCCAATGAATATTTTCTCCATAATGTGTCGTCTAGATGATCGTGATGATTTTGACCATTTTTCTCTACCTGAAAGCGCCTTTCATGTATTAAAAGAGTTATTAAGAATAGGCGTGTATCCAGCAGATATAATCACATCATTAGCAACTATTTTATTGCCAGATCAACCATCAGATTATGTTGAAGTGGCAGGATATATATTATCTAAGCTTTCAGAATCAGATGCGACAATCCAACAAAATGTATTAGAACTTTTAATCCAAAACACATTATTTTATGTGCCGTTAAACTATAAGAATACCTTAGCAACGGAAATTGCGGCTACTATAAATAAACTTCGACTGACTAATATTAAAAACAGCTCTCTGATTGTAACGTTAAATGACTTTCTTGAGTCTATCTCAAAGCCAGAAAAAGATATTCAATTGTACTTAAAACCATCAAATAAAGAAGAAATATACTTACCTAAAGAAGAGTTAAAGGTTGGTCCATTTTGTTTTTCTGATGCAAAACAATTTACTGAGCATCTAAAAAGGTTAGATCAAGATAGCCAGACGATTTTCGTGGGCGAGTGGCTTGCTAATTCTCTACCAGAATCTTATGTTATCAATGTAAGTATTTTATTAGAGTCATCTTTTGAAATCTCAAATTTATTTTATAATTCAAAGATACAAAAGATTTTCATGGAGTATCTAAATAATTGGAGCGTTTGGCCTGATGTAGCTGCATGGCGAAACAATGTGGATATCCAAAGGACATTTTTTATTAGTAATATGCACGAAATAATACATTTTCAAAATTATTATGATAATTTGATCCAAATATTCAAATGTAAACCTGAAGATATAAAGTCATTTTTTATAGAATACTTAGTACAGGAAGATAATGTGTCGAGTGAAAGTATCATTGAAATACTAAAAAGAATATCTATTATCCTCCCTCCTAACATGGCAATGCATATCATGAGATGGTGTATAACTACAGAAATCTCTAATATTCATCCTAAGTCTGGAGACCAACCATATTGTGATTCTTTCTCTCAAAATGATGAAGCACTAATGCCAATCAGTAAATTGTTATGGCGTATGTTAGGACATCCTGATAAAAAACTGAGGTTGAACGCAGCACATATAATAGAAAGTTTATATTCGTCGGGTTACTCAAGTATCATAAATAATTTAATCTCATTATATAAGCTACCTTTCGATCAAAAATATATAGATGAAAAAAACTTCTTCTTTTATGATTCAGCAAAGCTCTTTTTCTTAATTACATGTCATCGAATTTTTTTGGAGGAACCTTCCAAGGGAGAAGCATACTATAGCTTTTTCAAAGAAATTGCTTGTTCAAAACAAATTACGCATGCTTTACAACGCCGTCTCGCTAAACTAATCTGTCTTAGAATTGCAGAGCATATGCATTCCAATGATATCCATGCCCTCGAAGCATGTGACGAAATGAAGTGCGGTACTACAAACAAGAAAACTAAATATGCTAGAGCAAATTTATCATCAAGGCAACAGTTCCGATTCCATTTTGATTATATGGATACACTACCTTATTGGTACAATGATCTGGCTAATATATTTGTTCTCACTCAAGAAGAAGTGGCCAAAGACTGTGATATTTTTATTCATCAATTCAATATAAACAATGACAACGCTCGAAAGTGGCGAGATGACTTCATTCGCTTCAATAGATATCGAAATCGTAACACCCTTAATAGCCACGGCAGCTTACCAGAGATTGAAACACTAGATAAGTATGCAGAGTGGCATGCAATGTTTTATGTTGCTGATCAGTACAGATGTACACTTCCATTTATCGTAGACACTTATTACGATTACCATCAATGGCTCGACTCTTTTCTCCCTGGATATCAAGGATATTGGACAAGTGAATTTCGAGCTCATATACCTTATATACCATTTTTATGGGAGTTCAAAAAATATAAAAACCCTGACAACGAATATGAATATATGATTCCACCAGATTTAGTTCAATCATTAATCGTGAGAAAAGGCTATATTTCTTCCCATCTAGACTATCACTCGTCTTTTGACCAGAGTAGTCAGAGCATTAATATTCAAAGTGCTTTAATAGACGAAGAAAATATAACCAAACTGATTGCTGAACTAAAGAAACCACACACATTTTTTGATGATTTCTTTGCAGCAGATCCTGAAGAGCGGATGTTTCGAAAAGAAACAGATTTTTCAATTAAACCTATAAATGCTAATATTGACTTTTTTAAAGGAGATCGACTTGATGAACATGATTCCTTTGCAAAGAATCTCAACACATACTCCCTCACTTTTGCTGATGATATACTAAATTTTGTTGGACTAAAAGATTTAAATGCTGCATTATTATCACTTCCATCAAAGAATCCAAACCTTCCGCTTCGTATAAAGAACTGGAGCGAACCAAGTGAAGATGGCGGGTATTATAATCAAGGAACATATGGAAACATTGCTGAAATTGATATGGAATTGTTTATGGAGTATCTTAACAAAACTAATAAGGCCCTTGTTCTTGAGTATAAAGTGACATTTGAGGATCAAACTTACCAATTTTACGGGACGCCCAGCAAGACTGCCAAAGAAAAAGGGATAATTGTAATACGGTCAAACGGTAATATTGAGTCACATGTATTAGATTCAGACTCGGACGGCTTAGTTGATTAAATGTAAATAAAATATTGAATTTACTGTTATAAAAGGGGATGGGGGAAATGTCTGGCTAATTTTGTTTTTAACACGATTAGCCAGATTATGATAAATAATCAAATACCTTCTAATGTTTTCATTTCACTCAATATATCTTTCACCGGATCACAATCTTCCGCTGCCTCTCTTACCAATTGGATATAGGTAGTTATCAACTCCTTTTCCGTCTCATCCATACAAGCTGCAACAAACCTCTCCAACTCCTCAGTGTAACCCCGGAGTTTTTGAGCCTTAAACCAGTTATTCATTTGATTCTCAATATTTTGTGTTAGGTGTTGTCTGCGAAGATTGTATTCTTCAAGTCGCTTGAGCTCCAGCTTTTTCGCTTCCTCAATAGTACAAAGACGCTCCTGCTCTTTTTTCTTAATTTCAAATTCGCGTTCAACGATATGTCTATATACACTTATATCAATTGCATTCATCAAAAGGTCTGCTATAAATTCACCTATTTGTTCTTCAAACGGCCGATCAAGAGTTTCAGAATAACATATTGATTTGGCCTTTTTATTTCTATCCACATAACCGAGAATCTCCTTGATCTCCATTTTGAGCAATCCACTGGGAATCTTCTCGTACATAGGCCTTAAACCAATCGTCATGCTTCCGGATTGAAGCTCTGACAATAAAGAACGTCTTTTCACTTTGGTTTCAATCAGTGAAACGGAAAAGTCATGATTAAATAATCGTATGTGGGCATTATCTTCTTCGCCTGCATGCACATTCAGATTCCCGCCCAATTCACCTACCGCATCAATTAAGCAATTCATAATTCTGAATGCCCTATTGGCTAGTTTGTCGGATATATCCATTGATAACACAGCTTTATTCCTGCGATATTCAACCTTCGAATGCCTTAGCAAATATGGATCGATCTCTTTTCGAAATTGATGTTCTTCGTCGCGTGCCTTTCTGTAAGCAAGTTCATTCTGATATTCGGCAATTAACGGATGTAGATACTTGGTCTGCTTCACAACTTGAAGAGCCTTGCACCATTTGTTGAATTTAACCTTTGATTCCGGTGTCATTAGTTCATATGCATCAAGCTCTTTTAATTGATCAATAGAATAATCGTTCATATCCATTATTTCTATAAAATCATATCGCCCCACCGCTATTCTCCCTCCTGACCGGAAAAGGAAAAACCACCTCTTAACAGATCATCAACTAATTCCTCAAGCTCCGTTTCTAAAGCCATTCCCTCGGGAACAAAATAACGACTCAGGTTATCATTTAACATTGCTGAAAACGAGCCTAAGAAATCCGAATTCTCGGGAATA
This sequence comes from Paenibacillus sp. FSL R7-277, assembly GCF_000517965.1. Lineage (NCBI taxonomy): Bacteria > Bacillati > Bacillota > Bacilli > Caryophanales > Paenibacillaceae > Paenibacillus > Paenibacillus sp. FSL R7-277. The sequence goes on from NZ_ASPX01000025.1 coordinate 17,090, forward strand.
TCATATTTATATAGATAGGTATTTCCGTCTTTATAATGTTTATGGGAAAATCCCGTTCGGCTGGGAAGCTTAGACAAATGAATGCCGACAATCGCTGTTCTTATCTCGCTTAACCGATTAAAATCTTCTTGAAAATCACCGTTGTAATTTTTTCGTTTAATCAGCCTTGAAAGATCTATAGCAAACTTTAATTTATACTTCATTTCTTTGACCACATTATTGATGTTCACAACGTCCTCAGCAGATTGCATTAAATACTTTGACTTTCCATTTTGCTTCTGTGGGCCATTAACCAAAGCAATTTTCATGGTTTTATACTTTTTCATACTTTTTTCGAGAATAGAGTACTGCCTGAAGAACTCCTCCTCACCATAGGTCTGAGACCGCAATGGTGATAACAACTCCAGTGTATCAGGCACCCCACATTGAGAGAACGTATCCGTTAGATTCTTTAAAATTACATCAAGTCGTACCGAGTCCTTCCACAATAAGTCATTCTCTTTTTCATAGCTCAGACGCAAAATATACGCTTTATTTGGAGGAGTCTTTAAAGCTCCTGTTGTCGTTTCGAGAAACATCATATTGCTCTTGATATCAATAGGGTATATCATACCCATGGTTTTTACAGGCACTAACACGTTAATGTGTTTTACAATGCTTACTCTTTTAGTAAAAATACATAAGTTCACATACTCAGGCCAGTAATCCTCATCATTCGCATCCTCAAATACCCATACATACATAATCAGCATTTCCAATTCGCCTTTGCGTCCATTAATAAACGGGCGATGCTCGTTCTCTTTGTACAGGGCACCCATATTAAAAGGGTTATCGTTGTACCTATGATTATACCTATTAATATAATAGAAATGCTCTGACTCCTTGTTGTAAATTCGCTCTATGTATTCATTAAAAAAAATACTTGTATAATTTTGAGCAAACTCAAATAAATTCACACCATAACTGCGGTAGGTCTCTCTTACCCAGTCAATTAGGCTGTTATCCAAATATTTAAATCCAGAAATGGAGGGTCTCTCTGTCTCCTTTACTTTTATCTCTTCTGCTAAAATGATCAATTGATTCCGATACTGTTGAATCTCTATTCCTTTCATTTTGCCACTGTTACAGAACCTATAAATGATATGCTCATAATCCTCAGCACTATAAAAAAGATCCATGTATTTTCGCTCATACATCCATGATTTTAATAACCGGTCTATCCTACTCCTTGTTTTTTTGTAGTATTCAATAATAAAATCTTTGCTTCTAGGAAAGGCTTCCTCTATCTCCTGAGCAATTTTTAATGCGGACTGCTCTGTCTTAATGTTCTCATAATCGTATTCCTCTGGATTCAAATAATCATTGAAATAATCCATTACATATTTCAACACAGTTGACATGTTTTCGGCATGATTTTTAAAATCGAACTCATCGAGCTTATCCTTTTTCTTCATTTTTGTTATGTATTGTTCAACCGTAAGCATTCAAGATCCCCTCACCTACAATTTAGTTTACACTGAACTGAAAAAGATTCCCGAATCCAAGAATTCAAAGGAGTCTTGTTCTTGAAGGGAGTCCATGGATTCACTTAAAAAGAATTTTGTTACCACACTGTCGTGAAGCCTGCTTAAGGCGCTTCGTCCATTTCATTACTTTGACGAATTGAAAACCTTTTGTACAAGTTCATCCGGAACAGCCTCTTGTTCCAAACGCAATCCTGTTTTAGCCATAGTTTCCAGTAAAATGTGCCAATTTGCATAAGAATCATTCTGCAACAGATCATTGGCTTTCTGACAATACCGCTCCAGATGTTCTCCACCCGCTTCTCCAAATTGTGTAAGTGTTCCCTCATCCATAAACAAAGGACGAATATCAAAAGGACAATCACGTTGCAAAAAGCGATAGATCTGGAGTCCACCCAGGTCAATGTCCCCCCAATGGAATACTGAAAAGGAAGCATTAGTAATCTGTAATTCATCCCACAACCGTCGTAAAAATGATTGAAGAATTCGATGTGGAAAACCTCCTGTGTATATAACCAATTCACTCACAGGCTGCCGGACTCGAAACCATTGGTGGTAGGTGCTTAAATTCTCGATCATCACGATGCGTTCAGCATTTAATTCAACCCATTGAAAAACTTTTAGTGTCTCGGGGTACAAAGCCATTCCATCCGGGAACAATTCCAATGATAATGGTTTTCCGTTAAGTGTGAACTGCCCACAACCGCCCAACAGCACCGGTTTGGGATGGGGTACAATACCGATCAGATCCAGTTCTCCTTCTCCCAGTTCCGATGCTTCCCCCATCCCCTGCTTGATAATAGAAAGAAGCCTTCGTTCTACATATCGTTCGAAATATTTGCTGTTTCCAAAGACTCTCATACTAAGCATACGCTTGGGAATGTCTCCTGATATAGACGGTAACTCCTTCAGTACACGTACTGCATCCACATAGCTTTTCAGATCATTTAAATCCATTCCCCCCGAGCGCTGACCACCTAAGACCATTACTGTCCCTTGGGCCCATTTGGCTAACCAATCCCAGGGATGATCATTCAGTTCTCCAAGGATAGACCTCAATTCAGCCAGCTTGTCTCTTTTCGGCTGTCTACCCACTTGTTTATATACAAATTCTATCTTTTCCCATTTCAAATAGACTTTCTGTATGACATGGGATGATCTTTCCCGTCTCACATCGACGATTCCTTCAGCTAAACATACCTCTATAACTTGGTGCATCCATTCACGCTTACGAAAATTCATTTCGTCCTCAAAGTCTGCTTTAAACGGCTCTTCAATTAATAAAAGCTGTGGTCGTTGCTTCGTTTCTTCACCTATAATAAAGGCCTTGCTTCGCTCGTATTTATTCAAAAGATGGTTAAGTAGCTTATTCTTAAACTCCCCTTTAAACTCCTGTTCGTTCACCCAATATCACCTCAAAACAATGTTTCCTGCTGCCAATCTGCTTCAGTTTCCCTAGGCTCGATTACTTGAGTTTCTTCGTCCTCCCAACGATCAATCATATCGACAAAACACCTGTAATCCTGATTGGTGACAATAAGCGTAGTTGTCACTTCAGGAGCCATATGCTGTATTTTTTCATCAGGTACGGCAGCTATCAATTGGAGATTCATTTTTTTGATTAATTTGAGGCTGGTCTGAATCCGTTGCTCGTCCATCTTATTAAATGCTTCATCGAACACAACTATTCTAAGAGTTCGTTCAGAACGATAAAGGTGATAGAATGAAGCAAGTATAGCCACATAAAACGGTGTCTGAGTTTCTCCACCAGACTTCTCCTTCAGCACTTGCGAAAATCGATATTGGTTATCCCCCTGGCGTACCAAAATATCATAATCCAGATACCGACGATAATCCGTGAATTCTTCCATGTCCTCTGCTTCGTTTTGTACAAGTTGCTCAAATAGTTCCTGTAGCGCATCAGCCCGTTCATCATCGATCACATCAAACAAGGTTCCTCGCTCCATGAGCCTCGGATCCATCACAGCATCGTAATATCTGCGATATTTCTCGCTTGGTACAACGTGGAAATGATACTTGTCGGAGGAAAATGGAAAGTTGTCCAGTGCGTAGTTCAACTCCCTGAACTCTCTTTTTGCCATTTCAATAGCTTCTCGCAGTTTAAAAACGAAATGTGACTTGAACTCTTCCTCGGAAACCCGAAGTGCAGCCTCCACCTTCTTCTGATAATCGGGGATATCTAACCCTTCTATTTGCTCAAGCAAATGGCTGTAGACTTCATTATTTTCTGCGTCTATATTGGTTGTAAACGTATAGGTCGCATTATACTCAGCTCTGAGCTGGGCCAATTGTTGAGATTCTTCATCACGCTTGGTTTCATTCCCCTTGCGGCTGCTCTCCCAATTGATTAATTTAGTCTCTGTGGCAATCGTAGAGCGAATAGGATCTTCCAGTCGTCCCTGTGCAAACTGCAAGCGTTCCGGCCATGCTGCCTTCCACTGCTCCACAATGGCCTCCTTATCTTTTATAAAGTTGATTTGCAGAAACCTTCTCGTCTCAACCTCCTTGACTCCTTCTTCAAGAGAACCGATTTTTCGGTTTAAACTGTCCCTATTTTCCTCCCAGTGTTTCTCCGTCTTTTCCCAGCTTCCAATCTGCTCCCGCAACCGATCTGCTTCACTTAAATCTATTGTTTTTCGTTCTTCTTCCCACCGCTGTAACTCGGCCATGCAATTTGCTACATCCCGTTGAAGCTCCAACTGATCTGCCAGCATTACCAAAAGGGATTGTTTACCTTTAAGCTGATCCAACCAAGCTTGCAGTTGCTCCAAATCCACAGAAAGCAGAGCATGCTGCCTCCGTAACTGTACAAGCTCCTCTCGTTTCAGCTCCAATTGGCGGGTTACAGCCTGTGCTCCAATATAAGGCGGAGAGTATAATCGCTCCGGGATTTGCCGAGCTACCAGATTACTGTATCCCATACAACTAGCTGTTACCGCAGTTCGGTAACGCAATAAGTCCTGGTCATCAACAGCTTTCATCACTCTTCCCAACAAATGCTCCATATGGGCCTGGATAACAGAATTCGATGTGTCAATCGACTCTGCCAGAGAGCCATCTTGAGACGTATTCAGATACTTCTGTTCTGCTGCGGTATTTACCAGGCCAATTCCTTCAATACGGCGGCTACGCTTCTCCCGCTCATATATGGACAAAGCTTCACGAAATACGGATGGCTCAACCAGAAGGTCAAATCGCTGAGTATTTAAATAGCCTTCAATTGCATTCCGCCACGTTTCATCCATCAACTCCATCTCTTCGCAGAATATCCAAACTGGTGAGCGTGTTCCGAGGCGTTCTTCAAGTAATGTTTTAAGTTTCATTACTCCTTCATGATAAGGACGCTTGTGCTGCTCTAGATTGTGAATAACCCCTTCTGTTTCTCTGATCTGTTGTTCTAATTCTCTCAGATTATCACTGGAACGTGTCCGTGTTTCGGACATACGTTCCTGAACCTCCTCCAGCTGGTCTCCCATTCTCCTAAGCCGTTCCTTTTCCGGTTCAATATCACCCTCATAGTTTGAAAAATTAGCTGATAGTCCACTAAGTACATCTGCTGCATTTTGCAATTGCTTCCGGTCATTATCTGAAAAACCCCAAATGCTGTTACCATTCCAAATTCCAAGATTCGCTAAAAATTCAGCCTGTTTTTGCATAGAACGTTTCCAGACAGAAAACCGCTCCTCCAAATCTATCAAGCTTTTCTTTCCGCTTTCTATATTTAGATCCAGTTCATTTTTTCTTTTTTCTTCACTATTTTCATATAACTTACGGGATAGTTCATCTTTTTGCCGGGTTGCCTCTTCTTTCTTCTGTTTGGCCAGTTCCAGTTCACTCCGAGTCTGTTCCAGTTTCAGGTTTATTCCCTGCAACTCCAAGACCAGTTGATCAAATGTCTCTTTTTCCTTGAGTACACGCAATGAGCGGATTACATAATCCTGCTCAATTACAAGATGTCTATACTTTTCAACATTCTGAAATCGCTCTTGAATTTGGCCCAACTTGTTCTTGCGCTTTTGTAGTTCTTGTAATTCAAACTGATAGCGCTCATGTACAGCAAAGTTTTCTTTCATCAAACCAAGCTGCAGCTCCTGACGATCCAAAATATTTTGGTATACAAAATCACGAATATTCTGAATTGGTTTAAAGGACAATGCACGGGTAAAAGTCTGAAAAAAACGCTCATGTACATGTCCCATACGAGAAAGCAACGCTTTCTGATATTGTGATTTGTTCTGCTCGAACACGGATTTAATACTGCTATTCCCTTGATAATATCCTCTGAATTCATCACGGCTTCGCAACCGTCCATCGGGCTTAATCAGTTCCAACATGTCCAAGTTCATAGGAGCCAGAATAAAAAACTCTTCAGCGTGTTCCAGACTGGAGAATACATCCGCAACCATACCGACAACGAACGATTCCCGTTTTTCCTGATCCTCAAATTCGGCGAGCAAATAGGTGTTGAAATCACCATCCCGTACATATCCTCGTTCATCGCTTCCAATTTTGCCCTTTAAGTAATCAAGTAAAGTACGTTTGGCATCCTCGTGGGCAGCAGGATTAAACTTAATCATTCGCTGGTTGGCTACAAACAATACTTGCATAGCGTCAATAATGGTCGATTTCCCCGCAGCGTTTTTACCGGTAATCAAAGTTTGCTTACCGAAATCCATCACTTCGTCAGCAAAGTAATGCCAGTTAATCAAACGCAGCTTCTTTAACCATTTCATTAGTTATCCCCTTTTCTTCCTCAACCCTGTATTGTTCGATTCGACTTTGAATAGCATCCAGTTGTTCTAAATCAATCACGTATAGCCAGGTGTGATAAAGCACAATTCTGCAATCGTCAGAACGTATATCTGCGTCAAGCGCTTCAACGAGCTGGTACCTTGTACAGAGCTTAATAGCTTGATCCAACTTGGTTTTCCCCAGCCAGGAGAGATGAAAGGTTTCGTATTTTGTACGAATTTCATGAATCGTTGTTGTGGGGAAGGCACTGATGGTCAGCCCTTGTCTTTTTTCCTGATACAAGAGCCGTAGAATGAGCATCCAAATGCTTAAATCCCGATCCAAAGAGCGCCGAAACGAGCTGTCTGGGGATTGTAAAAATACACATTCGTGTCTCTCATCAACAATCACTTCCCAATCCAGCATTTGAAGGTATTCTTCAATAGCTCTCTTATGTCGCCGGACTATAGTATAGCTATCACGATCTTTTTCCCGGACTAGATAATTAACCGCCAAAAGATGATTTAGCACAGCCTTGATTTTTTGCCGTTCTTGTTCACTGATCTCTTCCCACATTATGTTTGTTGCCTCCCTCCGGATATTCGTGGTTTGATCTTATGGTTGTAGAAACGATAGGGAGCGGCATGTAAAATCAAACGATCTTTACTGCGTTCAATTTGGTAGGGGGAACCTCCATCCTGGCCGTATAAGTATACATACGTCAGAAGCAGCACTTCCTCCACATTCTGAGGCGCCAGTTCCGCGATCTCCATACTATCTTTATTCTGCAAGCGAGAAAGGACGAAATCGTCCACCTTCTTACGCGTAACGGCCTTGCGCATACGCTCAAGTCTTTCTTTACGCAATTGCTCACGTACTTCTTCCGGGATAGGTATTACATAATGTTCTTCAGGCTGATGCGGAATCCGTTTCTTTCTGACAGGAAGAAGTGATCCCTCGTTTAAACTCTGTATATTCTGCAATCGTGAAAGTGGAATGAGCTCTTCATCTGGTAAAGGAAACGATGAATTCCCCAGCATTTCCAGTAATAAGGCCAGCTTTTGATCTATTCCTTGATGATGCTGGCTTAAATAGCGTGCCCGGTCATAAGAGGAACGCAGATACTGATTATGACGAAGATCAATCCTATAGAACGTATCATCAAGTCCTAAATATATTGCTTCAATATCCCGTAAAGACTGTCTCAGGTGGGACTTGGCTTCTTCAGAACTCTCATATAGCCCGCCTGAAATTCCATCCTGTACAGCCTGCTCCATCCAATCGCTGTCTAGTTGCCATTGCTGCACAATATCAAGGATTTGATGACGATACCTGGCTACGTGATCTGAAGTCTTCAATCGATGGTAACTATTCTCGACAATATCTTTCTGATAACGATCAAAGTGATGGTCCAGCACTTCTTGAATCGTTTTTTTGCTAACCACCTGTTCCATATGATGTTTCATATTATTGTAGAGAGTAAACAACTCTCGATCGAACTGAAGGGTATTGGATAATGCCTCCCGAACGGCCATAGCAGGACGCTCACGAGCTTCTTCACCAGATAGCATACCGTAGGTCGCAAAAGCATAACGCTGGTATTCAATAGCCCTTCCCTCACATAGTTCCTGAATGAGTGATAGCATCCGAATAGTATAATGAGGTAATACAATATAAATTTCATAACGATCCCGCGTTTCCAGCTCAATCCAGCCTAAAGTTTCTAGCCTTCGTATCAAGCTATTTGCCTTGGCACGCGATACTTCTTCTAAGTCCACTTGTCCTGGAGAGAGAGACCGAGGTTCTTCATCCCACTCCAGTTGCGTATCTAACTCTTCCCACGATTCAATCAGTTCCTGGTACAAGTCCCGCATCAATTCAATCCGGATGCCAAAACGCTCACGTTTAGCATGTTCGTATAAAAGTTGAACAGCCTCAACGTTTAATTGCTTATTTATTCCCGATAATAATCGAAAAAAGGACTCTGGTACTACCTCAAATAGCTTCAACTAGAATCCTCCTTAAACCTTTTTTCCTGTTATTAACATCATTCGACGAAAAAATTAAATTCTCCTCTTCTATTCAGGTCATTTAATCTACATTTTTGGAACAACAGATAATATTATGTTGTTTTTAAGAGGAGCTCATCCTATCTTGCTAAATCCTCAAGGCGTATAAATCGTAGCTGCTTCTGCACATATACGCGACCGCTCATTTTGGAGAAAGATCTTATACCTTAATCTTAATAAATTAAATGAAATAAAAGTGATTCATTTATTTCAATGATAATAAACATTAGGTTAATTTCAAAGATTAAGCCCTCGTAAATTCCTAAAACAAAAAAGCACCACAAACCTCAATTACACATCCAAGGTTTAGGTGCTTTCTACATAATCACTCTGGTAAAAATCTAATAATGTTACTCTAAATCCAATCTTCTGTAAGATCCAATTTTCTATTACAGATATCACAATGTACTTCTATAACTGTACCAAGACCAGTTGGAGTAAAGGTATAAGAAAACTTAGCACCGGTAACATCAACTGCTTTACACGAATCCCATTCCTTTATCTTTTTTTCCATTTTGCTAGTGATTTCAAAAAGCATAAGCCTCCCCTTCCTCAATTCCAGTATATATGCATTCTAAATACAAAACATGTATCTCATTTGCTACATACCAGATTCAAATTCAGCTTCAATAGAAGCAGTCTTTGAAAAGTATCGATCTGCACAACTACTAACAAGCATTTCACGAGTTTTCTCATGAATTTTCAACAACTGATTTAGGACGAAGACCCGTTGAACATTAGCTTCAGCAAACATGAATAATTGTCTCTTATAGTAATCAATTTGCCTCTGGTGAGGTCCAGAGTACCGCTGATTTTTTTCATATATACTAAGTAATTGTAAATGTAACTTATAAACATCTTCGTAGTTCATATTTGTTGATACCTCTCTATAAATACAGTATTGTTATATCATTGTCTCCATCTTTAAATTATTCATACCGTTTTTTCAACAGCTCCAGTTCGTTTTTACGAATTATAGTTTATCAACGATCAGAAGTATCATATGTGTCGTTTATTAGACACTATCAAAAAATGTGTCTATATGATTTGAATAAAAACTTAGAACTCGTGCACATTCGATAACTACTTTCGTTGGAATGTATTCGTGTTCATTATTAATCCAGTTTCAGCGAAAAGCACGAGATATCTTCGGCTCCTAGCTGAGGTATTGTTAACCGCCGGTCAAACCTTCACTCAAGTTAGTCCTATCGCAAAGGAAGGACAAATGTAGATGAGATTGGTGCGGATAGCGTGAATGGAGACTTTCCAGTTTACTGATTCCAGCCTCCTGTGGTTGTTCACGGCCCTATTTCACTCCGACTCCTATGGGTACAGACCGGGGAAATTGCGATTGATGCAGTAAGACTAACAAGAAGCAGCTATTGGCGATATTGCGAAGTTGTTCTAAGCGGAGGTATTGTTATCAAGGATTATACTCTCATATATCCAGTGCCATTAACTCCCTCTACTTACCTAATAGTTACTGCGTCAATCTGTTCACGGTGAGATTCAATAAAATTCCGCCTTAACCCGGAGGCACGAATGAGCTCCCATTGTTTTACCAATGTATTTGTTTTCTTTAACTCCAATGTTCTAAGTTCAATTCGCCTAGTTTGGAATTCTTCAACCGACTCCACCACGCTGTCTAGTTGTTTTGATGTCTCGGGTAATTTATGTAGCATATTAAATAATAGAGGTAACTTACCCAGTCTTCGCCCAATTTCGCTTTTCGTTACTCTGATCAGTTTACCCGTGTTTCCGTTCTTGATTTCTTCCGCTGCTATTTGAATCTCCTTAGCTAGCTGATGGTCTCGTTTTTCCCAATTCACCCGTTCTTTAGGCGTATTTCCTTTATTTTTCTTTGGCGAATTTTCAAACAACCACTTATTATCGTGCCTGTACAGCCAGATATACAGCGCCTGATCTATTTTCCGAAGCTCAGTTACTGACGACTGTCTGTTATCTCTTTTTAATTCGGCCCACCTTTCCCTATTTATCATTTTTTCCTGGTCCAGTTCAATTATAATTTCAGCAGAGATTTCTTTATTAGCCAGATTACTAATCACTGTTTTTGAATCACAACCGAGTGTTCTTGCCATTTCTCGTATCGAAATATCTTGTTGTGCTATGATTCGTAACTTTCTATCCCACTCTTCCCCAAAGTTCTTCACTCTTCCAATTTTATAACGATCATCCAAGACCTGATCTGGCCCCTTACGTGAATATACAAATCCACATGAACATGAGAAAGTACCAACCGGTTGCCTTGTTTTGGAGTCTCTTGTAACTTCGCATATCTGTATGATCGAGTCCTTATAATGACTTGCAGCTTTATTAAGACACGGCCACGGCCCTGTCCCAAAAGGTTCATACACTGGATTACCTACAGAAATTTCGTAATACATATTTTCAAAAGTCTCACCTAGAAAGTAAAGCAACAGCAAATGCCTTAATGGATGGCACGTAACGCGTGGTTTTCGAAGTAGTTTATGTAGCCAGGTATCTTCTTGCGAGGGTCCAATATAACTTTGTAACTCTAGAAGCAATCCATTGCTGAAACAATGATTGAATGCACAAATTAGATCGGTCCATCTAATTCTTCCTGAGTGATTAGCCAGGCCTAATCGTTGTAATTTCATTATGTAAAAATCTTTAATCCTATGTAGTCCTAAGGATGTAAACTTATTATTCAAAATTACATATGTTTGTTCGGCGAGAAACATTTGAATGTCTAAAGAATCCGATTGATTTAGATCTTCTCGGTATCCGCCGTCCTTCAAGATACTCTCTAACGAGAAAAACATATGCTTATTTCTTCTATTGGCATGAGAGGATGTGCTACATATAAGGGGGTTTCTATGGATATGGCAAATATACACCCCTTCCATTTGATGCGATCTATGCCAATATGCCTCTCCATATAGATCTCGATCTTGCTCAACACAAGTCGGACAGAACTTGAGTACCTCTTCTATTTTAACTGTCGAGGCTGGTCTACCTAACTGCATATATGTAGTAGGCCCATTTTCTGAGATCATGATTTCTATCATTTCTTTGTTTCTACTATCCGAAATAAAAGGTTGATAGTAAGGGAGAAATGTATGATTAGCTATTAACTCTTCAGGGGTAATCTTACTTCCGATTGGCATTCTATCACAAAGAGCTCTTAGATGAGATGGAAGCAATAGTGAAGCACATACATTTCTGTTACCAAATAAATCTTCGACCGTCTGTTTATGATTTTCACTTCCTGAATCTCTATGATATCTGGAAAAAGCACTGTATAGAATTTCATCCGGAAATAAAAAGGGGAAATTTATCATCGTGCGTTCACTCCTAATTTTTACATTAAGAGTATTATCCCCATAAACTACACTATAAATTCCCCTGTATCATTAACTTTAGCTGATATTATTTATATTAACTTCCCTCGTTCAGAAAGAAAAACTCGAATATGTTCATCAACTTCTTCATTACCCTTTTGATAATAAGTACCTGTTGCTTTATTTTTAAATTGGTTTACTGTCATTCCATTACTATATCTAGCTGAAATCCTGAGATAATATCTGGGTATACTTCTTATTAGATATTCTTGTGTTGTTTCAACATACTTATCAAGCTCTAGTACAGCTAGAGGCAACTTATCACGATAATATTGCTTGAATCTATTACTATAAAGTTTAGATAATTTTGATATAATCGTTCCTCTTCGAATGGGTAAGTGATAATCGGAGGGAATACTCTCCGCTGCTTCACGTATTTTTTGCTGTAGTTCCTGATCAATAGCACTAAAATCTAATTTTTTTTTTGAATGATAAATTTCCGGTGGTATTCTTAGCACTAACCATTCCTTATCGTAATGCATTAGCCAACTAAAAAGATACTGAGCTTGTTTTCGCAATTCAGTACGGGTTCTATATGTGCGACCAGTTAACAATTTAATCATTGCCATTCTTTTCTCTTCTCGCCTGTCTTCAAAATTCGTACTAGATACTGCTGCTACTTGTTGACGAGCAACCTGGATTTCATTTATAGCAAGTTGGATATTGTCAGTTTTTTTCATTTTGTAGACAGAAGTTACCTCTCCCTTCATACGGCTTACGTGCTTACAATTATCGCAATAATACTTTATAGAATATACTCCAGAACTATTGTTCACATCTCGAGCACAATGATTAATTCTTGGTAACCCATATGTTTCGCATTTTCGATTTAAGCATGCCCATGGTCCATTACCAAAAGGAATTTCTATTGCATACGTATTTTCCGACTCAATTAATTGTTTGAGTGAGTCAGAGAGTAATTGAGCAAGCAGAAAATAAAATGGTATAAACTTTACCATTGAGTTTCGACTAAATATGCAACCCCTAAAATATTTAATTCCTATATTCAACAAATCATATCCCATTATCTTGAAATGTGCATTCTCTCCTTTAATAAATGAGAGAATTTCTTTTTTTTTTAACTCTCCTCTTAGAGTAATATAATTATTAGCAAATAATAATTGCATGAGTTTTACATACAAAGTATCAACACTCAACGTCATATGATTGTCTCTGACAAACACTAAATCATCCAGCAACTTGATCTGCATTTTATACAATAAGTTTAATTCTACTTCTCCAGACGGAAGAGCATCACCACACCACTTACATGCAACTTCCTTAAGTAAATGGCCAGAGTGGGTATCACCGTAACTATTCATGCATGTGGGACACTTACTAAATAATTGTACACGGTGACTAGGACATAGTTGCAGAAAAGATAATTGGTGCTCTCTATGCACATAAACTTCACCATATGTTTCTTCATCATTCGAAACACAAATAGGACAATATTTAATTTCTGATGATAAAACAGCCTGCGCCCCAGATATTTGGGGTTGTCCCTTTGCATTTCTAGCATTGGACCCATAAAGTATATTCTGGTACATGGCTTTATTTCTTTCATCTGTAAGGAATACTTTATATAATCCAAACCATGTGTGTTCATAGAGAAATAATTCAGCTGTAAATGTGTGTCCAATAGGTAGCTTGTTTAACATAGTTTGTAGTCCTCTTGGAAACATCTTTTGCTTATATGAATATGCTCCAAAAAGATCGTTTTGAGTTTGACTAAACTCCGTATTTCCAGAACGCAAATGATACCTATACACTATGCTTCGGAAATCTTCATCCGGAAATGGCTCAATAAATGAGAAGATTCTATCCATTTTATACAGTTTGAATCATCCTTTCATCATTTAATTTAATTGAGATATTAAATCAAATAGCTCATCTACTCCTCTTATATATCCTTTTTCCTCAAGTGCTTCTTCAGTCGTTAGTTTTCGTTTATGCCCCATTTCAACAATATAACGTATGTCATCCGTTTCCATCGCTGGTTTTAATCGTTTCCTATTCTTTATTTTTGGAATCTCAGCGCTTGGCTCTTCCTCTTTTTGTTCAGCCCTTTCCGTAGTTTCTTTACTTTCTATTATATGCTGTGCAATTTGACCAAACATTAGTGAAATATCACCTAGTCCTGAGCTAGCATCATAGACTCTATTTGCAATTTCCTCTGCTTCTGCTGGAGTTTGAACCAACTGTAGTGCAAATTTTGTTAGTTCAATCAATATCTCATCCTTTCTTCTTTTTTGAAGAGCTCTTGCATGATCCTCTTTTAAATTACCGTGAACTGTAATTCGATGTGATGCCTCTTTTAGGTATCCATTGAGTGGGATCCAATCAGGTTTAACATCTTCTAAATCTCCATATGCCGAGATATCCCCAGAACGCATTCGATCAAAAATTTGTTGGACCATTCTAAGACTTTTCTCTGATACATCACGAATAACCTTTTTCCGAATGCGTTCATCACCACCATTTATGATGGTCCGACATTGTACATGAATAAAAAGCTTAACTGCAATATCCGGGATTCCAAAAGAATAATAGTGCATTTCTGCCTTAAGTGCTGGTGTGAGCTCGGTATATGTTTTGGTGTATTGAAATGACCAGAGTTCCTTGATAAAATGATTCCACTCCCAACTGTCTTTAAGCATAAATCCGGAAATATTTTCAGCATAACCGTTTGGCAAGTACTTTCTGGTATTGGCTAAAGAATCTTTAAATAAGTAAAGCGCTTTATATGAACCAAGCAATATCACTGGAATGCCAATCGTGTTTACAAGTTGAGTAATAAAATCAATCATATTATCTTTGCCACCAGAGTAAGCCTTCTGTATTTTCTGGATTTCATCAATAAATAGACCGCCAAGATTAGTTTGAACAACTGTAAAAATCATTCTATTCACCAACGTTCCAATATTCCCGGGTTTTTCGGCAAATAATGCATAATAGTTACTTCCTAATACTTTATCTACCTCAGAGTAGAAGCTCTTGACAAACGTTCCGACTGATTTGTTAAATGGACATTCCACTTTAATCCATACCAACTGAGTTTTTGGTAGTACTCTTCCCTGATATTCACTGTGATGAATGACTTGAGGAAAGAGTTGTGTTAACATGCGTTCGTATATTTGTGTTTTCCCATATCCATTAATCGCAATTTCAACAAGACTCTCCGCAGTTTGAATATTTCCCGCTAAATTCGCACCATTTTCATCAACTCCTGCTCTATATATTTCATCCCAGCCCATAGCAAATTGACGATTATACATAGCGTGCATTGGATTTCTTGACTGATATCCTATTTTTAACATTGAATATAAGTTTCGATACTTTTCATAATGAGAAGGTAACGGCCGCCAGAAGTCCGGCTTGATTTGTTGTACAAACTCTAATCGATCCTCCATGGATAATTTGGAATACTTTGAAGTGAGCGGAGGATCTGAAGAGAGCACATCAATAAATTCACTTTCTGATATTCGATTAGGTAGAGCTTCTATAAATGGGTTTCCTTGATTCTTGGGATTAATCTGTTCATGATATTTTGCCATAACATGTGTTCCTTTTAGTCCGGAAATCCCCTCATTATTCATCGGCCATATCTCGCTTTCTTTTTTCTTCGCTTTTTCTCGAATAAAGTGACTGTCTCTCTTTTTCACTATTAGGCATACTCTCATCAGAGTCATATGAAAGTGGAAAATGGACTACATTATCTTCATTTTCTAATGAAATGTCATCCCTACTAAACGACTCATGTGATATGTTAGTCATTGCCCCCATCGCTCCCCAAACTTTGCTATCTTCTTTTCTAGTCTCACGTTTGTTTTGATTCCTGGAATAGAAGCTTTGGTCTTTAGTAGCAGCCTTTGTCTCCTCAGTTGCCTTTTTATCCGCTACTGCAGCAAAAGCATGTAACTCAGACCGGTGTTGCTTTTCTTTTTTTTCTTGTTCTTTAATTTGAGCATCGCGATACTCCATAATTTTATCTACTTCGTCAAAATGTATTTCCTCAAATTCCTTATATTTTCCAGTCAGAGAACATTGGATTAAATCTTTTTTATACTTTAGGAAGATACTACTGCAATTTCTTGGATCATATGTAATTTCAATATCTGTTTTCCCATCAATTCCTGCTCCATCTCCAACAAACCACCCTTCCTGAATAGCTTTACTACAGGTATAATTAAGTCCTCTATACTCAATACCTCTACGAGATACTCTCGCTGATGCACGCGGGAGTAAATTATAGCGGAGCTCATCTTTAGATCGTTTATGTAGCAATCTTCTTCCTTTACTCCAATTCCAAACACCTAATGGAGTAAGTTCAACTTGATCGGTATACATTTCTTTCGTAGGAACATAATCTTTACTTAATGCGCTCTTGTTGTAAGTCAAAAAGTACACAATTAAAAAGCGATTGAACTCTTCGATAGTCCAAGATGATTCTTTTGCCGGATTATAATCTCCTCGCACAAGTTCTCCAGCCTCCACTGCACCAGATAGTAATTGCCTGATCACCTCATTTGTTATATGAAAGTTTGATTCTATATGCGGTTTTAAATCACCACGGTAAGAAGGTGCATTTAAAACATCTACTCCTATGTTGGAAAATCTCTCGGATTGTTGTGATTTTAACTCTCCGCGATCACCAACTAGATTTCTAGGTAAAAAGTGACAAGGCCATTCTTCTTCAGTAATGTCAATACCATAACGTGTACAAAACTCCACTTTATCAGTTGCTGCATTTTCAATTGCTATCATAGATTCAAACCATGAACCATTAGCTAAACTCACATGATAACCAGCAACAAATCTACTAAATACATCCATTACTACATATAACAGCGGCTTGCCCAGTATTGTCTTACGATCAAACGACACCAATTCAATATCTGCTTTAGTTCCGTCTACTTCAAATACTGCTCCAACGCAAGTGCCCTTCTCGGAAGCATCTTCAACCATTGGACGTATCTCCATAGTTGCACGTCGCTTACCACGTTTGTGGGTATACTGAGCAGTTGGTGAATATTCGTTTTTGTACCAGTAACGAAATTGACGCAATGATGGATTTAAATCCGGATCAACAATTGGGACCATTACACCATATTTTCGATAGTAACCACGTTTGTAATACGTCTCACACATTCGTTCATGCGTCTTAGCAATATTCATTCCTAATCGAATGCGAAACACTCTTATTGCCGATTTAAAAATTTCTTTGTCTGCTTCAGTTACCTTCGTTTTATTTGAGGTTTTTCGGCCTGGCTTTGCATTATATACTCGATCTTTAGCAGGAACACCACAATCGAAATAATTATTGAGTAGACCATTTATAGACTTACCATAAAACCAATACTTTAGTAAATTATCCCGTATAACCTTGGCAGTTTTACCTGAAGCTAAAGCTGCGTCATTAACTAATTTCCCCCTTCGCTTAGATATATAGATATTTGGTTCTTGATTTACAATATCTTTAATTAGATTCCATCGTCGATCTCTATTATCTTTGTACTTTTTTAGATATTCTTCATCGGGTGAAACAATTCTCATATCCACTTCCAGCTCAGTTACCCTACTCATTCCCTCATCAATTTCGTATAAAATTTCCTGACATTTTATAAAATAGGGATACGACATTTTTCGAAGATTGCTGACATCCATGACTACAGCTTCTTCTTGGTTGCTATCAAGCCAAAGTACACGCAATACCTCTACTGCTTTTAGATCCTCGTCCAATCGTTCAATTATTGAGTTAATTACAATTTGCAAGTTAAATTCCTCCTTTCTAAGCCAAGTAAATGATTCTCCCAATTACTTCATTCTTATAAATCATCAGTGGTTCACTTTCTCGAATAATTCTTTTATTCACTTCGGTTTCCCAATATTTATTAGCTAACATATACTGAAGGATAAACAGACAAGTTCCTTTGGTTAACCCCATTTCTTTATCTGTTCGTATACAAAGGTTCATCAGCGAGGAGTTACCTGCATCTTTAATAAAAACCTCATATATATCCTCCGACAATAATTCAATAAGCTCCTCATTAACTACTTGCTGTGTATCCAGATATTTTGCATGTGCCATCCATTCAACATTCTTCACAAGGTAATTGGGAATCTTATATTCCGTAACTATGGACCAATCGATATCCAGTTCTGCAAAGTAGATTCTTTCAATTTCAAAGAGTTCTAAAGTACGAGTGGTTAATTTTTCGATGGGTTTTATTGTTCGGACCACATTACGAATTCCATTTTTAGTTGTTAGTGTTAACATAAAATCCGTTGTCATAATTACCGGAATGCCATCAATATGTGGATGTACAATACCAAGTTGCTCTGCAATCTCAATCGTTTTTTCCAGAGGGAGCAAAGGCCACTGTTCTCTGATATCAGAAACTCCATCTAACCATTCGCAATAATATAAATACTTTCTTTCATGCTCAGACAATGTATGGTGTATTCGCTTTGTTTTCCATCCTTTATGCCTTGTTATCCAACCCTCGGAAGCAATCTTATTGTCATGTGCTTGAATAAACGGCAGATACTTCTCTCCAACGCCTTGTCCCCTTCCTTTTTTAAGGTAATTAGCTTGCAACTTCACTTTTCTTTCAGCACGTTTGCTCATAAAACCCTCCATTTTCATTAGTTGTCCTGTGAACGAGCCGTTTTCGAGTATACAAATAATGGCCCCACCCTAAAAATAAAGGGTGAAGCCATTAGATATATAAGTTATTTGCAGTTCTAGATGTCATTAGATTCATTTTAGCCAAGTTCAATTACTAATAAACCATGAAGATATAAACTATATTGTCAAGACACAAACTTTTTGTAAATATACAAACTTTATTGTGCAGACACAAACTTTATTGTCACTGAACATACAGCTTTAGTTTCCCTTATCCCTTACTCCACAGTAACACTCTTAGCCAGGTTTCTTGGCTTATCGACATCATGACCCAGGGCCAGAGACGCATAGTAAGCCAGCAGCTGCAGGGTAACTACAGACAGTGCAGCAGTCAGCAGCGGCAGGGTCTGAGGGATCACGAATACCTGGTCAACGGAGCGGAGCAGGTCGTCTTTGTGCTCTTCGTGGGTGATGGCCATGACATGGGCGCCACGGGCCTTAACTTCTTTGATGTTGCTGACGGTCTTCTCCAACACGGATTCCAGGGTAGCCAGAGCGATGACAGGAACGCCTTCTTCGATCAGTGCCAAGGTACCATGCTTCAGTTCACCCGCAGCATAGGCTTCGGAGTGAATGTAGGAGATTTCCTTGAGCTTCAGCGAGCCTTCCTGAGCTACAGCGTAATCTACGCCGCGGCCGATGAAGAACAGGTGCTTGTGCTCAGCGATTTGCTCAGCGTAGGCTTTGATCGCGTCTTTTTGACTCAGAATGACTTCTACTTGCTCCGGCAGAGACTGCATAGCGGCCAGAATCTTGGTAACCTCAGACTCAGACTGTGTGCCGCGTACTTCAGCCAGATACAGACCCAGCAAAGTGAATGCGATCAGCTGGGAAGTATACGCTTTGGTCGAGGCTACAGCGATCTCTGGACCAGCCAGCGTAACCAGTACACTGTCTGCTTCCCGGGCGATAGAGCTGCCTACTACGTTGGTGATCGCCAGCACATGGGCTCCGTTCGCTTGACCTTCACGAAGAGCAGCCAGTGTATCAGCAGTTTCACCCGATTGGCTGACTACAATAACCAGTGTCTCCGGAGTTACGATTGGCGAACGGTAACGGTATTCAGAAGCAATATCATTCTCTACAGGAATGCGTACCAGGGACTCAATCAGGTTACGTCCAACCAGACCGGCATTATATGCAGTACCGCAAGCTACCACTTGGATATTGCGGATGTTCTTGATTTGTTCTTCTGTCAGGTTAAGCTCAGGCAGAATGACTTTGTTGCCTTCCGCATTCATCCGTCCGCGCATGGTATCACGGTATGCCTTAGGCTGCTCGTGGATTTCTTTCAGCATGAAATGCTCATAACCGCCCTTTTCTGCGGTAACGGCATCCCAATCGACAGTAATCATTTCCCGAGAAATAAAGTTGCCTTCAATTGTCATCAGTTCGACAGCATCCCGTGTCAATACAGCCATTTCGCCGTCGTTCAGGATATATACGTTCCGGGTGTATTCCAGCAATGCAGGAATATCGGACCCGATAAAGTTCTCGCCTTCTCCAAGACCGATGATCAGCGGGCTGGCTTGACGCACAGCTACCAGCTTATCCGGTTCATATTCAGTCAGTACACCCAGGGCAAACGCTCCGCGCATGTAAGAAATCGCCTGCTGTACAGCCTTAACGATATCTCCCTTGTATTCACGGGCAATCAGGTGGGAGATGACTTCTGTATCTGTTTCCGAGGTGAAGTGGCATCCTCCGGCAATCAGTTCTTCCTTGAGATCCAGGTAATTCTCGACAATCCCGTTGTGTACTACCGAGAATTTGTGGCTGTTGTCAGTGTGAGGATGAGAGTTCTCATCGGACGGCTTGCCGTGTGTTGCCCAGCGGGTGTGGCCGATGCCGGCACTTCCTGTCAGCGGAGTCGCATCCAGACGGGATTCCAGGTTCGCCATACGTCCCTGTGCTTTTACCACCTGCAGACCATCCTTCGTGAATACGGCAATCCCTGCGGAATCGTACCCGCGATACTCCAGCTTCTTCAGACCCTCTACCAAGATCCCCTGCGAATTCTGATTACCAATATATCCTACAATACCACACATTATAATTTCCTCCGTCCAATTTATCGTAATTAGGCGCGCATGAGGAAAGAAACGTGCCGTGCGGCATGTTTTGAAGAAAAGCAAATATGATGTTGTCCATTACAACCAACATGATAACCTGTCAAATCCATCGTTAGTCACGATTATGCACAGTCTTCTCCTCTGCCGTGGCAGAACCGTCTGCGTTCCTGCAAATGCGCATACCCATGATTTGTACATCTTTAAGTTAGCACCCACAAAAGCGTTGTGTGCAAGGTCGCCCTCGCATTTTCCGCTTCCATTTACGGCTCTGGTGCATCACCGGGAGGTCCCCGCCGAACATTTCGAACACCTCCACCTCGTCAGCTTACATCTGCCGTGATCCGTTCAGACCTTCCTGTACTGCTTACGCAGCCACCGGTCCTCCCTTCTCTCCCGCGCAAGATCAAGCTCTGGCGCTTGTGTTGCAATAACCTTACGATCCCCGCTTTCCTTCTGGAATGACACTTAGTCTATTATATGCACCTCAACCCGTTTTTGCAACGATGTGGCGAAGAAAACCTTTTTCATCCATTTCACACTTTTTCCAAACAGCCATGACCACATTAATCATTCAGCCGGTGAACGAATCAGATTGATCCATCCACCGGCTACCCGTTCCTGCTACTTCAGTGAGTGATTACACCAGCTCGCGCTGAACCACTTCAACAATCTGCCCTACAAAAAGATCCAGCTCCGCCTTATCCGGCCCTTCGGCCATTACACGGATCAGCGGCTCGGTTCCCGAAGGACGCACCAGGACACGCCCGTTGTCGCCCAGCTTGCTTTCCACTTCTATGATCGCGGCCTCAATGGCCGGATTGTTCGGATAATTGGTTTTGTCCTGAACACGCACATTGACCAGCACCTGCGGATACTTAGTCATCATGGACTTCAGTGTGCTTAGCTTTTTGCCGGAAGACTTCATGGTATTCACCAGTTGAATCGCAGTCAGAATACCGTCACCTGTAGTATTATAGTCCAGGAAAATCACATGGCCGGATTGTTCCCCGCCCAGATTATAGCCGCCGCGGCGCATCTCTTCCATCACATAACGGTCACCGACCGCAGTCTTCGCCGTATTCAGCGACAGCTTCTCTGTTGCCTTGTAGAAACCGATGTTGCTCATTACTGTAGATACAATGGTGCCATCCTTCAGCTTCCCTGCACGGTTCATCGCATCCCCGCAAATGCAGAGAA
Source organism: Paenibacillus sp. FSL R7-277 (assembly GCF_000517965.1). NCBI lineage: Bacteria > Bacillati > Bacillota > Bacilli > Caryophanales > Paenibacillaceae > Paenibacillus > Paenibacillus sp. FSL R7-277. Next base: position 38,777 of record NZ_ASPX01000025.1, read on the forward strand.
TGAAGTCGCCGTCCACCTCGTCGCCGTTCTCATCGATAGCGATCAGGCGGTCCGCATCCCCGTCAAAAGCAAGCCCAAGATCCGCACCATGGCGCAGCACCTCTGCACGCAGAGTCTCCGGGTGTGTGGAGCCGAAGCCGTCATTGATATTAAGCCCGTCCGGCTCTGCCCCAATGGCAATTACTTCTGCGCCCAGTTCCTTGAATAATCGCGGTGCCAGCTCATAGGCTGCACCGTGTGCGCAGTCGAGCACCACCTTCGTGCCCTTGAAGCTCTGGTCGATGGTGGTCTTCAGATACTCCAGGTAGAGATATTTCGCTTGATCATCGACCCGCAGCGTGCCCAGACCCGATCCTACCGGACGCGGCAGCTCATCGTGCTCGGCATCCATCAGCTCCTCAATGCGCAGCTCCGTTTCGTCTGTCAGCTTGAAGCCGTCTCCGCCAAAGAACTTGATTCCGTTATCCTCCACCGGATTATGTGAAGCAGAGATCATCACTCCGGCATCCGCCTGGAGCAATCTTGTGATATAAGCAACAGCAGGTGTAGAGACTACACCCAGACGGATCACATCTGCCCCAATGGACAACAAACCCGCAATGAGTGAAGATTCCAGCATTGGACCTGAGATCCGTGTATCCATGCCGATGACCACTTTAGGCTTTTCCACATTTCCTGCCAGCACATATCCCCCGCAGCGTCCAATACTGTAGGCCATTTCTGCTGTTAATTCACGGTTAGCCACCCCGCGTACGCCATCTGTTCCGAAATACTTACCCATCTTTTTTTCTCCTTTAGAATACGCTGCTTCAGCTTAATAAATTATAGTATGAATGATTCGATAATTCGTGTATGTCAGGTGCATATAAATAGACTTTTACATGCCCGGAAGGTTACGTTCCGCCCGTACTGTCGGCATTATTGCCGCTTGCGGGCGGCGTTGGTTCAGCAGTCTCCGGCGGAATATGTGTCGGCGTCGGGGTCTCCTCTATAATCTCGGTGGTGTGCTCCGGGGTTGGCTCTACGAGCGTCTCGTCCCCGGATGCAGGCTCAGCACTGGGCTCCGGCGTAGGCGTCGGGATAGGGCTACTGTCCGGCACGGCAGTCGCGGCCGGAGCAGCAGGCGCTACCAGCTCCACCTTCGCAACAAGCTGCGAGGCGGCATTCTCCAGGGTAATGAACCGGGGGAGCGACACCTGCAGCGTAATATCGTAAACACCGGCCGTGAGCCCCACGACATCTGCAACCACACTGATGCTATCCTGGTCGAGCTGGTCCAGCAGTGTTGGCGCACCTGATAGGGTCAGATCCATAGTGGCGCTTCCGGGGTCTATGACACGGGCTGTCAGCCCGCTGCTGACGCCCTCCAGCTTAATGGGGATAGCAGAGAGGGTCCGCTGGGTAATCTCCGCCGCAGAGACCGCTACGGTCATTGCCGCAGGTTCAATCTTGCCTGTGCCCTCCGGCGGCTTAAGCTCCAGCTTCATTTGCTCAGTACCCGCATTCTTGATAGTGCTCAAATCCAGGACAGCCTCATACGAGGATAAGGTCTTAAGGGTCTCTGCACTGCCGTACACCGTTACCATATCCTGTTCAGGCGTTACCCTAGACAGCACCAGGGAACCGGGCAGACTGCCGGTGAAGCTGATGTCCAGCGGCAAGGTTTTGGACGGGAGGGTAACAGGCACTTCTACCGCTACTGTAGAGGGTTCAATGACCGCATCCTCCAGCTCATTCCCCTTACTGTCCAGAGCAAAGAGCTTCAGCCTCTTCTCACTAAAAGTCTCATTCTGCCCCTCCAGCTCCACCTTCCCCTGCACCTTCGCTACCCGTCCAAGATCACTTGCCGGAAGAGTAACCTCCACGGATACCGGGTCAATCACAGGACTGCCTACTTCATAGCCTGCTGCCGGCTCTCCCGTAATATTCAGCGAGACGGGAAAAGACTTCGTCGTCCGCGGCTCGATATGCACATTCACCTGATTCGGGACCATAGCTTCCAGGGTTACACCACTCGGAGTCGAATACATCAGCGGAAGCGTGTTATCACCGGGCTTCACATCCTTCAGATCCAGCCATACCCGATAAGCATCGGAGAATTTATAGGTCAGATCGGACTTTTTGCCCATTACCTCCATCCTGACGCTGTCCACATCCTTGGTCAGTACATAATTCTCACTGTCAAAACCTTCAATCTCCACTTTGACATTCTCAATCGTCTTCGATTCGTTATTAACCGTAGTCTGGTACGTTGGCGCTGTATCCACATGCACAATGGTCCACAGAATAATCCCCAGAGCCAGGGCAAGGATCTTGTTGAAGTTATTGTTCTTCATCCATTTATCCATTGTCTTTATTCCCCCTCCGTTTCCAGAAAGCGGAGCTCTTCTCCATCAGGGGCGAGCTGGTTGCGCTCAGCTCTTGGTGCAGCTTCGAGATCAGGGACTCTTCCTTGATATCCCGGACAATTTGTCCATTGATGGCCAGCGAGATCAGGCCGGTCTCCTCAGAGACGACCACAGACACCGAGTCTGCCACCTCACTGATACCGATTGCGGCCCGGTGCCGGGTTCCCAGCTCCTTGCTGATGAACGGATTCTCCGAGAGCGGCAGGTAACAGGCTGCCGCAGCGATCTGGCCTCCCTGCATAATCAGCGCTCCGTCATGCAGCGGCGTATTGGGGATGAAGATATTAATCAGCAGCTCGGAGCTGACCTCAGAGCGCATGGCGATCCCGGATTCCGTATATTCATTAAGCCCCGTGGCCCGTTCGAATACGATCAATGCCCCGATTTTGCGGACAGCCAGATAATTCACGGCTTTAATCACTTCACCGATTAATTTACTGATCTCCTCATCATTCTCCGCATTCCGCCCGAAGAACTTGCCCCGGCCGAGCTGTTCCAGCCCCCGCCGCAGCTCCGGCTGAAAAATAATAAAAATCGCGAGTATCCCAAAAGTAAACACCTGGTTCATCAGCCACCTCAGGGTATACAGATCCAGTAGAGTACTGCCGCCCCAGATGACGACCAGGACCATAATCCCCTTCAGCAGTTGAACCGCCCGCGTCCCGCGCACCATATTGAGCACTTTATAGATAATGTAGCTGACAATTAGAATATCAATTATATCTTTAATGGATTCTTTCCATGTAAGGTCGGTAAAGTAGCTCATGGCCGAAAACCCCCGTGATTTCAAATTAACTGGGTTTATGTAAATTGTCTGTTAAGCTTGAATCTTATTCTAGGTTATAACGTTACGCCTCCGGTTGCAAGTTTGGCGGCTGGTAAATTGATGAACCTGTCATTTCAGGCAACAAAAAAGCGCCATCTTTCCGGAAAAAGAGGCGCAAATGAGTTATCTGCTACAAGCGACCAACATTTAGCTATCGGTAGGCAACTTCAGAGAACATGTTCGTCACTTTATACCAGATCCAGCTTACGGCTTGGTCTATACTTTTGACTTGCCCGGAGATATGGGCGGTTGAAGCCTGATACAGCGAGCCGTCGATGACCGTTACGTTCCCGTTGACTTCCCCGTAGACTTGAGTCTTACCGTTCTCCACCGTCAGATCGCCGGAGATAATTTTGCCGGAGGGTACAATCACCGTATTCCCCTTGATCACAACCTGGTCGAGGTCTGCCCCTCTAACCACAAGCTGCCGATCCTGATTCCAAAAGGTTACGGAGCTCATCAGCATCACAAGAATGAACATAGACGCCGCCGTCAGGGCCGGATGCCGCTTGATCCAGGTGATGAAGGCTCTTTCCTTCTTGGGTTTCGGTAATGAATCCATAATCCGGCCAACCAAATCCTCCGAGGCCACAGGTGTCTGGTGCATCAGGGAAAACATCAGCATATCGGTCTGTTCCAGTTCTTTGAACCTCGCACGGCACTCCGTACAGGATAAAAGATGCTCCTTCAATTCCCTCTGCTGCAGGTCGGGCAAGTCGTCATCCAGGTAGTCGTGCATCATAGAGACGGCCAGTTTGCATTCCATAGGAGCCAATCCTTTCATACGTGCTAATTTAGTGCATAAGACTTGCTTAACTTACATACGTCCCTGCAATGCAGGAGTTTCATAAAAAATAATCTATTTTTACAATTTGGGTCCTAACTTCTTACGTAAAAACTCACGGCCACGATGCACCCGGGTCTTGATCGTCGTTACAGGCATATCCAGCACATCGCCGATCTCCTGAAGTGACAAATCCTGCAGGTAGCGCAGAATCATAACCGACCTGTACTTCACGGGCAGGCTGTCGATGGCTTCATAGATGAGTCTCTGTGTCTCCGAGAGCAGCAGCTCCGTCTCCGGGGTCACATTATCGCTCGGAATCATCGAATACCCGTCAATCCCCTCCTGGTCGTTCATCTCGGCATCCAGGGAATAGGTCGGGCGACGCTTACGCAGCCGGTCAATGCAGAGGTTCGTGCCAATCCGGTAGATCCATGTCGAGAACTTCTGCTTATCATCATACCTGTCCAAATTTCTGTAGACGCGCAAAAAAGTCTCCTGAACAACATCCTCCGCCTCATGGCGGTTATTCAGCATACGGTAAGCCAAATGATAAATTTTGTCTTTATATAGTTCCACAAGCTCGGCAAATGCCCTTTGGTCACCCTTCAGGGCGAGCTTTGTCAGTCTGCCTTCCAGATTCTCCACCTGTTAACTCCCCCAGACTTGCCGCCCTTGGACTGTCAGCTCTTCGAAGACCACGGTACAAGCATTTAAATCGTAAATCATGTGCTTGCAAAAATCAAGGTTTGTATTGTTACCTTCTATATAATGTGCTGGAAAAGCTTGCTGCCGGGTTGCTGGCGGCTGATCGCTGGAGGAACCCCCTGGCCCCCATGGCGGCTGATTAGTCGGGGGCTGCGCAGAACATTTGGACTTCCGGTCGCTGTTATTGGCAGATTTCCTGATTGGAACCGCTAGCTGCGGTTGAAATCTGCCAATAAAGGCGAACGCTATCGCTCCTACAGTTCCAAATTTCCGCTCCGCCCCCTCCATCAGCCTGGTTCCCCCCACTGCTTTTCTTGTTGCCCAAAGTATATCTCAGGCAACAATGGGGTGGGGCATGGGCTCGGCCGGGTCTGCGACTCCCGGCCTCCCTTCCTTTACAACAAAACCCTCCTAACACATAGAGCATGACGTTGCCTTATGCCCCTCTTAGAGCAGCACCCCACTGTTTTGCATCCACCTGCTTTATCCTCATTCTATTTCTATTCGGTTTTTCACATACATTGGCTCATATGCCTTCGTCACTGCCCATTGTGTTCGGTTTTTCGCATATAATGTGCCCATGTGCCTTCGTGACCGCAAATTCCTATAAAAAAAGCCCACCTCCGGTTAGGAAGCGGGCGGGGAATTCTGAAGCGGCTTAGGGCAGGCTTCAAAGATTCAAGACCGAAAGACCAGGGCCTAAGATCGGAAAATCAAAACCTTAAAGCGGCTTCGCCGACTTTGAGATCCAAAACCCTAAAGCGGCTTCGCCGACTTTGAGTTCAAAACCTTAAAGCGGCTTCGCCGACTTTTTAGATCAAGATCGTCAGAGCGGGTGCTCACAAACCATCAGCCGGTATTCCGAAGACCGGCAGCAATACCATTGATCGTAAGCAGTACCTCACGCAGCAGCTCAGCGTCATCCCCCTCAGCCTCACGCAGGGCGCGAAGCTCGGCGAGGAGCTGAACCTGGAGGTAGCTGAGCGGATCAACATACGGATTGCGCAGGCGGATGGATTCCTGAATGACCGGAACATTATCCAGAATGTCCTGCTGGCCGGTGATCTGAAGGATTAGCTCGGAGGTCAGCTTGAACTCAGCCTCGATCTGGCCGAAGATTCGCGCGCGCGCCTCCTCGTTCTTGCCCATCCCGGCGTATTCCTTGGCGATGACAAGATCCGCCTTCGCAATAGCCATCTGCAGCGTATCGATCAGGGTCGTGAAGAATGAGAAGTTCGCATACATATGCTGCATGATCTTCATATTCTCTTCCTTGCCCTCATAGAAGCTCTGCAGACCGGTTCCGGCGGCATACCATGCTGGAAGCAGATAACGGCTCTGCGTCCAAGCGAATACCCAAGGAATCGCACGCAGGTCCTCGAAGCGCTCGCTATTCTTCCGCTTCGAAGGGCGTGAACCGATATTCAGCTCGCCTACCTCCGGCAGCGGGGTTGACTCTTTGAAGTACGTCAGGAAATCCGGATCACGGAAGATCAGATCCTGATACTTGTTCAGCGAGACTTCAGAGATACGGGCAATAATCTCATCCCACTTGGCTTCGTACAGATCCGCTTGCGGCGATCTGGCATGAATAGCGGCCGTAATCAGAGCGGATGTCGCCTGCTCCAGACTGCGGTAAGCAATGCCTTTCATCGAATAACGGGAGGAGATAACCTCACCCTGCTCGGTAATCTTAATCCCGCCGCCGATGGTGGAAGCCGGCTGGGCCAGAATGCTCCGGTTGAGCGGCATACCGCCGCGTCCGAGGGCGCCGCCCCGTCCATGGAAGAATTTCAGCTTAATGCCGAACTCATCGGCAGTCGCTGTGATCTGCTTCAGGGCCACTCGCAGCTCCCAGTTCGCTGTAACGACGCCGCCGTCTTTATTACTGTCGGAATATCCCAGCATAATCTCCTGCAGATCATTCATCGCACGGACCGCATCGCGGTAGATCGGCATGCTGAGCAGCGTACGCATAATCTGCGGCGCATCATGCAGGTCGTCAATCGTCTCGAACAGCGGCACAGCCTGCAGAGTACAGACTACCGTACCGTCGTTGTCTTTGCGGAACAAGCCGACTTCCTTGGAGAAGACCATAACCTCGAGAATATCGCTTGCCGCCTCCGCCATACTGATCAGATAACTTGTAATACACTGCTTGCCGTATTCCTCCTGCGCCTCATAGATCGCACGGTATACCGCCAGGCATTCCTCTGTCCCTTCACTATACGACTGGTAAGGGGAAGTCAGCGGACGCGGATCATTCAGCAGCTTCTCCAGCAGCACAATCTTCTCTTGCTCAGACAGCTTGGAGTAATCCGGTGTAACATTCATCTTGGCCAGAACCTCTGTCATTGCATTCTCATGCTCCTGACTGTGCTGGCGGACATCCAGCGTAGAGGTGTGGAAGCCGAAGAGCTCCACCTGACGAATCAGCTTCTTTATGTAGGTATCTGCTACATAATCGGCGTAGTGATGCCGCAGGCTGCGGTCAATCACGTTCAGGTCGTCAATGAATTGCGCCGGGGATGCGTAGCGCTCTGGTGTTCCTTTTTTCTCATCGTCCAGCACATTCTGTGTCTTGGAGATCATATAGCTGAGCTTAATCCGGTAAGGCTCGTTATCATTACGCCAGGCATCGACCCGGTTAAGATTGATAATATTCCGGTCTGCCTCAATCGATTCCAGCAGTTCCGGCGTCACATTCACAATGCTTGTACTAAAGCTCAGGTACTGCATCAGCTCGCGCATAATACGCTGGTATTCACGAATAGCCAGCTTGCGCTGCAGACGGAGGGTCTGCAAGGTAACGGTTGCCTTCACGGAAGGGTTGCCGTCGCGGTCTCCCCCGATCCATGAACCGAAACGCAAATAGGTCGGCACATGCCAGTTCTGGCCCGGATAATATTTGCTCAGACAGCGCTCAAGCTCCTGATATACATCCGGCAGCACTTCAAAAATCGTCTCATGGAAGTAATACATCCCGTTACGCACTTCATCCAGCACCGTTGGCTTACGGTCACGCAGTTCATCAGTCTGCCACAAGGTAATAACCTCATTCAGCAGCTTCTCCCGGAGCTGTTCGCGTTCGCGGAACGTTAACGTCGGATTATCCAAGCCCATGACGTCGTCGGAGATCCGTTTGTGGATATCGAGAATTGCACGGCGCATAGCTTCAGTAGGGTGAGCGGTCATAACCAGCTCGAGTGACATGCCGCTCATGATCTCAAGAACCTCTTCGTGGGAGAAATCCCGTTCGCGAAGCTCCTGAACCGCGCTCTCAATCGACCCCGGCTGTACAGTCTCCCCGGCAGAACGTTCGTAGTCGCGTTTACGGCGAATCCGGTGGTTCTGCTCGGCGATATTCACCAGCTGGAAATAAATCGCAAAGGCACGGATCACCTGATGGCGATTCTCCGGGTCCAGTGAGCTAATCAGCTCTTTAAATTCGTTGTGCAGTTCAGGCAAAAACAATGAGCGCAGCGATTTGCTGGTCTCCCGGATTTTCTCCACAATATCCAGCAGTTCGTTGCCGCCTTGGTGTACCAAGACTTCGCCCAGTATGTTCCCCAGGAACCGTACGTCCCGCCGCAGCAGATTGTTGGAGTTGCTTTTGCTAACGGTAGTCGTAAGTTCGGTCATGCTGCTCCCCCCATCCTCTTCCGGATCAATGCTCTTAACATTGTCTATTTGAAAAGCTTCCTCATATCATACAATAAAACCGCCCGGAAATCTTCAACTTTATTGCGCGGTAAAGCAGTGCAGTGATTTCGATTATACACCAAACCGGCCATTTATGCAGTCCCAAAAAATTATGTATTTCTTCCTGGTATATTCTCTCTTTGATATGTACTTTATGCAGTGTTCATGTGAAGTTATATGACGTAAAACGACAAAAACAGCCAGCTCCGCAGAGCCGGCCGTTGATCACAGGTTAACTTTTATTTCATTGTGTGCCCTGAGCGGTTGTTGAATGCCAATTCGAATAATCCGGTAGCCGATAACCCGGCCAATCCGCCTGACCATAGACGCAAGATCAACTCCAGCTCTGTAAAAGGATACGCCGCCGCTCCAACCAGCAGCCCGATGCCAAGTCCGATAAAAGGGATGCTGTTACGCGGCAAACGGGTATTATTTTTGATCAGCTGCACTAGGGTAAGAATAAAGACCGACAGGATTGAGGCAAAAGCCAATACATTATCCAGCAGTTCGCTGTTCATCATGAGATTGCTCCTTTCTGCGGGATGGTGGTGATATCAACGGTGTTGGCAGCCGGATGGTAGGCAATCTGAGCGCCCAGTGCCTCCGCAATTTTACGTGCAGGAACATAGGTAACCCCATTCTCCAGCCACCCGTCCGCAATCTTCCTCCCATTCACCTGTACTGCAACTTTCATCTGAGTCCTCATCGCTTGTTCCTCCTTGGGCTTGATGCGTTCAACCACCGCCTCCACGGCCGCAGCCGTAGGCTTTTTCCTGGTTCGCAGATCTGCCAGACTTAATCCGAAGCTCATCTGCAGATGCGGGTAATCCTTGAAGCTAGTCCAGTCGCCGCCCCATTCGAACCCGATGGCCTTAGCGTGCTGCACCACCTCCAGCCAATCCCGGGTCCCATTCTGGTTCTCATCCCTGTTCATATCCCAAGAGACACTTGAACCATCCGGAAGCAGCAGCGCAAAATCCGCCGCCAATCCATAATTGTGATAGCTGTACCCGCCGCGCGCATTCGTCACGATTGCTCCCGGCCGGGTTCGCCCCTGGGCATAGAGCGCATCCTGTTCGGCAATCGTCCGCAGGCCTTGCGTGATCAGAATGGGAACTCCAACAGCATAACTGCGTTCAATCAGTGCAGTCGCTGCGGCAAGGACGGCGGGATGAAGCCCGGACAGGCGGGCAGCGGATTTATTCAGAACCTGAGCCAGCGTCAGCATGCGATTCCTCCCCTTTCCTGATTTCAGAGAGGACCACGAACAGATCCTGGCGTCTGGTGTACATCAAGAGGGTTAGGATGACTAGCCCTATGGTCGTTCCCGTCTGGGCAATAGCCCAGGCATCCGATTGCAGCGAGCTTCGTATAGCGTCCGGGACGGGAGCGGAGCTGAATCTGATCCAGAAGGCCACCGCCATTTTAACCGTATACGCCCCGAGGAAAAAAAACGCAGCCAGCATAAACAGACTGACCACGCGCACCCGGAATCTTCGGCGGAAATACAAAAAAAGCGCAGCCATCAGCAGCAGCGCACAGATAAAGGATATAGAATAGGCCAGTAACAACACAATATCAATGCTGCTCATCTTCTGCCCCCCGATCATAGATTAGGAACTCGGCGAACCCGTTGTTCCTGATTTCTTCCTGAATGTCTTTAGAGACATTCTTATACCTGCGGATAGAGAGCGATACTCGGTGTCCTGCCAGCGCCAGCCTCCGCTCTCTGTCCCGGTGCAGGGGCGATAGACGCTTGATCCACGCACTCAGCACGTTATCCCCCCCTGTCTTCTTCATTAGTACTGGTACTACCCGTATGGCTGCCTGCGGAATGGTCTATCTTCAAGCGCTGTAAGACTTCAAGCGTGGGTGCCATGAAGTCTGACCGCTCTTTGTCGAGGATATTCTGCAGCCTGTCCCGGTCTTCCTCAGCACGCTCCAGCAGTTCACGCGGCACCAGATTCCCCTTCACAATTGACCGCAAAAGCACAAGCATAATCATGAGCAGAATCAGAGCGATGATATAAGCCAGTCCATACTTATCCGCAAGCGGCAGCAGCTTCTCCAGATTCGCTACATCGTTGCTGTCCATTGCTTCACTCCCTTCTGTGTGGTTATTAAAGTAGTTATATAAGACGCACTTAAGATTTAAACTTGAAGCTTCATCGTCACTGCGGTGAATATTTGGACTTAGCCCCCGGACGGGTCCGAGGGCAAAATAAAAACGCCCTGAGCGGCGCCTGTGGCAATCTACTCTTCAGTTACAAGAAACGTAAGTCCGTTCTCCACCAGAATCTGCTTGACGGCAGGCTTCAGCGTAGAGGGGATCTCGCTATACTTCGTCTTCCCCAGCGTAACGCGTTGTGCGAAAAATAATGCCATTGCTCTCACCACCTTACTATAATAGAGGTAATGCGCAGGTTAGACCCGCTGAACGATTACGTGTAGACTTGCGTGGCCATCTCCGCAATGAGATCCTCAATGAAATCCGCCCGTTCGCTGAGCGCGTTATTCTGCGCCTTTAGCCACAGATTCTCTTGCTGCAACTGTTCCAGCTCTGTCAGTACCGGCGGCTTGTTGGCCTCAGCCTCCTGGTACGCTTCCCACGCCGCCTGTAATTCAGCCTCTGTCGGCTGCGGCACCTCCAGCTTCCAGACCGCAATATATGGCCCGCGTTCTACGAGATCATAATCCTCGCCTTCGGTCAGCAGATTGTAGTCGATGCCGTGGCGGTAGTGGACGCCTTCTACGGGTTGTTCGCCGATTTCTGGCAGCTTGATCTCGTAGCGTACCTGGCCTTTAGTTTCGGCTCCTGGCCGCAGGACGGGTTCCGGGCCGTTGTCTTGGACGATGAAGTCGTGCATGGGGTTGGCAGTTGGGTATAAATAGTTAATTGCTTGTGCTAGGTTCATTTATTCATCTCCTTTATGCAACTCGAATTAAAGATACATGTGTGTATGGATCATGAGCAGAAATAGAAATATTTTGAGTAGGGTTTATGAATATTTCTACGTACTCTCCCGCACTAAGGCGCAAAAGCGAAGATCCACCCAATGATAGCCCTAATTGACTCGCATCACTCGTCTGTTCTATTAAAAGTCCATTTAGATTCCCATTTACGAAAGCTCCAATAGCGGCCCGCCCTGCTCCTGAATTAGATATCGCTACACGGACATTCAATAGATATACTCCCGTTTCAGGAGAAATAAGTCGACTGTTTGCTATGTCCGCAACATTTTTAATACTGTAAAGAGACTGGTTTAATGTAACCTTGCCCCATACTCCAGCACTTAACAATTGGTCAGAGAGAGGCTTCATTTCAGCCATAGGCCGATTTAATGTTGTATTATCCCCCCATGGGTTAATAACCCCAGGCCCCATTGAAATAGTTGCTCCATTTGAGGTATATGAAACTCCCGACAAGGAATTTCCATCTCCACCGATTTTCGCCGATTCCATTGCATAATATGCGTTAGAATTCGAAACACCAGAACACCAAATTACGTAGACATTTGACCCACTGCGAGCCAATATAGCCGCCCATTTATTAGATATAGTACACGTTGCAAGAACTGCAGTTCCGCCATAGATAACGAACGCAGAGTTTGAATTATCAACTGCTAACGCTGAACATTTATTAAAATATGTCCAAGAGCAATAACTAAATTCAAAACAATTCGAACTGTTTGTAGTACTGGTAAGTGTAGATAATGTTACAGGAATTGTATTTGCGCTGCCTAAAACATTTAATATATTCACGGAAGCTGTTCCCGAAATGCCAAAAGAACCTTTTCCTGTAAATCCTTTAATTACTATTGTTTCAGCATAGTTACCTGCCGCAACATTAATATTCACATCATGGTTGATTACTTTAGGGAGCGTATTAATTGCTTTTGTAATCGTCTTAAAAGCCCCACCCGCCGTATTAGAAAGCCCGGTGTTATTGTCATTCCCATCAGTACGGACAAAGTAGGTAACATCCGCCGTAGTCTGCTGCGGTGTAGTCACTAGATTCGCCTTGCCATTCCAGGCCGTCTTCTCCGCATCGGTTACGAAGCGGTTGGACGAGTCCTGTACGATGACCGATGGCGAATGCGTGGAAGGATGCACATAATTATTAGCACCCTGCGCCACACTATCCAGCTTCGACTTGTCCCCTGCGGCCATCAGCCCAGCAGCATTCGTGGTCGCAACCGACGTAGACGCCTTGGCGTTCCATGCCGTGCGCTCCGCGGCTGTGATGTGCTTGACCGCATCTGCGGCGTGATCCTGCGCGGCCTTGACGGCGGTGTCCAGAATATCCATATTGCCGTTCAGGTCGGTGATATCTACAATGTCTGTACCATCGGGCTTTTTCAGCCCCAGATTACCCGTTGTTTTCATCGCTCACACTCCTATTCATATACTCTTAGTTCATTCCAGGTCTTGCCGTGCGCACCGTTCCAGGTGAGGGACTTCAAGGAGTCCCACCAGGTGTAGCTGTATACGAAGCTGTAATCCAGATGGGCCGGCTTAATCTCTTCCATGATCTGAATCAGACCTGCCATATTGGCCGGGATGCCCAGCGTGCCGACGAAGCGCACCTCGAAGCTGTACGCTTCGGGCACCTCGACTACCTCCACATCTCCCCCGGAAAAAGCAGACGCCGTCCGCCTAATCATTTCCGGCGTAGTTGTTCCGCTGCCTCGCAGCTTGGCCTTGATCATCTCCCGCCGGGTGGCGTAGGACTTGTTCGGATCTGAGGCCAGTCCCAGCATCCGCTCCCAGCGGGACAGCCCCCAGGTAGCCGACTCCAGCGTCTTCTGATCGTCACTGTCGGCCATGGCGTATGCCACTTCACCGCAGGCTCTACCTGCGCTGGCCTGCACAGCCTCCATCTCAGGCACGCCCTGATAATACTCGGGCAGGTATTTCATTAGATCGGGAGCGGTAATCTCCGGCCCTTCCCCTGTCACATCATCTGCCGAATATGCCACAACGCCATATATACTGTCTCCATAAGCCACAGCTACACCCCCTTCAGCTGGTTCCAGGTCAGCGGACCCTTCGGCATATAATCATGGGTATGTGCAGCTGCCGGATAGACGGAAGGCTTGCCGTCCACACCTGACCACGGAACCGTATCCGCAGCCTGGGCATAATCAACCTTGCCGTTGTTATTCGTGTCGTAGATGCTTTTCAGCATATCGCCTGTGCTTTGGCCTGCCGCCAGCAGCATATTGCTGCTGCCGCTGCCGATGAACAGCTTGCCGCTATCCGTGCAGTAGCCCAGCTCGCCTGCGGCTAGCGTACCCAGCGCACTCTCCAGGCCGCGGCGGATTTGAATCAATGTCTTCCGTGCCATGGTCACCGCCTCCTAGAATGTTCCGCCGTCGATAGTGCTTACCGTGAGCTGGTTGCCATTGGCCGAATCGTAGACGATACTCGATCCGTCAATGTTGACCTCGATGCCAGTGGAGTTTACCAGAATTCCCTTACCCGGCTTGGCCGCAACACTGGTTGAGCCGACAACGATCCCGTTGCCTGCCCCGACGCTCAGCGTGACACTGTCCGCCTGCCCGCCGCCGGTAAGCCCATTCCCCGCCGTGATCGTCTGTAGCGCGCCGCCCGTACGCACCCAGGCGCTCCCGTTCCAGCTGTAGATTTTCTGCTCATCGTCCACATAAGCCGTCCAGCCGACAGCCGGAACATAATAGGCCCAGCTACCTGCGGCATACTCCGCAATCTGACTGGTTTTACCCGCCCAGACGCCGGTTGCGCCGGAAGGAATGATATACCGGTCAGCTTCCGCAGGACTAGATGGCGGAGCCGTCAAGTTTTGATCCTTCACAGAAGCCTGCGGCTCAATATTATGCTTGGCCAGCTCGATTTCGTTTTTGATTTTTTGCGCGGACCACAGGTCTGTAATCGTCGACCCGCCGTCGTTGATGATTCTGTGCTTCGCGGCATCGTTAAGATGCGTTGCAATTTCTGCGGCAGTCTTCGAATTCGTGCCGTCCGACACTTTATTGGGATGCCCTGCTGTAAGATCCGCCTTGAGCACCTTGGCATACGTGGAGCCGTCAGCAATATCGTCCACCGTTCCGCTCACATCTGTTAATTTTTGTGCGTTAACCCGCCGCCAGGCGGCCCCGTCATCGAAATACAAATACCCGCTGTTACTCCCGCTGCTAACATAGTATAGACGCCCCGCCGAGGCTGCCGCAGGACGCGAAGCTTCGGGACCGGACAAGGCCCGGCCCACCATGGAGTTGGAGCTACCGTCTCCGATATAGACCTCCTTCGTATCTGTACAGAAGCCCATTTCGCCCGCCTTCAGCATCCCGTAAGTGGACAGCTCGGCCCGGGTACCGCGTTTGACCTGAATGGTCTGTGCCATATTACACCTCTCTTCTAAAAGATCCGCCGTCAATCAGACCGGCCTGTTTATACCGCTCCAGTTCACGCTGCGTAGCCGTAAGCCCGCCCTGTAACTGGTTCACATCATCCGCTTCCACAGTGTCTCCCGGTGTCTCGTAAGTCACATAGACTTCCGGCACATCCGCATAGATGTTAATGAGCCGCCGCCAAGGAGCCTCGTCCGGGAAAGAGACCGAGTAATTCCGTACCTCTGTCCCGCTGAAGCGGGAGCCTGTGTACACGGCCAGCGTCTGATTGTTAATATTGTCGTGGGCCAGCAATCCGCTGAATACACCACTTGTAAGCCGAAGCTTCTCCTCTACAACATGGCTGCCGCCGTTTGCCTTTTTGTTCAGCTTATCCTGAAAGACATCGATTTGCTCCGGATACCCCATGCCTACACCTCCAGTACGACATTGCCGAACAGTGGCACTTCTGTCTCCAGCAGAGGGATATTTACCGTCCCGCCGTTCAGCTTCAGCCCGCTATAGTCCACTACGCCCTCCGTATTCAGCAGCAATGCGCCAATGACCGATTGACTGATATAGGTAGCAGCAAAAGCCTTCTCCTTACGATACTTCTCCAGGAGCGCGGTAAAAGCTTGAATAACCGGCTGCAGCGCATAGCCGGCAGCGAGCGTAACCTTAGCTGAGACATCAACCACCTTGCCTGTGGCCGATGCCACCGTCACCACCGCTCCCACCGGAGCCTGGCCCTCGCCAAGACCCGGCGCAGGATCAATGAACTGCTGCACCTGGGAGACCAGCAGCGGGGAGGCGGGCTGATGCTCCGCGTTCACAATGACCACCTTGACCGTCTTCGGTCCGGCCCACAGCGGGAAGACCCGCGCTCCCCCTACGCCCTGAATCTGCTGCGCCCACTCCATATAATGATATTTATTGCCGCTCGTTGCAGGCCGCCGGGCCGAATCGAAGTACCGCTGCCGCAGCGCTTCATCCGGCTCCGCATCCGTCCCCGGAACCAGCAGGCCCGTAATCTCCCCCCGGGCCAGTCCCGGGATATAATCAATCGGCAGCAGCGCGCCTGAATACTGATTCCCCTCAGCCCCGGCAGTTTCGCTCTCCAGGCGGTACGTCCCGGGAGCCAGCTTCTCCGCCGCACTATAATGAAGCAGTCCCAGGGAGAAACGGCTGCCCAGCGGAATATCCAGAGGCTGTTCGCCACTGGTATAGAACCTCGCACCAAGCTGCGCTTTGCCTGCGGGCTGACGCTTCAGTCCCGTCCAGGCAATGGTTCGTTCCAGATATTCGCCGTCCGCCGTATCCGGGAAGAACAGATTATTACTGACCTCAAGCTCAAGATACATCTGGGCCATTTCAGCCGCCGTCGGCGCAAGCGCATCATAGATAATACTTCCCTCGCGCTTGTCCAGCCCCTCTGGAACCCGATCCAGCATACGTTCCAGCAGAGCCTCGTACGTCTGATCCTCATACACTGGCCATCCCCTCCTTTCTAAGCTCCAAATCACCGTATACTGTGACAGCCGTACAGCTGAAGCTAACCGTATCTCCGTCAAAAAGTATCTCCACATCCTCAAGCGCCTGAATCCGCTCATCCTGGAGCAGCGCATCGCTGATCAGCCGGCGCAGCTCCGGCCGGGCCAGCAGCCTGTCCTGACCCAGCACCAGCTTCCACTCCGTTCCGTAGTCCGCGCTATAGATCAGGTGTTCATATCGGCTGGTCTGCAGCACCTTAATTGCTGCCTGCTTCACCGCTTCAAGTCCGTCTACCTGCCCGCCGATCCGCCTGCGCCCCCAGTCCATCCGGTACGTCAGGCTCGGGGCATTCCCCGGAGCGCTCACATTCCCTTCCAGAGCTCCCGTCACCGGACCGGATCTGCCTATCGCCGGAATCATAGGTCCACCAGCCGATCGAGGACAATATAGCTCTGTCCGCCTTGCATCCGCACGAGCAGCACGCGGTCTCCCGCTTCAAGTCCACGGCGCAGCAGAATCTCCCGGCCTTCGATTACGGCCTTGCTCTCCATCACGGATTCAACCACCACCAGTGCGGCTCCTGTCAGCAGCAGCCGCTGCTCCACCTGAATCTGCAGCGGCTGTGCCAGAACCACTGTCCCATAAGCCAAAGCCACCGGATTCGTATTCGATACGGCCCCGAGGCTTGCCTGTTTAATAATATCGAGCATGTTGTCTACACCACCTTAATGTCTAGGGACATCGTATGCTCCCCTCCGGAAATTTTATGGCTGCATTGATCCACCAGGAACAGCTGCGTCTGGAATTCATCCAGCAGCACATAGATGAAGTTCCCCGCCCTCACCCGTATATCGCCAATAGCCTGCACAGAAAGACTGACCTTCTCACGGTTATGCTGCTTAAGCAGATTGCCTGCCTTTTCCTGAATCTGCGCAGCATTCGCATTATCGTCCGCCTTCTGGTAGAGATGCAGGATACCCCAGCGCTTTACATTTTCTTTATCTGTGACCGGATAGAACTCGCGTTTGCCGGTCTTTTCGTTGTCCTGGTAGAGCAGAATCGTATTGTACGTATTATCGTCGATGCTTCTTTTGAGCGAATAATCATACAGATAATGGCCTGCCCCCAGAATCACCTTCAGCAGCATGGACTGCGGACTGCGCAGCGTCAGCTTGCCAAAATCATCATAGAACGCCATCAGCTGGCCCTTATACTGCAGCTCACTGCCGACCGCACCCATAATAATATCGAGCAGCTTTTTGCCGTCTTCGATCAACGAGGGAATCTTGTACTCAGCCGGTTCCAGTAGTCCAAGTCGCAAGCCGCGGTCTTTGGCAATGGTGCTGATCACCTCAGCCGCAGTAACGTCCTGAAGCACATAACTGCCATTGCCCAGCAGATAGCGGATCTGATCGTACGCCGTCAGCTTGATCTCCTGATTCGCCCCCGTGTCGATGCTGAAAACGAAGCCGTAGAATACATCGACTCCATCTCTGCGGAACTGCACAATATCCCCGTTGCTGATCGCGAACTTTTTATGCTGATACATACCGCTGTCCACCAGCGTAAGCTCAAGCGTCGCAGGCTTGCCGGTCCGGGTGGTTTTCCACGTGATATCCGTAACGATTCCGGCAATATTCCAGATGGCGCCTTCCTTATTAATTATGATTAATTCCATCGCCACGGCCTCCTAAGACAGCTTGATCACTCGGCCAATTTTGAGCTTCTTCAGTTCGCTGTCCGAGATATTGTTCAGCTTTTGCAGCGTTTTGGATTTACTGCCGTCACCGAGCAGCTTTTGGGCCACCGACCAGAGCGTATCCCCGGCTTTGAGCGTATAGGTAGCAGGTGCTGCCTTCTCGCTTGCCCGCTTCTGCTGTTTCTTCACTTCACCGGTGCTGCCCACCTTCACAGCCAGAGCCTGATAGAACACATACTTTTTGAGTCCAAGTGTATAATCGATATCCCCCGAGGACCCCGCACTCAGCTTCCAGGAGAAGTTCTCAATACTGACCGCCATATTAATGCCAATATCCCCGGTAAAAGCCTGCTGCGCCTGTGCCCTGGCCTGCTTCAGCCAGTCTGGGGTCTGCGTATTCTGCACGTTCGCCGATTTCAGCCCTGAGAAAACAAACCGGACCGGCCTGCGGCTGAGCATCCATTTGCGGATTAGCTCTACATACTCATAGGGCTTCAGCAGCTTACCGGCATTCTCGCCGGAGTACACCACGAACGGATAATATTGTGCCGGGAACATACTCTCAATCGTAATCTCCGTCAGCTTCGGATAAGCGATCGCATTGATTTCACCGAAATCCACTATGGTATAGCTTTTGCCATCGCTGTTCTCCTTGATCTCCAGCGTCTCAGGGTTAACCGGAAGCCGGATCACCTCTTCATAATTATTGAAGCTAAGATAGAATCCATACTCCTCCATGTTACGTGTACACCCCCTGCGCCGTAGAGACGAACTCCTCTTTCAGCTTTTGTCCGATCTTCGTGATGATGGAGTCAATATCGCCGGAATTATTAATATTTCCGGTTGTTACCTGCACCGTCGGCGTCAGCTCGACAAAATTCTGAATCGCCTGAATCTCCGCCAGCTCCCGCAGCATATCCAGATCATCGCTGGAGACATCGACCTTATCTCTGATTTTGCCTACCTCGCCTACCTTGTTGACGTTGTTCAGGCTGCCGGTTTGGTTGGCGAAAGCGTTAGTAGAACCTCCCGGGATATTCTTAGGGGACTTAGGGTTCATAAACTCCTTGGCCGTATCCTTCATTTGTTGTCCCTTGTCCATGAATTTGTTCATACCATTCATTCCTGTTTGTTTACCGCTGTTATAAGCATCCGTTAAATTCTTATATTCCTTCATTTCAGACTTTTGCATTACGACTTCATCCGCCGGTTTAAGCACTTCAACCTTGCTGCGGAGTGTACTGATCATATCGCTGGCCATATGCGGCACTTCCGGCTCCTCTATCTGCAGATTCACCTTGCCAAGTCCCAACTGGTCGAAGAAAGGAATATGGCTGAGCATATCTACCAGACTATTGAATTTATCCAGCACCCAGTTGATCGCTTTAGCCATTACCTTCATGAACCCTCCAGCGAATCCTTCAGCGCCTACAGCAATATTGTAGAGCATATCCAGCGCACCGGCTGCAAGATTGTATAAGAAGCCCTGCACTTTGTTGACCGCAGTATTAAATGTGTTAATCATAAAGTCACTTGCCATAGCGAATACATTGTAGATCCAGATCCCTATGTTCTGTATTACCGCGATCAGGACCGAGAACGATCCCACTATGGCTCCAACCACCTCACCCGCCGAGACGCCAAGATGCTGCAGAATCATCAATAAGACTGCTATCACGGCAATGACGATTAAGATCGGCCAATTCGCCGCCAGCCAGGCGGCGGCAAGCATATATACCTGAACGATCATAGCTGCCAGGAAGACAATGGCTATCGCTTCAAGGATCGGCTTAATAAACGACCAGTTATCCTGAACCACCTGAGCCAGCCATAACAGCCCGTCAACGACCATTGAGATTACATTCGCTATGAAAAGAAACCCGTTAGCCATCGCATCAATAAGCGGCGCTAGCTGCCCTGAAGTTAATGCTGTGTTAATCGTATCCATTACCGGCCGCAGAGCACCTAGAGCCTTAGCACCAATCTGTCCGAGCGCATTGTCAATATTCTCGTTCATCACGTTCCATTTCTCAATATCTCCCGGCTGTGCAGCTTCCTTCACAGCCTTCTCCCCAAAGGATTTAATCGCGTTAAAAGGCGTAACCACATCAGCCGTTTTGAGGAACTTCATGATCTTTGAATCCTGTTTGGGTGCTGGCGGTGTAGGCGGCACCGGTGGAGCTGGTGGTACTGGAGGAGGCAAAGGGTCTTTCCTCAAGTTGATTTTCGGTTTCGGAAGAACCTCAGGTTTCACCACTGGCAGTTTAACATCCTCTTTTTTCACCTCAGATTTCTTCTCTTCCTCTTCCTTTTTTTCTTTTTCCTTGAGGCCCTCCCACCACTTCACCTCTTTGGGCTCGGGCTTTTTTTTCTCAGGCTCCTCTACAGCAGGCGCGGCGGTAAGCATTCGGACCCCCAGTTGCTGGGATTGCGCAGCCCTTTGGCTTTGCTGCATCACAACTGTTCTCGACACATCCACTTTGACAGGCAGCCGTTTGAAGCCTTCCAGCAGCGTGTCATTAATCTGTTGCAAGGATTGAATGATCCGATCCTCTGAACGGATGATTTGTTCACTGGAACGTTTCACCGCCGCCTGAAAACCTTTTACCGACCGGTTAACCATGTCGAGATTATTATTCATCCGCAGGCTTTGTTTGTGGACGGCTTTCCAGATCGTAACCGACCTGCGCGAGATAATGACTGCTTTGGAGCTATCGATTTCCATTCATTCACCCCCTTCATCTCTTCTTCCCCTTGCTCCGCGCGCGCTCCCGCTTCTCCTTGTCCACGCGTACGGAGATCATGGCATAGATCGCCGCGCGTTCGCGGACGGAGAGCTTCATCAGCTCATGCGGGAGAATATGCAGCTCATGGAGGGCGTAATAGGCCAGATTGGCCTCACCATCGCCCTCGTTGATTAGTTTTTTACTTCATCCACCAGCTCGTTCATATCTGTGGCGAAGCCGTTCAGCGCCTGTACCCGCTCCCCAAGCGCAGCGAATTCTCCGGGCAGCAGCATTTTGCGCAGCAGCGATTCGGCGCCCATCACCCCGTAGGAGCGTTGAAGCTCGGTATTTTTCAGATCCGGATGCACAATGCTTGCCGTCATGAGCTTCGCCATATATTCATTGGGATCAATGTCCGTCGTGTAGGTGCCGTTCTTTCCCTTGACCTTACGGGTAGCCGCCTTGCGGCATTCCTGGTTCTCTTCCTCATTCATACTGCGCAGCTTCCAGACGGCTGGGTTACCTTCCTTATCCTTGAACCGCAGCGAGACCGCGAATTCCTCTGTTGTATCACAAGCCGCATTTTGCGCAAAAAACAAACTTAATTCACTCATGTTGTTCCTCCCAGATTCTTATTGTGTTAGGGCAGCGAAGAGGCCCGCCGCAGAATACCACCGCACAGCGGCTATGACTTCTTTAGTGATCGTCCAGATACTTTGCGGGAGCCCCCCAACTTATTCAGTCATTTACTCTTTTACAACCTGCGGATAGCCCGCTTAAGCTTTATTGGCCGGCATTAGCCGGAGCCGCGAAGGGCTGCACCAATTCCACATCCTCGAAGGTAAAAGCAACCTCTTCCTCCAGCGCATCCGACTCCGTATCCAGCGAAGCCATAATGACACTGTCCAGATTGACATCCTTCAGCATGATGCGCTGAGCGCCCACGGTTGAGGACGGATCTTCATTGGTCACGATAATGCTGAAATATTGGTCTATCCCAGTCTTCATGTACTCCAGCATCATCTGGCGGAAACGGCTCGTCATATAGAAAATCGTCATCGTACCGCTGCCCGACCAGCCGGTCGCCTTATGCTGCACCCCGCGGCGTCCAAGCGTCTTCACTTCCGCCTTCTGCTTCTCTACAGTGGCTTCCAGGGTTTTAACATAGAACATTTCTTCCGTCTGTCCGTTAATCGTGGCATACGCCCGGCCCTCCTGGCCGGACAGCGTATCGCTGGCTCTCAAGAATGTCATCTTAGACCACCTTCACTTTCATATATACTTTTTCTACGGAATCTACCGGCTTCACAGCTACCTCCAGCACTACGCTGTCACTGTCCGCTCCAGGAGTCACTACAATATCGCTCTGTGCATTGAAGTTCTCAATCGCACCAAGGTTCTGCAGATCATTCATATAAGTGACGCACTGCGACCAGAACAGCGCGCGCCCGTCCTCATTATTCGGCAATTTGCCAATGAAGTAGCTCTCAAAAATCCGCTTCAAATCACCAGCGATCCCATCCAGCACCCGCAGCACGCGGTTCTTGGAGAAGGCCTTGCCTTTGTCTGTGGAGAAGGAGGTGAACGTGTTAATGTCCTGCTCCACTACTGCACGGCCTCCGCTATAGGTGAACAGCAGCTCTCCGTCTGTAAGTGCTTCTACAGTCTCGGAATGGCTGAAACGCACATCCGCATCTACAGCATCGTCATAGGCCTGATAAGTCAGAGATTCGTTCACAGCAGCGGCGGCAGTTGCACCGGCTACCCATGCCACGGCATGGGCTTTATCCACTACCGTCCCATCGCTCAGAATGACGCCGTTCGCCACACTGATAATGCCCTCATGATCAGCCGTAGAGTAATCGGACAACACGGCCTGCACCTTCTTGCCTTCCGTGTTACGCAGACGCTTCACATAGGCGCTATACAGCGACTTCAGCGTGTTATCCTGCGATACCAGACCTACCGTCTGGAAATCCTGAACCTCCAGTGCCGACAAGAACGCACTATGCTCCGCATTCGTGACCGTACCATTTGCCCCGCCTGCCAGCGGCAGTCCAGCGGTCACCGTCAGCGCACCGGCTTCATTCGGCTTAAATTCTACATAATCGTTCGCAGCCAGACCGGCAGCAGCGCTTACCGTCTGCTTGTCCACTTCTGCCCCGTCCAGCAGCGTCCGGACATCGAACTTAGTAGCGTCATCGATATTTTTCTCGATCACTACCTTAAGCGCATTCCCGCGTTCCCCGCCATACCGCGCAGTCGCCTGAATTCCGTTATTGGTCACAGCAGCCTTCACACCCTGATTCAGACGGTAGAGCAACAGTGTGCCTGCCCGCTTCAGCACCTCTCTTACCGGCAGCAGCTCTGCTGCCGTCAGATCGTAGCCCAGCTTTTGCTGGAAATCATCCTGTGCCGTAAGCTTTAGAATGACTCCCGCAGGCCCCCAAGGCAGTGCAAGTGCCAAGGCAGCCGTACCGCGTTCTCCCATTTTCCCTGCCACAATACCGTTCGAGGCCACATTTACGTATACCCCCGGACGCACCTTGTTTTGTGTTGTCCATGTTCCTCCAGCCATTAGATAACCTCCTTATTTAGATAACGCTCCATTAAGTGCTTAGCCTCTTCCAAGGTGTAGCTCCCGTCCTCTTGCAGAACTACCTCCAGTACATCCTTTTCCTTAGGGCCGAACAGGGCCGAGTTCCTGATCTGCTTTTTCCCAAAAACATCCGGCCCCCCGCTCCCGCGTCCCTGCTCACTTGCCGTCATTTCCTTAGAACTCATTTCAGCCGCGCCCCTTCTGTGAAGTGTCCCATCAGCTCTGCCTCTTCCACCGGCTGCTTCTGCTTCTGGAGATAGAGCATATAGTCCACGGTGAACAGCGCCCCCCGTCCCTCTGCTCCGGCCACCCAGGACTGGCGCACCACCCGATAAGCGGGATTCACACTTTCTCTTGCGTCCAGCGCCTCACAGAGCCCGTCAGCCATAGCCTCTGCGTCCAGCAGACTGCCTTGCTCATAGCGGATACCGAAGCGGTAGACCGCCATGTATCTTCCTTCACGCTGCCTGTCGTAGGTTGCCGAGAGCAGCTCCAGCCTGAAGTAGGCTGACTGCGGCTTATCCCCTTCCACATAGACAGGAATATCCGGGAAAAACTGCACCAGCGCAGCAGTGATATTCCCCCGTAGATGTTGTACCGTCATGACTTCATTCCTCTCATGATTAGATGTGGTAATCCCTCCTGCCTTTCTTGAAGTCACCCGCGGATTCGATTCAGGAAGAATAGGACCCGTCTTGTATCCGGCAATGACCGAAGGAGCTTTCACCGCGCTTGTCTGCCGGCCTGTCTTAGGCTTCGATGAGGTGGAGCATTCATGCTCCTGCGGTGTCCTTCTGCTTCATTTGCCATGTTATAATCATAGACCCCCTGAGACCTTGCGCAGGCGCTATTACAGAGGAATTAGCGATAACTTCCGGTGGTACTTGGGATGGTAAAAGGTGGTACTCTCATCTGAAACAAAAAGCCGCATCACCCAAAGCGGGCAATACGGCCATGTCGATTACATATGGTAGCTGCATGTTGTCAAAAGGATTTCTGCTCCTTAGGCAGGTTCCCTCCAGCCGGGGTCTTCGTGAGCGTGGCCAGAGACAGCAGTTGGAGATCGGCGAGCGCCAGCGCCATCTTATAGAACGCCTTCGACCTTATTTTCACATAAGTATCCTTGCTCACTGGAGGATCGAACACATGATTGTATATCGTGTAGTCGTAGCTCTCCTCTCTGCGCATGTATCTCTCCCGCACCAGTTGTTGTTCCCTCTGGGTAAGCCGCTCTACAACCGAATCAATCACAGCACAGTACGCCCGTCTTGCAGCAGGCACATCTACATTATGCGTGGCAATCGCTGCTGTCTGATCAGTAACCGTATGGGTTGCGCCATGGAACCGTTCCGTATAGGAGTACGTAATCCCGGCCTCTTTAGCCTCAAACGTTACAGATTTGAAAATCCGGTACTTCTCCAGCATATTCTCTATAGTGACCTGAGTTCGGCGGCGGTCAAGCTCGGGCAGCGAAGATAGAATCATCATTTATACCACTCCTTAGATGTTATACAGATTTAAGAACTTTGTTGCGGACCTTTCCGGCCAAATGTGTTAAAATTCTACTTGTTCGTATACTGTTCGCCTTTTTTTCATAATATACCACTTATCTACCAATTCAGTAAAACCTCATTTTAGCCCGTTTTGCAGCACAAACAAGCTAAATGCATGCCCATTCTTACCTTTTGGCAATAATAGACTCTTTATTGTTTACCTATTGGCATAAATAGCTTATAGTAAGTACAACAGCTTTTTAGGTGATTAGGGATAAGGAGTGGTTATCGATGGCAGAGGAATTCGGATACTATCTGAGACAGCTTCGGGAAGGAAAGGGATTGACCATTAATCAGCTGGCAGCGCTTGCCGGTATCAGTGGAGCCCAAATCTCACGAATCGAGAATGGATTACGGGGTGTCCCCAAGCCGGCTACCCTGCGTAAGATTGCTGAAGCGACCGATGTGTCGTACGAGGAGCTGATGGGCCATGCCGGTTATTTAACCGAGACTGAGAGCAGTACAGAGGGCGCTGTGCCTGCCTGGGCCACCAGCAAGGATAAGCGGGACTTCCGCCAAATGCTGGAGGATGATGGTGAGCTGATGTTTGACGGAATTCCCCTGAACAAGGAGGATAAGCAGCGGATCAAGGATGTATTAACCGGCCTGTTCTGGGAGGCGAAGCAGATGAACAAGCGGACCAAGCCCAAGCACGATCCAGGCAAGGAGTAAGTACCAGGCAATCCAACTACTATTAACATGCTGCGGGTGAAGAATATGGATGAGCTAATCAAGCGTTTGGTCAAAAAATACAATACCAGCAGCCCCTTCGAGCTGGCTGAAGCACTGGGGATTCATATCCGGTTCATGCATCTGGGTGACGGCACCAAGGGCCTCTACTATCGGAAGCTAAGAAGAAGGTTCATCGTTATTCATAACCAGCTGCCGCTGGAGTGGCAACGATTCGTATGCGCCCATGAACTCGCGCATGACCGTCTGCACAAAGGGGTCAACCGTTTTTTTCTGGAGGAGAATTCCTATTTCTCGCCAGGCAAGCTGGAGCGGCAGGCTAACCTGTTCGCGGTTAAGCTGCTATCGGTCGGCACTGCCATTGAGCAGGATGAGTCCCTACACAGCTATTATGCAAGGATTGGCATCCCGGCTGAGGTTGTCTTTTTTTTAGACGATTAAAGGAACATACGTTCCTTTAATGACGCAACAAAAAACTCTTACCGCAGTAAGAGTTCATTGGCCAGCCATAAGCTGTTCGATCGGGATGACACGATTTGAACATGCGACCCCCTGGTCCCAAACCAGGTGCTCTACCAAGCTGAGCTACATCCCGAAACTATGAGATTATTATGGAGCGGGTGATGGGAATCGAACCCACGCTATCAGCTTGGAAGGCTGAAGTTCTACCATTGAACTACACCCGCATAGGTGAAATGAAATATCGGGATGACACGATTTGAACATGCGACCCCCTGGTCCCAAACCAGGTGCTCTACCAAGCTGAGCTACATCCCGTTAATGAAGTAATAATGGCGCGCCCTGAGAGATTCGAACTCCCGACCTTTTGATTCGTAGTCAAACGCTCTATCCAGCTGAGCTAAGGGCGCAAAAAATTTGGAGCGGACGACGGGAATCGAACCCGCGACCCTCGCCTTGGCAAGGCGATGCTCTACCGCTGAGCCACGTCCGCAAATAAGTGGTGCGCGTGAAGGGACTTGAACCCCCACGTCTTACGACGCCAGATCCTAAGTCTGGTGCGTCTGCCATTCCGCCACACGCGCATAAATCAATAAAAGTGAGCCATGAAGGACTCGAACCTTCGACACCCTGATTAAAAGTCAGGTGCTCTACCAACTGAGCTAATGGCTCATATTTGGCAGGGGATATAGGATTCGAACCTATGATGACGGAGTCAGAGTCCGTTGCCTTACCACTTGGCGAATCCCCTACAATAGATACCTATATAATGCCCACAATCTCCCTCAAATATCAAGAACATTATGGTGGAGGCTGAGGGGTTCGAACCCCCGACCCTCTGCTTGTAAGGCAGATGCTCTCCCAGCTGAGCTAAGCCTCCATATGTATGGTGACTAATAAGGGTACTAGTTAAAAATGGTGACCCGTATGGGATACTCTTCACTCCGTTACGAGATTGCGAAGTATTCCTTACGATGCCTATGCTTCAACGAACCCAGGGAATTCTCATCCCATAAAAAATGGTGACCCGTATGGGATTCGAACCCATGTTACCTCCGTGAAAGGGAGGTGTCTTAACCCCTTGACCAACGGGCCTTAAAAAATTTGTGGAGCTCTCAACCGGATTCGAACCGGTGACCTCTTCCTTACCATGGAAGCACTCTACCTGCTGAGCTATGAGAGCATGGCTCCCCGAACAGGACTCGAACCTGTGACAACTCGATTAACAGTCGAGTGCTCTACCAACTGAGCTATCAGGGAATATTGTCCGCTTGGCAACGTCCTACTCTCCCAGGACCCTTCGGTCCAAGTACCATCGGCGCTGGAGGGCTTAACGGTCGTGTTCGG
>NZ_ASPX01000026.1:0-35890 GCF_000517965.1 Paenibacillus sp. FSL R7-277
ACCGTTCATCCTCCTCCTATATCTAGTCTACATTTTTGTGGGGGAGGACTCCAACTTCTTTAGGGGGCTGTGGAGACATTCGGTGCGGCAGAGGTGTGTGGGCCGGATATGGTCGAAAAACCGACTACATTCGGAGCGGCGGAGGTGTATGGGCCGGATATGGTCGAAAAACCGACTACATTCGGTGCGGCAGAGGTGTGTGGCCCGGATATGGTCGAAAAAGCGACTACAATGGGGATGCCGCAGGCATTTTGTTCTGGCATTATGGAGAAGATTATCACTCTAGCAGTACTGGTTATAAATGGCTTGTTTCCTTGAGACGTTTATATTATGTCTACATCTGTCAGACTTTGTCCCTACATTGAATATGCATGATTAGAGGAATATGACATAATGTGATATTTAATTCAATAATATAACAAATAATAACAAATTAACCTTCAGTAAATATCTATCATATGACATCTTATGGACTATATTAAAAATATAGGGTCAGATGTATTATTTAAGATGTAATCGGCCGATTAACAATGGTTGGAAAGGCGGAAGAATTGTGAAAATTAAAAAGTTCCTGTCTGTTCTTCTTATCTCTGCTGTCGTATTGATACCATCGGCTTCCGCATTTGCCGAAGAAAATAGTCAGTTATCTGAAGTCCGGCCAATGGTAGTTGGAATTGGAGATACCCAGTCCACTGCAATAAGTTTATTATTAAATGGAGAAGGTGGAGTATTAGGCGGGGTTATTTACGATCTCTTTATTCAAAATTCCACAGAAAAAGATTGGTTTAAATGGACTAATACTACTTCTACTTATAAAAGAGTATATGCGACTGTAGGAGGTTTTACTGGGAACGGACCGACAAGAGCTGGTTATAAAATTAATTATAATAATGGTTTTGGTGAAACCCAATTGTTTTATACAGAAAAGGCGGGTACAACAGAATCACAAACCTTTGGTAACATTTTTGTGCCACCAGGAGCAACAGTATATATCGTTGTAGATGCTCCGAACTTTAGTTCACCACCTGCTTACCATTTGAATTTTTCTGCATACGAAGTACTCTAATATGAGCTGAATATTTAGTAGGGCTGTCCCAATGGGATAGCCCTCTGTTTTTAAGTGGGCTCGAAGCGAGGACTTGGGTGGACGCTCCAAGGACGGACCGTTGTTCAAATGTACATAAATCAACTCTATCGAATAAAGTTATGTCTGCATAACTTGCGGACTAAAATCTGCCCACTGTTTTAATGAATCTACTTTATTTACTTTGCCCTACAGTAAATACAGCCCTAAAAGGGATGAAGATCATTGACGATGCTGCCGGTACTGTGCATCGCCCAAAATTTCTGTGATATTTTTAACATCTTAATTTTTAATTTTATTGCTAAATTAAGGATGACATCTCATCCACAGTTTGCTTGGGAAAGTGCGGAATTACACAGAATTTTCACATTTTGTCGTTTTCATGGAAGCTTTCCTTCTATTGAAATAACACCGCACTGTCGCATATAAAGAAACCTGCATAAATCTATAAAGAACTGTGATTTCCTGAGCGTGGAAAATGCAAGATATGTCACTTCGCGACTTGCAAAATCAAGTTACAATCGCTCTAAAAAGTCAAAAGGATGTACTAAGAAAGGGGTTATGTCGGTGGTACAATTGCCAATAGTAAATGAACTGGGATTCTTTGAGATTCGTCTGGAATCCATTGGAGGCCTGGGCGCGAACCTGGCAGGTAAAATGCTGGCGGAAGCAGGAGTGGTCGGCGCAGGGCTGAACGGCGTCAGCTTCTCATCGTACGGTTCGGAGAAGAAGGGGTCTGCGGTTAAGGCTCACATCCGCTTCTGTGATATGGATACCCATATCCGCGATACTTCACCAGTCGAGCGTCCGCATGTTGTCGGCGTATTTCACGAAGCACTTGCCAAGACCGTGAATGTAACCAGCGGAATTCATGAACACAGCACCGTTCTTGTGAACTCGGCCAAGACGCCGGAAGAACTCAGAGAGCTGCTGAAGATGAAGGCCGGCACAATTGCGGTAATCGATGCTACCAGCATCGCACTCAAGGAGAAGAACCGTGTTAACATGGCCATGCTCGGGGCGCTGTTCCGGCTCTGCCCGTTCCTGGATACGGATATCATGAAGGGTGTCATTGAGAAGTCGCTCGGCAAAAAATATCCGCAGGCCGTCCAGTCGGCCATCACGACCTTCGAGCGCGGCTACAATGAAGTGAAATTCATGCAGTTCGAGCTGGCTGCCGGCGACAGCATGCCGGAATATGTCCGTTCCGATATCTCGGCTCTCGGTTACGAGACTCAGCCGATGGGTGGTACGATCACCAACCCGGGCAGCAGCTTCCTGAAGAATCTCAGCATCTCCCGTTCCGGTATGCTTCCGGCATTTGAGATCGAGTCCTGTATCAACTGCGCACAGTGTGACACGGTATGTCCTGACCAATGCTTCGTGTGGGAAGAGCGCCTGGACCGCAAGGGCCGTTCGCAGATGTTCCTGCTCGGTATTGACTACCAGTACTGTAAAGGCTGCCTGAAATGCATCGGTGCCTGCCCGACCTCGGCATTATCCAGCATGAGGGAGAAGGAAGGCTATGCGGACAGCCATGCCGTGAAGCATCAGTTCGATCTGGTAACTCCAGTCTAAAACCCGGAAGAAAGGTGGAATACATTGTGGCTATTGATTATGAAAAAGAACTAGGCTCCGCCAAGGTGGAGCAGAAATTCCTATACGAGTCCGGCAATGAAATGGCGGCCTATGCCGCACATCAGATTAACTATCATGTCATGGGTTATTTCCCGATCTCCCCATCGACTGAGGTGGCTCAGTTCCTCGATACGATGAAAGCCAGCGGCCAACACGATATTATGCTGGTACCGTCCGACGGCGAGCACAGCTCCGCCGGGATCTGCTACGGTGCTTCGACGGCAGGCGGCCGTGTGTTCAACGCAACCAGCGCTCAAGGGTACATGTTCATGCTGGAGCAATTACCTGTACAAGCAGGTACGCGGATGCCGATGGTCATGAATCTGGTCTGCCGTTCGATCTCAGGACCGCTGAATATTCACGGAGACCATTCCGATCTGTATTTCGCCCTGAACACCGGCTGGCCGATCCTGATGTGCCGTGATCCGCAGTCGGTCTATGATATGAACCTGATGGCGCTGAAGCTGGCGGAACACGCCAAAGTCCGGCTGCCGGTGATGGTAGCCTCTGACGGTTACTTCACCTCGCACCAGAAGCGCCGGGTACAGGCTTTTGCCCACCGTGAGGATGTTCACAAGTTCGTTGGCGAACAACCGCCTGCCGGCTTCACCGATACGCTGGACCGTAACAATCCGGTCACTGTGGGACCTTACATGAATGAACCGGATTACATCAACAACCGCTATCAGCAATCCGTTGCGATGTACAATGCGGGTGAAGTCTTTGAAGAAATCGCCCAGGAATTCGCAGAGCTGACCGGACGCCATTATGAGATGATCGAGCAGTACCGGATGGAGGATGCCGATGTTGCTGTCTTCCTGATGAACTCGGCTTCGGAGATCATTAAGGACGTAGTGGATCAGCTCCGTGAGCAGGGAATCAAGGCAGGGGCAATCTCCCCGAACATGATCCGTCCGTTCCCGCAGAAGCAGATTGCTGAAGCACTGAAGCATGTCAAAGCCATTACTGTAGGTGACCGTGCCGATTCGGTTGGCGGACACGGCGGTAACATGGTGAACGAGATTAAGGCTGCACTGTTCACTTACGGCAATACAACGACTAAGGTGATTAGCCGGATCTACGGTCTGGGCGGTAAAGACTTCTATGCCGAAGACGGGCATCACTTCTTCCAGTTGGCTATGGATGCTGTTGTTGCGGACCGTGTAGAGATTCCGTTCGATTACTATGGCCATAATCCGGGAGCGCCGGAGAATGCGCCGAAGCGCCTCTTGAAGCCGATGGACTTCGATAAGCTGAAGACCGGCCTGATCACGGTAACCCGGAACGAAGAAACCGGCAAGCTGAGTGTCAGAGTTCCGCCGGTCCGTTCGCTGATGAAGAAGCCGAGACGTCTATCTCCAGGGCACGGCGCATGCCCGGGCTGCGGAATTTTCTCCGGGCTGGAGCTGTTCTTCAAAGGGATCGAAGGCGATATCGTAGCGCTCTACCACACCGGCTGCGCGATGGTAACGACTACCGGATATCCGTATTCCTCCCATAAATCGACGTTCATCCACAATCTCTTCCAGAACGGCGCAGCTACGCTGTCCGGTGTGGTTGAGATGTTCTGGGAACGCAAACGCCGCGGTGAGCTTGACGGGCTGGGGCTGAAGGAAGACTTCACGTTCGTTATGGTTACCGGCGACGGCGGGATGGACATCGGGATGGGACCTGCAATCGGTGCAGCGCTGCGCGGCCACAAGATGATCATTGTGGAATATGATAACGAAGGATATATGAATACAGGGGCGCAGCAGTCCTATTCGACACCGCTCGGACACCGGACTTCCACCTCAAGCATCGGCAAAACCCAGCAGGGCAAGGTGACTCAGCACAAGGATACAGCGCAGATTATGGCGGCTACCAATATTCCCTATGTCTTTACCGGCTGTGAAGCTTATCCGCAGGATATGCTGAAGAAGGCGGCGAAGGCCCAGTGGTATGCGCAAAATGAAGGTCTGGTCTACGGCAAGATTCTCATTGCCTGTCCGCTGAACTGGATGAGCGACGACAAGGACGGCACAGATATCGTGTCCCTGGCTGTCGAATCCTGCTTCTTCCCGCTCTATGAAGTAGAGCAGGGAATTACGAGTATCACCTATAACCCGGAAGACAAGGACAAACGGATAGAAGTATCCGCCTGGCTTAAGACGATGGGCAAGACCCGCCATCTGCTGAAGCCGGAGAATGAACCGGCCCTGCGCAGCTTCGAGGGTGAAGTACAACGCCGCTGGAGCCGCCTCAAGGCGAAGCATGAGCATCCAGACTTGTAAGGTGTAAGGTCTATTGGAGTCTTAGCATTCATAAGCAAGCAATAGCTAAAGTTAGTACCCGCCCGGCAGAGTCACTCTGCCGGGCTATTTTGCAGCTATAACTAGCCCGGAAGAATATTATAAAATAATTATGTAACATGATATAGTAACGAGGGGAAACGCAAATGAAAAAAGTCGCTTCCAAGAAGCTGGCAACTCTATCGATGGGATAGTTCACCTACAATGAAAGGTTAGGCGGGAGTAACATGGCAACGGTATTCTTAATCATTATTTATCTGGCGTTCATCAGCCTGGGACTGCCGGATTCGATGCTTGGGTCAGCCTGGCCGATTATCCGGCTGGATTTCGGGGCGCCGGTTGAGCTGGCCGGACTGCTGTCGATGATAGTAGTCGCCGGGACGATTATCTCAAGCTTGGCCAGCAGTGTGGTGCTGAAGCGGCTCGGGACGGGGATGGTTACTTTTATCAGCGTGGCGGTAACCGCTCTGGCCCTGCTAGGCTTCTCTTATTCCTCTTCCGTCGTGTGGGTGGCTCTCCTGGCCTTGCCGCTGGGTCTGGGAGCCGGTTCGATCGACACAGGGTTGAATAATTATGTGGCGACTCATTACAAAGCGCATCATATGAGCTGGCTGCACTGTTTCTGGGGGATAGGGGCTATGCTGGGGCCGATTCTGATGTCGCGTTATATTGCTAATGGCGAGTCCTGGAGAACAGGATTTTTCGCGGTCAGCATGATTCAGTTCGCGTTAGTCGTGGTACTGTTCTTCAGTCTGCCGCTGTGGACAAAGGTAAGCAAACGGGGCGGCCAGCAGCCTGTAGAGAGGTCTGAGAAGTTAGATTCCCGGCCTCCGGCCGTTCCCGCTGAGGGTAAGGTGCTCCGCATCCCGGGCGTGAAGCTGGCGATGCTCACCTTCCTGTTCTATTGCGGAGTGGAAGCTACGGTGGGGCTATGGGGCAGCAGTTATCTGGTGAACGTCAAGGAGGTATCCCCGGCAACGGCTGCCGGATGGGTCTCACTCTATTATGGCGGAATCACGGCCGGGCGGCTGATTACCGGCTTCATTACCTTCCGGTTCAGCAACCGTACGCTGATTCGCGGCGGGCTGGCGATCTCACTCGCGGGCTCGCTGCTGCTGGCCTTGCCGCTGCCGGATGTGTATTCACTGGTCGCCTTTATTCTGATTGGCCTGGGCTCAGCACCGATCTTCCCCTGCATGCTGCATGAGACGCCCGCCCGGTTCGGAGCGGAGCATTCGCAGAAGATTATGGGGTATCAGATGGCCTTGGCTTACACCGGCGGTGCGTTTCTGCCTCCACTGTTGGGTTGGGCGGCGGCACGGAGCACCTTCATGATTCTCCCGCCGGCAATGATTGGGTATATCATAGTGATGATAGTAAGCTCTGAAATCATTAACCGGATGATGAGCAAACGACAAGGAGAGGTGAGGCTGTAATGAGATTCATAGAGTGGCAGGATGGAGTATGGAGCAATGAACCGGTGTCCAGCAGGACCGCGGACGGTCAACTGGTGGCCCATGCAGCGAAGGGCAGCGATTACTGGGAAAAGACGATGTACGGCTTCCAGCATGACAATGGTCATGTGCTGCTTGCCCCTTGGGATAAGGCAGAAGCGGTAGAGATCAGCTTTGCGCTGGACGGGTTCACGGAGCTGTACGACCAGGCAGGTATTATGCTATGGCACAGCGGTGAGCAATGGATCAAAGCCGGTATTGAGGTGAATGACGGGGTTCCCCATATAGGTGCAGTCGTGACGGACGGTTACTCTGACTGGTCATTGTCCCCTGTGCCCGAGTGGAAGGGCGAAGTAATTACCCTGCGGGCTTCAAGGATGAAGGATGCGGTAATCCTCAGAGCGCGAACAGAGAATCATCCCTGGCGGACTATCCGCGTTGCCCGGTTCCCTTATGAGACTGGCAGCCAGGCGGGACCCTTCCTGTGTGCTCCAACGCGGGCCGGGTTTCAGGTCACCTTCACACGCTGGGCGGCTACAGCACCCGATGCAGACGTTCATACAGACCCGCCAATTGTATAGACTCTTCCGGCAAAAGCAAAACCGCCGCTGCGCGTATCTTTCACGCGCAGACGGCGGTTTTGCCTTTTACAATATACTATCTTATAGACCGGAGAGGCAGACAAGACTATCTTTTTCTGCTGCGCACCATTGCGGTAGGCCCGCACATTTCATCCCGGACGGAATAAGTGTAGATATGGTGAGGGACCGGAACACAGTGGTGGCGTCTGACGACCTCGACATGGTGGACCACCTGGACCACCTGGGGATGATAGTAATCTTCATATACAACCTGTGTGGGATCTGTAACCGTTTCAGCAGGACATTTCGGACAATTTCTCATTACACTCAGCTCCTTCGCAGTGGACTTATGCCAGTATACGCGTTATGCAGGAGCCTGCTTGTTCATTCGTCTAGATTCCGGCAAAATAGGTGTCCGGCCATGCTGCGTCTCACGAACGCTTGTAGATCTCGCGCATGACATGGCGCAGCTCGGGCAGGATCAGCCGTTCCATGGCCAGCTTGATCGCACCGGTGGAGCCGGGCATGGAGAAGACAGCGGTACTGCCGATCGTCCCGGCAATGGCCCGGCTAAGCATGGCGGCAGAGCCGATATCTTCCGTGAAGCTCAGCAGCCGGAAAATCTCCCCGAAGCCCGGCAGCGACTTGTCCAGCAGAGAGGCTACGGCCTCATAGGTGGTGTCACGGGGGGAAATGCCGGTCCCTCCGGTCAGAAGCACAGCTTCGATACCCGAATGAACGGAGCTTTTGTAGACCAGCTCCCGGATATCTTCATAATCATCCTTGACGATGGTGCGGCCGGTCACGGTATAACCGGCGGCTTCCAACAGACTCTGGATCAGCGGACCTCCGGTGTCCGTATCGATGGTGCGGGTATCCGAGACCGTTATGATGTAGCAAGCGACTGAATCCGGGGCTTCGCTCCGGTGTTCTTCGAAGGATGATATACGAACCAACTCCTTTTTGTATCTGCTGTGCAGCTTATATTTCCCATGATAGGGGATGGAAGCGGCAATAACAAGCTCCCCGGGGGAAGCTGATGTATGCCTCACCAGGCAGGGCCGCCTTGCACAGAGGCGGTCATTGTAGTACACTCGCTACCATAACCGATTGAGGCAGGGAGAGAGCAAACTTGGAACAGTCATTACCAGTATATATCTTGTCGGGATTTCTCGGCAGCGGCAAGACCACATTACTACAGCGTCTTTTGGATCATTGGAATCATCAGGGCCTCCGGCCGGCCGTGATTATGAACGAGCTGGGTGAGGTGAATCTGGACGGCTTGCTGGTGGAGCAGTCTGTGCCGATGGCAGAGATGCTGGGCGGCTGTATCTGCTGCACCAGCAGGGGGGACTTAAGTACGGAGCTGACCACGCTGGTCAAAAAAGAATCGCCGGATGTAGTTATCATCGAGGCTACAGGCGCAGCCAACCCGCTGGAGATTGTGGATGCAGTAACGGAGACTTCGCTATATCAGCAGGTGGAGCTGAAGGGGCTGATTACCGTTGTCGATGCCGCCCATCTGCTGGAGCTGTATCGCTCCCAGCAAGGGGCTACCTACCGTCTGATGCAGGAGCAGATCCGCTGTGCATCCGTCCTGATCCTGAACAAGACAGACCGCATTCAAGCCGCAGAGATTGCAGAGATCTCGGAGGTGCTGCGTAAGTGGAATGCGTATGCGGAGATTCTGCCGGCGGTACGCTGTGAACTGGAGCCAGAAGCGCTGCTGGGCAGTGTGGGAGCCGTTCATATGGAAGACCGGCCTGAGGGCGGGGAGCATACGGAGGGCGGAGCTGAAGGGGTGATGCATGCTTCGCATGATCATGTGATGGCTTACACGCATTATTTCCAGAATCCCGTGAACAGCGAGGAATTCGAACGGTTTGTGAAGGAGCTGCCGCGCGATGTGTACCGGGCCAAGGGGATCGTAACTTTTACCGATACCTCCAGCCGGTTTCTGTTTCAGTACGCCTACAGAGAAGCGGATTTCATGAGAATTACGCCCCAGGGCGAGGTGCCGGATGTTGCGGTATTCATCGGTGAGCATTTCTCCTCCGGTGAGCTGCGCAGGGAGCTTCTGCGCCTGGAGAGACGTCTGCTGACCAGACCCGCAGCGGTCAAACGAAGCCTATAGTTAACCATCTGCAGTTCCTTATGAATGGTTCGTTCTTATTCTTGCAGGTTAATACATAGGCATACCCTATACTAATTGCAGGAGGTTGTAAGGCTATGACCCGAATTCAATATCAGGAATGCATTAATGCTTTGATTAAATGTATGGATGCCTGTAACTATAGCTATGTCTCAAGCCTCAAGGAATATGATCTGGCCGATCTGCGGGAGAGCATCCAGCTGGACCGTGAATGCGCAGACATCTGCTCCTTCGCTATTCAGGCGATGACCCGGAGAAGCCCGTTCGTGGCCGAAATCCTCAAATTATGTGCTGACATCTGTGACCGCTGCGCGGACACAAGCAGCCGTCATAAGCATAACCATTGCCAGGATTGCATCGATACCTGCCGCAATGCAGCCATGGCCTGCAGAAGGGTCAGTGAAGCTGTTGAAGTCTACGCCTGATATCACCCTTTAGGACTAACTTATATAGCATCGAATACTTAACAGGAACCAGGGCGGGTGCGGATTTTTTTCTGCACAGTTCTGGTTTTTTCAATGTGAATTTCATGGATCTGGGAAAATAAAAAGGAGAATAAAGCCATTCCGGCGAATGTTACATAAGAGAATAATCAGGCTGCCGTTCGATGCGGCCCATAGGCATGCACGAATGGAAGGAGGCCTGGAAGCCACGAATGCAACATCTCTAATTACAATTACCGAAGGAAGCAAGCGCTATGGAAGCCGCCCGGTACTTACCGGAATATCGATGACAGTTCTTCCCGGCACGGCCACGGCTCTGATCGGCCGTAACGGGTCCGGCAAGAGTACGCTGTTATCCATCCTCGCGGGGCTGCTGAAGCTGTCCTCCGGTGATCTTACCTGCGACCGTCGGGCGATAACTACAGGTTATGCACCCGAGGCATTTCCCGGCTTGAAGCTCACCGCCGAGGACTATCTGCGCTGTATGGGCCGGATTGCCGGACTCTCCGAAGCGGCTTCGGCGTCCCGGATCAACGAACTGTTGCAGCTGTTCAGTCTAGAAGCCTACCGCACTCACAAGCTGGCAGGCTTCTCCAAGGGAATGCTGCAGAAGGTCAACCTGATCCAGAGCCTGCTCATCCGGCCGCAGCTGCTGTTGCTTGACGAGCCCCTGTCGGGACTGGATCTGCCGGCACAAGAGACGCTTATCGAAATACTGCTGGAGCTGAAGGCGGAGGGGACGGCACTCGTATTGTCCGTTCATGAACCGCAGATCATCGAAGCTGTCGCGGATACCGTATATGTATTACATGAAGGACAGACTATCCGGACGATTCATGGAGCAGAGAAGCTGAAGAGTGCTTCAGCAGTGAATATCGTCTATACGACACTGACGGGACAAGCCCAGCGGGCTCTGGAAGCCTTGCCTGGAGTCATCCATGTGCTGCCGGAGCCGGACTTCGCCGGTACAGCGTGTACAGGGTTGACTGTAGAACAGAAAATGTCAGATACCTGCCTGCTGCAGATTCTTGCTGCGGGCGGTTCCATAGTTTCAGTGAAGCCTCTCGGGGGATTAAGTGACCTGGCCGAGTGGATGGATCCCAAGGATCAGAGCGGGAGTGGACGCGGGTGAAAGGGCTAATCGGTTATTTTTTGCACAGTTATACAGTCTCCCAGCGGTTCTTCGGACCGGTTGCCGGTGTAATTATTGCGGTATTAATTCTCTATTCCTATAAGCCTAATCCGGTCATGAGCAGCTACTCGGCTACGGCAGTCTTTCTATTCATAGCCTGTGCGTGGCTCGGCTTAAGCTTCCTTAACCATGAGCAGGCGGTGCAGAGGCAGGTGGTTATCGTTCAGCTCCGCAGTGCCCGACGCTACAGTATGGGGGGGCTGCTTACAATGGTCCTGCTTACGCTGCTGCTGGATGTAATCATTGTTATGTATCCCGTCTTAACCGGAAGCTTCCATGAACCTGCCGGACTTCAGCGGATCTTGCTTGGTTTGGCCGGACATGCTCTAATGGGGTTATTAGGGATTACACTCTCCTTGTACCTGCAATCCTCGTGGGTACCACGGGCTGGATATGCGGCCGGAATGATGCTGATCCTCCTCATTCTATCTATTAGCGCCGGTAAAGTGGCTGAAGTGGTGCCAGGGCCCGTTGTATCCATTCTCCTGCCGCCGGTCTATCCGGTCATGGACAGCATGATGAATGCAGAGACTCTGCCAGTGTCCTCCGTGCTAGGAGCCTATGCCCACGCGTTGGCGTACATAATATTGCTTGCCGGATTCTACATTTACCGTTCCGGCCGAATGGACTATAACAAAACAATATAAACTCAAATATGATCAGATCAAGAACGGGAGGAACGATGAAGGATACACAAATACCGGAGAGTGAACAATCCAAAGAGCTATTTGCTTATTTCGGGCTGGCTGTCTACTATTGCCAGGCGCTGGAGCAGCAATTAACGAATCTGCTGCTGCTGACGAAGCTGTCGCAGGGCAAGACGCCAACTGACGCCGAAATCGCAGAATTGTATCAACGCAAGCTTAGCAATTCACTCGGCCAACTCATCAAAGAAATCCAGCATCACTTCCCCTTCTCTGAGGAAGAGACGAGTCAATTGCAGGCTGTATGGAAGGAACGCAATCATATTGTCCATGATTACTTCAAGGAACGGATTCAAGAGACCTTCACCCCAGCCGGCCGGGCCCATATGATCCGTGAACTGAAACGCTTTAAGAACAAGGCGAGCCGGCTGGAGATTAAGCTGCAGGGCTATTGTACAGAGATGTACAGCAAGCTGGGCCTTGAAGAAGAGCATATTCAATAAGGCATCCAATGAAATATAGCTAACCTTACGAGAAGACTCCCCCTAACGCAGCAAGACTGCGCCAGAGGGAGTTTTCTTTGGTTATACGAGCTGAGCGTAATATTGGGCCGGATGTAGGCGAAAAACCGAATACACTAATGCCCCCGAATACGCCGGTTGCTCCGAAGTAGGCGGATGAGTATTGTGGGGAGGGGGTCCACCGACACAAGCTGTGTGGCCCCCTAAAGTTCTTACATTCTCTGCCCGCAGGATGATTCAGATGATTGGATTGGATTAATTAGTCTTTAGAGAAGTGGCAGACAGCGCCTCCTCCAGCTCATGCAGTCCGCAGGAGTGGACGATGTCCGGCGCGAAGCGGATCGCAGAGGCTCCGGTCGAGCGTTGCAGCGAGGAGAAGGCCCTGGTCAGCGCTGGGAGCATGGAGCGTTCAAGCGTCTCTCCGGCCTCCCACCACCAGCGGACGATGGTTAGAACACCTGTCTTCTTGTTCATCACCGGCTCCAGCCGGCCGATGAAGCGGTCGCCGTAGAGGAGGGGGAGGACATAGTATCCGTATTCCCGTTCAAGCACAGGCTTGTAGACCTCCCAGCGGTATTGAAAGTCGAACAACTGGAGGATCAGCTCTCTGTCCCATAACAGATTGTCCAGCGGAGCCAGTGCCGCTGCGAAGGAGGCCGCTCCTCCGGCATGACCGGCCTCACCCTCATTACCAGCCTGCGGCCCTACTGCGGACTCATCTGCACCTGTAGTATCATCTTCAAGCAATACGGCTTCAAGCTCAGGGACGTCTGCTGTGCGGATGTATAGCGGTAGCTTCAGGCCGTCCACCTGTACCTCGCGGAGCAGGTCCTTCTGCAGCAGCCGCTGCACGGACGCTGTCCGCTCTTTGCTCTTCAGGCCTGCGATGCCAAGCCAGCCGTCCCCGGACCGGTTCCATTGCAGGCCGATGCTGCCGATCCGGCGCAGCACATACCAATCGTGATGCTGCTCCAGCGTCTCGTTAGGATCGCTTGCGCTTAGCAGTTCAGGAGGCAGCAGCTTGGCCGTATAATCGTAATAACGGCGGGTGTGCACCCGGTGATGGATGGATAGCTCGCCCCAAAAGTACATGCTCTCCATGGCAGCCCGGGAGAGTCTTG
Source organism: Paenibacillus sp. FSL R7-277 (assembly GCF_000517965.1). Lineage (NCBI taxonomy): Bacteria > Bacillati > Bacillota > Bacilli > Caryophanales > Paenibacillaceae > Paenibacillus > Paenibacillus sp. FSL R7-277. Next base: position 13,122 of record NZ_ASPX01000026.1, read on the forward strand.
CTGGAGCCCAGGACCAGTCGATCTTCTCCGTACTCTCCAGGTCCAGTGACGAGAGTGGCCCTCGTGCATCCAGCTCCGCACGGACATGGGTAATCATGGCCGCCATGGCCTCGTTATGCTGATGCCTGGCAGCAGATTCCCTGCGTCGCTGGAAATACGGCCAGTCTTCCGTGCAGTAGATCGACATGTTCTTATCCCAACCGTCAATCAGCAGTCTGTCCTTATATAGCAGCTCATTGGCCATCTCGGGCACGAAGCCTGGGATTCTCGCCTGAAGCACCAGCTCGTGGTTATGTCCGGCTATGCTGAGCGGATCATACTGAATACAGCCTACATGCCGGACGAAGTCATAGATGCTCTGCTTACCGCCGGGCAATCCGTCCGGGACAAGCCGCTGATGGCGCAGCAGGAACAGCCGGGCCTGCCGCTTGCTAAGACTGTAGGTTATCATCATCTTCACCCCATCCATAATATGTATTGCTCCATTATACAGAACAAACGTTCTGATATCAAGTGAAAGACACCCCCTGATGCCTTCCTGCGTCAGGGGGTGTTCTTATTGTAATGTATGATAGGTATATGCGGTTGCCCGTCATTAGGCTAAGTTGCTGTCCTCAAGCAACTGAATTAGATCTGCTCCAGCGATGGCCGGAGTACAGCGGAAGAAGCATGGTCCCCGGATAGAGGAGCTGCCTCGCCTGAGCCGTTCCCGGCTCCTGCACCCAGTTGAAGCTGATACATGCGGAAGTACCTGCCGCCCTGCGCCATCAGCTCATCATGGTTGCCGCGTTCAACAATCTGGCCCCGGTGCAGCACCAGAATCTGGTCCGCACTACGGATGGTTGACAGCCGGTGGGCGATGATGAAGGTGGTCCGGCCTTTTTTCAGCACCTCCAGCGCCTGCTGGATAATGCTCTCAGTCTCGGTATCGATGTTGGACGTTGCTTCATCCAGAATCAGGATCGCCGGATCGAAGGATAAGGCTCTAGCGAAGGAGATCAGCTGCCGCTGTCCGGCGGACAGGGTGCTGCCCTTCTCAATGACCGGTTCATCGAAGCCTTGCGGCAGGTGAGCCAGCAGTTTATCGGCCCCTACCTCACGCAAGGCGCGTTCGACACGCTCTCTAGAGATCCGCTCGTCACCCAGACTGACATTGGAGGCAATGGTTCCGGTGAAGAGGTACGGGTCCTGAAGCACGATGCCCATATGACTGCGCAGCCATTGCTTCGGCAGATCCTTGACCTTTTGCCCGTCGATCGTTATGCTTCCCTGCTGCGGATCATAGAAGCGGAACAGCAGGTTAATGATGGAGCTTTTGCCGGAGCCGGTATGGCCCACAAGGGCGACGGTCTCGCCCGGGCGCGCCTCGAAGGAGATATCGCGCAGGACGAAGTCCTTTTTATAAGCAAAGGAGACATCCTTGAACACGACATTTCCCTTGTAACGCGGCATCGATCCGTCAGTGACGGGCTCTCCGGGCTCATCCATCAGCGTGAACACGCGGCCTGCAGAGACCATCGAGCTGTCCAGATTCGCCAGCTGGTTGACCATCCCCGTAATCGGCTGGAACATCCGGCCCAGTACATCGACGAAGGCATACAGGACGCCAAGCGATACGAAGGTCGACCCGTCCAGGCTACCGAAGCCGAAGTACCACAGCACCAGCACGAAGGAGAGGCTGCGCAGCGAGTTCACCAGGTTGTGGGAAGTGAATGCGTTCAGGTTGAGCATTTTGTTCTGATATTTCAGATAGTCGTCATTGAGCTGCTCGAATTCAGCGCTACTCTGCTTCTGGCGGCGAAAAATCCGGATGATCGACATCCCCTGAATCGATTCGTTGATAATGGCATTAATCTCACTGAGCCGCGAGCGGATGATCGTGTTGTATTTGGTAGCGATTTTGCGGTACAGCACGATCCAGAGAATAATAATCGGCACGATGAACAAGCTGACCAGTCCCAGCTTCACATCGAGCAGGAAGAGCGCTACATAGACACCGGTGATATTAATGATTCCTGTAGCGAAGTTGGATAACACGGCAATGAACAGATCCTTGACCGCTTCAGTATCGTTGGTTACCCGGGAGACGACCTTGCCGGCAGGCAGATTATCAAAGAAATAGACCGGCAGGCGCTGGATATGGGCATAGACATCGGTCCGCAGCTTGCGGATGACCTGATTGGCAGACGATTGCAGCCAGTAGGTTTTGCCGAACTCAGCAATAATAGAGATCACAAGGAACATGGCGTATAGAGCAACCAACTGATAGATTCCAGGAAGCTCCGGCTTGTAAAAGGAAAACAGATCACCCGCCGACAGCTTGACAGCCGGATAGGCCGTCGTCTGCTCGCCGTATTTGATCTGGAGCTTCCCGTCTGCGAAGCTGCGCTCGCCTTCGGCCTTCGGTACCGCTTCATTGATGAAGTAGAAGCTTCTGCCCGCCTGAAGCAGGCGGACCTCCTGGCCCTTGGCTTCACCTGCGGCAAAACGGTCACCGCGTTTGTAATAAGTGTTGTTATATACCGCAGCATCCTCCGGCAAGGCTGTCTGGAAGTAGGGCTTCTCAATCGCAAGCAGATGATTGTCAATCATGCTCTTGGCGATAAAAGGCCCTGCCAGCTCAGCCGCTACTCCGATGGTCAGGAGCAGAAGGGCGGCGATGAAGGTCTTTTTGGCGGTCAGTGCATATTGCAGCAGACGTTTGCCTGTACTCTGTGTCAACGGTGACACCTCCTGTATGGGGTTATTCATTCGTCAGATTATTCTCGACCTGCTGGCGGTCGAACTGCTCACGGTACCAGCCGTTCAGTTCCAGCAGCTCCTGGTGTGTACCTTGTTCTGTAATATGCCCGTCTTCGAGGACAACGATCAGATCGGCATGCTCAATCGCCGAGAGGCGGTGGGTGGAGATGAGCGTGGTTTTGCCGCTGCGCTCCTCGCGGATGTTCTCGATGATCTTCGCTTCTGTCCGCGCGTCAACGGCAGACAGGGCATCATCCAGAATCAAAATATCGGGATTCGAGATGAAGGCGCGTGATATGGAAACACGCTGCTTCTGTCCCCCGGAGAGGGAGACGCCGCGTTCGCCAACCATTGTATCCAGCCCGTCAGATAAGGTACCAAGGTCATTCTGGAAGGCGGCGGCGGTAATCGCCTGCATGATCCGCTCATCGCTAGCCCCGGAGTATCCGAACTGGATATTCTCGCGCACCGATTTGGAGAAGAGAATCTGCTCCTGCGGCACATAGCCCATCCAGCTGTGAAGCTGGTCGAGGGCGATCTGGGTGATCGGCACACCGGAGATCAGAATCTCGCCTGTGCCCGCCGGGTATTCATGCAGCAGCTGCTTCAGCAGCGTCGATTTGCCGCTGCCGGTCCGTCCGACCACGCCAAGCGTCTGGCCTTGGGAGAGGGATAAGCTGACTCCGCTGAGATTATCGATGGTAGAGGTCGGATACCGGAAGGTTACATCTTTCAGCTCGATGGTGGTCGGCTGGGCTACGGGAACCGGATGAGGCACATCCTCGACATCAGGCTTCGCATTCAGCGTCTCGTCGATCCGCTCCAGTGAAGCGCCGCCGCGCTGCATGATATTAATCAGCTCACCGATGGCGAACATCGGCCACACGATCATCCCGAGGTACATGTTGAACGACACCAGATCGCCCAGCGTAATCTGATTGCGGAATACGAGATAGATTCCGTAGGTAAGGGCGATGATATAGCTGAGACCCACGAACAAGCGGATTGTCGGCTCGAAGAAGGCATCGACCCGGGCGACCGCCATATTTTTGCGGTACACATCATCTGTAATGTCAGAGAAGCGCTTCTCATCGTGCCGCTCCTGCACATAAGCGCGGATGACACGGATGCCCGATACGGATTCCAGTACCTGGTCATTCATGTCGCCAAAGGCATCCTGCGCCAGACTGTAGCGGTCGTGGATCGCTTTGCCGTAGAACACCATGGCTACCGCAATCATCGGAAGCGGGATGACGGCGGCCAGTGTCAGCTTCCAGCTGACCAGGAACCCCATGGCGAACAGGACGACCGTGAGATATACGGTGGAGTCGACAAGAGTGAGCATCCCGAAGCCTACGGTTGCGGAGACGGCGCGGATATCGTTGGTGGCGCGGGCCATCAGATCGCCGGTGCGGTTACGCTCGAAGAAGGCGGGGGTCATCGTCATGAGATGATTCATGAACCGCGAGCGCAGCAGGCGCTCCACCAGATTAGATCCCCCGAACAGCTTGTGCATCCATATGTAGGTGATCCAGTAAATGATCAGCAGCATAAGTACGATCAGGCCAATGTATTTCATTAGTGAACCTGCAGTGATGGCGCCGGTGACGATTTCGTCAATGGCGTTGCCCAGCAGGCGTGGAGGCAGGAGTTCTAACACACCTACCACAATAAGAAGGATGAGACCAATAGTATAGCGCCTTTTTTCCCGACGGAAGAACCAGCCGAGATTTCGGAGTACGGAGAACAAGGTGAATCCCTTCCTTTCGTGCTTGAAGTAATTTCGAAGTTAGCTTGTTTAACGGAACATTTACGGACATTTCGCAGCGGATCATAACCTCATAGCACACGAAAAAGCGTACCATCCGAAAACGGATGATACGCCTCTAATTGCGGTTATCATGTCCACGGTGCTATAAGCAGCACAGAGACATGTGAGAGATAAGTTAAGCCTGTTCTCATACGTTACGCGTAATACGCATGAACCTCAGGAATTCTCCACTGCTCGGGCTGCTTCGGTATTCAGTTGGGTATAGTTTTCTACAATAGTGGCGAGGTATACCATATCCATATCCATATTCAACACCGAGATCACCCTTTCTTCATTTTGGTAATTACTTGAAGACGTTTCGTTATGTTTCGAGTTTATCATCACACTTTAAGAATTGTCAAATTTAAATTTTGTGGTGGAGACGGCACCTTGCCGTAATACCGCTTCGATTTGGTGAATTGAAGTTTTTTGGGTATGATTGGGGTAGAGGGGAGGAGTGGAGAGATGAACATATTAATTAGTCCGGAAGCAGCCGCCTGGTTCAAAAGAGAACTGAGCCTCCAGGAGGGCGCATATATCCGGTTGTTCCCCCGGTACAGCTCAGGCGGAGGCCTGCATCCCGGCTTCTCGCTGGGCATTGCTACCGAGCAGCCTGGACGTCCTGCTGTGCAGTTCGGGGAAGGCGGCTTGACCTTCTATATGGAGGAGCAGGATCTGTGGTATATGGAGGGGTACAATTTGTCGATTGTCTATTCTGAAGCAGAGGATGACATCGAATATAAGTATGAGCCTGTGCCGGTGGCATAAGGGAGAGCTGGAGCGAATGGCAGATCCCGGCACTGCCGGGGATGCGGAACAAGCCCTTGCCGTCAGGCAAGGGCTTGTTCCAAAATATAAGAATTTATAGGTTACACACCATAACTTATCCTACTATTTCTCGCTGAAACGGTACCGTCCTATAAAAGGACGGTCAGGCCGTGTCCAGTTGTACACACCAGGCCAACGAAGCTGCTCGCCGCTCAGGTGACGCGATCAGTGCGAGCTGCGGAAGGTCTCTTCCTCCATGGCGAACTCGAAATCATCAATGTCATATACCTGGACGGGAACTCCGCCTTCGATGATGCGCTGAATCAGCTCGAACTGGTCGGTCAGAATCGGCACCTTCTCACGCTGGGACGCCAGCAGCAGCTCTGTCTCAATCGGATCGAACGCTTCGCCGTAGGAGGCATTGTCGATGCTGTTGATGATGGTAATCTGCGCGTGTCCGCCGAGGAGGATGCCGGAGCTTTTGGCCCAGGGGATATTCAGGCAGCGGTTGATCTTCTTGGCATTGAGCGGCTCCTCGAAATAGTTGATCAGCTCGCGGATTCTGAGTCTGACATGCTTGTCATCATCCGCCTGGCTCATCACCGGCTCATCGCTGTCCCGCAGCTCGTAAAGCTCCATAATTGTGGTATAAGGGACTATATATTCTACAGGGCTCCGCGGGATGAGAAGCTGGCCGTAAATCGCCATCATGACGGCTTCCGTCACAAATTGTCTGGGCATCATTATCCTCCTGAATTTCGGTACTGCAACCGTAACTGTTTAAAAATAATAAAACACTGCAGCGCGCAAATGTCAACTGCACCCTGATGAAGAATGAATTGGAAAGGACTTGACACGCTGTGAAACCTTGGAAATCTTATTATACCTTTGTTCGGCCGTATATGAAATGGATTGTGCTCACTCTGATCATCGGGATGGTCAAATTCAGCATTCCGCTGACGCTGCCGATGATTCTCAAATATGTAGTTGATGAGCTGCTGGGTAATCCGACATTGACGATAGCGGAGCGGGTCTCGAAGCTGATGACGGTAATCGGCGGGGGCCTGATTCTGTTCGTGATTGTCCGCGGGCCGGTGGAGTATTACCGCCAGTATTTCGCCCAGCTGATTACAAGCAAGGTCCTCTTCGATATGCGCAATAAGCTCTACGGGCATCTGCAGCGGCTGTCGCTGCGTTATTACCAGAATACGAAGGTGGGCGAGGCCATCTCCCGGTTCATTAACGATGTGGAGCAGTCGAAGAACCTGGTTGAGGTCGGAATGATGAATGTCTGGCTGGATATGTTCACCCTGCTCTTCGCGCTGGGCTTCATGCTCTATCTGAATCCGGTGCTGACGCTGGTGGCGATTGCCATTCTGCCGCTATATGGGATTGCTGTCAATACGCTGTACAAGCGTCTCAAGGTGCTGACCAAAGACCGGTCGCAGGCACTTGCCGTCATTCAGGGCTATCTGCATGAACGGATTCAGGGGATTGCGGTCATCCGCAGCTTCACGATGGAGCGGGTGGACCAGCGGCAATTCGAGGAGATCAACGGCAAGTTCCTGCAAAAAGCGCTCGCGCAGACGCGTTGGAATGCCTTCACCTTCGCGATTATCAACACCCTGACCGATATTGCTCCGCTGCTTGTCATCGGATACGGGGGATACCAGGTCATCCAGGGCAATCTGACGCTCGGGACCTTCGTGGCCTTCTTCGGCTATCTGGACCGGATGTATGCGCCGCTGCGCCGCCTGATCAACTCCTCGACCGTGCTGACCCAGGCTTCGGCATCTCTTGAACGTGTGCTGGAGCTGCTGAATGAGCCGTATGATATTGTCGATGCTCCGGGCGCGAAGCCGCTGCTGAAGGCAGCCGGGAAGATCGAATTCAGCAACGTGTGGTTCAAGTATAGCGACGAGCACGAGTGGGTGCTGCGGGACATTAACCTGAGCATTGCTCCGGGCCAGACGGTGGCTTTTGTCGGAATGAGCGGGGGCGGCAAATCCTCGCTGATCAGCCTGATCCCGCGCTTTTACGATATCAGCGAAGGCAGCCTGCGCATGGACGGCCACGATATCCGCGGGCTGACCCAGGAGAGTCTGCGGCAGACGGTGGGCATGGTGCTGCAGGATAATTTCCTGTTCAGCGGCTCGGTACGCGACAATATCCGGTTCGGGAACCCGGAAGCGGGGGAAGAGGAGGTGATGAAGGCGGCGGTGTCTGCGAATGCCCACGACTTCATCATGCAGCTGCCGGAAGGTTATGATACCGAAGTGGGGGAACGGGGTGTGAAGCTGTCCGGCGGACAGAAGCAGCGCGTGGCGATTGCACGGGTATTCCTGAAGGACCCCAAGGTGCTGATTCTGGACGAAGCGACCTCCGCGCTGGATCTGGAGTCTGAGCATCTCATCCAGCAGGCGCTGCAGTCCCTGGCATCTGAGCGGACGACGCTGATTGTGGCCCACAGGCTGTCCACGATTACCCATGCCGACCAGATTATCGTGCTGGAGAACGGGGAGATCACCGAACGCGGCACCCATGAAGAGTTAATGGGACTTGCGGGGAGCTACGCCCGGCTGTTCAACGTTCAGCGGCTGGATGCATAACGCGGATATACTATTCTTAGTCCAATAAAAGAGGCTGCAAGTCCACCCGCATAGGTGGGCTTGCAGCCTGTTTCGTCTTGCCTTGGTCTTGCGGTGGATACCGGCTTACATCCGGCCAATCAACAGCGACAGGATGCCGGCGGCAATCAGCGGTCCCACGGGAACGCCTTTGAACAGAGCCACTCCAAGGACGGTTCCTATGAGAAGCCCGGCGACGATGGTCGGCTGGCTGCCCATGAGCATGGCTCCGCGTCCGCCCAGATAAGCGACCAGGACGCCAACTCCGATGGCGGCCAGGGATTTCCAGTGCAGGAACGACTGTCCGACGGTCTGGAGGGAGATCTTCCCGCTGGCCAGCGGCGTCATGACCCCGATGGTCAGGATAATAATGCCGACGGTCAGCCCATATTTCTCCAGCCAGGGAAAAGCCTGCTGAAGTCCCAGCACACGGATCAGCAGCAGAACGACCATGGCAATGGTAATCGGTGAGTTGCTGCTGATGACACCGAGCGCTGCCAGACCCAGCAGCAATAACGAGGTTATATCCATAGCTTGGATACACTCCTTCTCTTAAGTAAGCCTTGTACTCACAATATGATCGGCAATCAGCTTGCCGTGCCCCCGCCCGCTCTCGATGAATACCTCGTTGGCATTCCGTCCGGAAGCGATAACCCCGGCGACATAGATGCCCGGTATATTACTCTCCATGGTAGCGGGGTTAAAGGCTGGTTTATCCATAGAGTCATCCATCTGCACCCCGGCAGAGGTGAGCAGGGCTCTGCTGGGACGGAAGCCGGTCATCGCCAGCACGAAGTCATTATCCAGTTCGGTAGGTTCCCCGTTCACAGAGGAGGTTACCAAGACCGAGGCCGGGGTGATCTCCGTGACGCGCGATTCCAGATGCAGCGTTATGCTACCCTTTTGCACCATACTCTCGAAGATCGGACGTACCCAGGGCTTGATATTGTCCGAGATACTGCTTCCCCGGTAGACCATATCCACCTTGGCGCCTACCCGCAGCAGCTCCAGCGCAGCGTCCACTGCTGAATTACTGCCCCCGATTACAGCCACCTTCATGCCGGAATAAGGATGTGCCTCGCCAAAATAATGCGTGACCTTCGGCAGCTCCTCCCCGGGAATCCCGATCAGGTTAGGCTGGTCGAAGTAACCGGTAGAGATGACTACGTTCGCTGCGCTGCGCTGCTGCTCCTCGCCGCGCTTGTTGACCGTATGTACAACGAAGCTGCCATCCTCCTGCGGCAGAACGGACAGCGCTTCTTCATAAGCGGCAATCTCAAGCTGATGCTGCGCGGCCGCACGGCGGTAGTAGACCAGCGCCTCATGGCGGTAGGGCTTGTCATTCGGAGAGGTGAAGGGCACATCTCCAATCTCAAGCAGCGGGGTGGTGCTGAAGAACTGCATGTTGGTCGGATACAGGTAGATGGAATGGACAATGAAGTTCTTTTCCACAATCAGGCTGGAGAGCCCTTGACGCTGGCATTCGATGGCTGCAGACAGTCCGCAGGGACCGGCGCCGATAATAATAACGTCTAGCATAATATCTATGTCCTCCTAAGGTAGTATTCTATTCAGTAAATGGTACCTTATATTTTTGTTTTTTGCCATGGCCGGCGAATTCCGCAAATTGGGGATTGATCAGATGTCAAGATGGGTATATAATTAGATATATATCTAAAGTATGAAATGGCAGTTCCCCCAGACTGCCTGACGAATATCCGTAGGAGCGTGATCCCGCTTGCAGTTAGACAAAATTGTCGCCTATCACAAAGCTTTATCCGATCCCACCCGGCTGCGCATTCTTCTGCTCCTGTCCCGGGGCGAGGTTCACGGTCACGCCTTAGCCGAGAAGCTGAATCTGTCACAGCCTACAGTGACCCATCATGCAGCCAAGCTGCGTGAAGCTGCTCTCATTCAGGAGCGCAGAGACAAGAACACTGTATATTTCAAGCTGAATCCCGAGTTTATCCAGTCAGGCTCTGAGGCCTCGCTGAAATTTATTTTTGCAAAGGGGGTGGAGGAAATGGAGGAAGAGTCGCCTGAACACAGTCTGAAGGAGTCGGTGCTCCGTAATTTTTTTGCCAAAGACGGACGGCTGCGCCAGATTCCCGCACAATACAAGAAGAAATTAATCGCGCTGCAATATATGGTGGAGAAGCTCGAGCCGGGTGTGGTCTATTCGGAGAAAGAGATCAACGAGTTCATTAAGCCGTTCCACGATGATTATGCCACAATCCGCCGCGAGTTCATTATGCACCAGTTCATGTACCGGGAGAATGATAAGTACGAGCTTAACCCGCCGGAGCTGTGGACTCACTGGGAAAATGTCAAATAATGATCTAATAAATGGGGATTTTTTATGACAAGTGCGAAACTGCTGATTAAATGTTCAAATAACGAATAAAATGGAATTGTAAGCGTTATCTGACATAACTTCGAAAGGAGACCTTCAGTATGATATTCAAACGTGCCAAAAAAAACTTGCAACCCGTTCATCCGACCGTTACCTTGCCGCAGATCAAGCAGGCTGTAAGGCAATTTGAAGAAGATATGCCCGCTCCCATTAACCGTACCGCTCTGATCCAGGAAGATAAGAGTATTGACCTGAACCGGCTCAAACGATATTTAGGCGGAGTCCCGCAGCAGAAATTCTATATGTCCAGCGAGACCTTTGAGATTTTTGAAGAATCTGACAAGCTGGTGCCGTACTACCTCGACATGGTTCAATCGGCGGTAGACAATTATATCAGTGACACCGGCAAGCTGCCGCTGCTCGAAGACGCCTGGCTCCCTGAGGTTCATTACCGGCTGTTGTCCACCGAGCGTTATCTGAAGGAGACACCGCCGTTCCCGCTCTACATTACCGACGAGGAAATGATGCTCACGCACCGGGCAGAGCATTTTGAACATCTTGAATCCTGAAAGCTCTGCGTACCTGATTCCCCTATACAGGCCATTCTGACGAAGGAGAGGTTATCCTTCCGGGCGGAATGGTCTTTATTTTGCTCCCCGGAGCGTAGTACAATAAGCATCTGGTGTTTTGACTGCAGAAATGGAAGACAGAAGGGGAGCGTATACATGAGAGAGGTACAAGCGTTGCTGTTTGATCTGGATAACACCCTGATGGACCGTGATCAGACCTTCCGCAGCTTCAGTACGAAGTTTGTTCAGGATTTCCTGGGACATCTTAGCGAAGAGCAGGCCGCGGAGGTTGTAGAGGATATGATTATCAGGGATGCTGACGGATACCGGGATAAGGATGGGTTCTTCGCGGAGCTTAGCGAGGTTCTTCCTTGGGAGAAGGCATTGACCACTGCGGACATACGGGCCTATTATGACGAGACCTATATCCGTCACGGGGCGATGATGAAGCATGCGCTGGAGACACTGGAGTATTGCCGGGACCGGGGATATCCGCTGGGACTGGTCACGAACGGCGGCACAGATATTCAATATGGCAAAATCGATCTGCTCGGACTCCGCGGCTACTTCCGCACGATCGTCATTTCGGGTGAAGCCGGGATCAGCAAGCCTGATCCAGAGATCTACCGGTTAGCCCTGGAACGTCTGGGTTCCACGGCAGAACAGACTGTATTCATCGGCGATCATCCGGTGAATGATATCTGGGGGGCGGCGCAGAGCGGGATGGATACGATCTGGCTGAAGCGCAACCACCCTTGGGATGAATCACTGACCGTGAAGCCTCTCGCTGTCATTCAGGAGCTGGAGGAGCTCCGGGGTATTATTTAAGCAAGTTAGGTCCACTGTTGACAAACGGTATCCGGGCCGTATATTATTACAGCATATTATTTCGGAAGGAGACGATGTCAAATGGTAGTTTATACTAGCGGTTCAGGATTGGTTGCTACTGTTGTGGATACGTGTCTTCCGGGAAATGCGGCTGTGGAGTAATAATTGATCCCCAGCTTCGCAGGTAAGCTCTATGATGCCTTCTAGAGCCGCCGGGAACCGTATCGGTTCCGGCGGCTTTTTTGCGTGTGCAGGTCTGCTGCATCACGCCCGGATAGTGGATTCTGCTCTTCTCGCGCAGAGGAGCAGACTCACTACCCTGGAATGACTCTGCCCGCAGCGGACGGTCTTTGCTGTACAACAGCAAAAGCCGGACCGCGGCCGAGTCTGCCTCTGCCGCCGGAACCTTTGGGTTCCGGCGGTTTTTTGTGTGCGCATGTGGAGCCAATGCTGCCCGGAGATACATGGATGTGTGATAAGCGGAGGTATGAGAACGATAATAACCCATTCAGGAGGAAATGCATGAATATCGATATCAAGCTTGAACAGTACGGCTGGAATGAAGAATGGAACAGAAAATGGACAGATAAGCTGCGGATGCTGGACGACAGAGAATTTGCGCCGGGGCGGATTGCCGGAGATTTCGGCAGTAAATACAGGGTGATTACTGCAGCAGGTGAAATATGGGGTGAGCTGTCAGGCAAGTTCCGGCATTCGCTGAGCGGGTCCGGCGAGTATCCGGCGGTAGGGGACTGGGTGGTCCTGGCGATGCAGGATGGCGGAGCGCATGCGGTGATCCATGGTGTGCTTCCCCGTCACAGCGTCATCTCGCGCAAGGTGGCTGGCCCGACTCAGGAGGAGCAAATTGTGGCTTCCAACGTGGATACCTTATTCCTGGTCAGTGCACTGAATGATGATTTCAATGTACGGCGGATGGAGCGTTATCTGATTATGGCCTGGAACAGCGGGGCGAATCCTGTCATTCTATTGACCAAGGCAGATCTGTGCACCGATGCGGAGCTGAAAATGGCCGAAATGCAGCAGGCGGCTCCCGGTGTCCCGGTCCATGTGGTCAGCGCCTTACTGGGCGACGGACGGGAGGAGCTCCAGCCCTACATCGGCAGCGGCCAGACGGTAGCACTGACCGGTTCGTCCGGCTGCGGCAAATCGACAATGGTCAACTGGCTCAGCGGCCGGAATCTGCAGCTCACCCAGGATGTGCGGGAAGGGGACAGCCGCGGACGTCATACGACCACACACCGCGAGCTGTTCGTCCTCCCGGATGGCGGAATCATCGTCGATACGCCTGGAATGCGAGAGTTGCAATTATGGGAGGATGAGGGCGGACTGGACCTGGCGTTCGGTGAGATCAGTACACTTGCGGCGGAATGCCGCTTCAGCGACTGTACTCATACACGGGAGGAAGGCTGCGCCGTGCTTGAGGCTGCCGCCAGCGGTGTGCTGGACGGGAAGCGGCTGCAGAATTACCACAAGACGCAAAAGGAGCTGCAATTCCAGAACAGCAAGGAAGCGAGACAGAAGCGCAAGACAGCCGCCGCCTCTGCCAAAAGCACCCCTCCCCGTGCCAAGGGCAACAGCTGGCAGCGGGTGCTGGACGAATATTGAGCGGCGATGAAATCCCAAGGCGTTGTAGAAGCATGAAAGCGAGCATGGGAATAGGGATGAAAGTTTTCATGACGGATTAAACTTGCTGGATGTTGAGCATTGTGTAAGCAGGAGCTACGCCATCCCGGAGAGTAGTTGGAAAAACGTAGCTTAATTTGATGACTTAAGAGCATTTTGGGAAATTAGGTGGATAAACGTCACTTGTTACCCCGCTAATACCTCGATTGGGAAGAGTTGAAGCAGATTAAGTGCTTTTTTTCCAACTGCTATCTAGCTTAAGGCAACTTGTTCAATAGCAAGTGGAGAAAATCCACCTGCTTCAGCAACTGTTATAGCAGTGGCATCTGGCCCTGTCCCACAATTAGATGTTCTACTGTGGAGCCAAGTTCCCGATTTTCTAAAAGCTTCAAACGTTAAAAAAAGCAGCGATTCTCCCATTATGGGGGAATCGCTGCTTTTTAGTGCTCAAGTTGATCCAACTCCGAAATAAAGAGCTGTCCCAAGTTTGGGACAGCCCGTTTTACGTATGCTGGTTAAAGTATTAGCAGATTAGAACGATGCTGCTGCTGTCTTAGCCAATTGCAGACCGGAAGCGATAATGTCAGCGGATTTGTCCGGGTTCTGGTTGTGTCCTTCGATGATTACCTGTGTAGTTTCCTTGAAGCCCCAGAAGTTCAGGTTGCCCATGATGAAGTTAACGGCCATTTCAGCACTTGCTGCCGGGCCTTCGGAGTACACGCCGCCTCTGGCGTTCAGAACAGCTGCTTTTTTGCCAGTCAACAGTCCTACAGGACCTTCAGCAGTATACTTGAAGGTAGTTCCAGCCTGGTTCAGGTAGTCGATATAAGTGTGCAGTACAGCCGGAACGGTCATGTTCCAGAGCGGGAAAGCAAAGACAACTTTGTCAGCGGCCAGGAACTGGTCCAGATATTTCTTCACAAGTGCGGCGCCTGCTGCTTCTTCAGGAGTGGCTTCGAAGCCTTGAGCGGCTTTGTATACGCCAGTGATGAGTGTGTTATCGTAGTAAGGAAGCTGTTCAGCGAACAGGTCGAGTTCAGTAATCTGGTCCTGCGGATGAGTCTCCTTGTAGCTGGACAGGAATTCGTTGTAGAGCTGAACACTTACGGATTGCTCGGCAGGGCGGTTATTAGCTTTGATAAACAGTACATTCGACATTATGATTTCTCCTTAGATATCTATTTAATATTAACTATCGATAATATAGCATTTAATTTTTAGTTTGTAAATATCCGTCGGATAAAATTTTTATTCTGCCTATAGAAGCTGCTGTCCTTCGTCAAAGGTACCATATCTTCTATAACGGATATCTCATTTGCTACTGAAAGGCCCATATGTAGTATGACTAATTTCGCAAGCGGTGGAGGCGCAGCCAGGGACAAGTTTAAGGAATCAGCGGCCCGGTTATATAGGTGATATAAGGAGAAGAGGAAATGATTCCCTCTCCAGATCACGGGACTAAGCCCCCATTTAAAGGAGCGATTGACATGTCCATCGACCGTTTCATCCTGAAGAAGCTGGACAGCTGTCACGAAGAGCATACCCGGCGTAACCTGGTGAAGTTGTTCAAATTGCGAATTAAAAAGGCGGAGAAAGAGGAGAACCGGAACCTCCGGATTGGCTGACTGATGGTATAATGTTGACTCCTAAGCCCTTGTAACCGATAGACTAAGCGCATCCCTCACTTGCAGGCATGTGCTTTTTTAAGTTGTTTAACTTTATATGTATACCGGCAAAAAAATATCCCTCTGTTTAATAGAGGGATAAGGCCAATGAATCATTTTCACTGTAACTGTGCAATATAGCTTCTGAGCCTTTAATTTCGATACTGATCAGGGAATTCAAACAGGTCTGCAGGGCGTTTTTGCCTTTTTGAATTTTGAGTTCAAGCGTACTGTTGAGCAGTCGAAGTACTTTTTGGGTCGGCTGTTTGTTTTCTGTTGTGAAATATACAGGGACAAGCTTGTTTTGAAAAGTGATGAGCATTCTCATTTTGAAAACCACCTCGCTAAAAGTATTTCATGGTATTGATCTTACCCTGTGTTTCTTAATTTTACCTTAAAATTAGCTTATGATAACATAAAGATTGCAAGTTTTATAGTTTTGCAGTTTTTTTGAAAGCCACTCATTTACATTAATACTTACATGTATGCTACAGAGGAAGGGATAAAGAATGTGAATAAGCAAGATTGTATCTGTCTGGCACAGTATCTGTTCCCGGGTGAGACCCGGCGTAGAGTGGTGGCAGAGCTCCTGCGCACAGCCTCCGGCTCCAAGCGGATCTGCAGAATGAAATTTAATGAGCGTGAATATGCGCAGGACGTATGCCTGCAAGTACATAAGGATAAGATCCTCCTGACAGGGTTAACGGAAGAGGAAGATTTCAGATGCGAGCTGAAAGAGCCGGCAGAGATGAAGCGCGCCTGCTATTACCTGTTCAATTGCTTCGAGCGTGCGCAGTCCCGGAAACCGTCCGCTCCTGCGGTATTCCTGTCCAGACGGAGTTATGAGGAGATTCATGAGAAGGCCGGAACATGGACGTTGTGTGTGCTGGCGGCTTCACTGGAAGCGGAGACAGGTGATCCTGACAGCTCCGCTGAATTGGCTAAAGTGCTTAAGAACCGGACAGCTTCCGGTGAACTACGGTTATGTGCGAAGAATGGGGAAGGCTGGACCCTGCAGCAGATTTCTTACATTGAAGCTTCTTCGGGCGGATGGGTTCTGCGCAGCAGCAGTGAGCAGGATGACGGTTATATCATTGCGTTCCCGCTGACCCGGGCGGAGCTGTGTCATGCTTTTGGGGAATGGCTGCTCTATTAAGATTGTTCTTGCAAAATAACCCCGGCGGAAGCACCGCCCAATTCAGACGGGTCTGGCTCGCTGGTCCGGTACAGCGTGAATACGGCGCTGCGATCATTCATAGAGTGGGCGGGGTTGACGAACCTAATATAAAGTAAGCGCTTCATATATTGCGCTTTAACCTTTCCATAGACTCCCGCATATGCATAGAGCAAGGGCGAAAGACCCGGGAGGAAAGGAGTGGAGAGGATGAAAGGGTTCAAAAGACTGTCATTGCCGTTCTTGTTGATGCTTGTGCTCGGCTCTGTTCTTGCAGGCTGCGGCAGTAAAACCGGTGATGTCAAGGTGAAGATCGGCGAAGTTACCCGTTCCGTGTTCTATGCGCCTGAATATGTGGCCTTATCGCAGGGCTTTTTCAAGGATGAAGGGCTGGATGTGGAGCTGCAGACGATACCTGGCGGAGATAAAACCATGACGGCCCTGCTCTCAGGGGCAATCGATGTGGCGCTGGTCGGTTCGGAGACCTCTATTTACGTGTACCAGCAGGGGGCGGATGATCCTGTAATTAATTTTGCGCAGCTCACGCAGCGGGATGGAACCTTCTTGTTCGCGCGTACACCGGACAGCCATTTTACATGGGACAAAGTGAAGGGGTCGACCTTCCTTGGGCAACGGCAAGGGGGCATGCCGCAGATGGCGGGCGCATTCACACTGCTGAACAAGGGGATTGATGCGGGGAAGGATCTGACACTGATCCAGAACATTGATTTTGCCAATATTGCCGGTGCATTTGCTTCCGGGACTGGAGATTATGTGCAGCTGTTCGAGCCTCAGGCATCGATCTTCGAGAGTGAAGGCCGGGGTCAGGTGGTCGCTTCCTTCGGGGTAGAGAGCGGTTATCTGCCGTATACGGTATTCATGTCCAAGCAGAGCTACATTACTAAGAATCAGGACACGGTGCAGAAATTCACCAATGCGGTCCAGCGTGCTCAGTTATGGGTGAAGGCTCATAGTCCTGAGGAGATTGCTGACGCGGTAATGCCGTATTTTGACAAGATTGACCGGGGCATTGTGGTCTCTGCCATCAGCCGTTATAAGGAACAGGATACCTATGCGGTGAATCCGGTAATTGATGAGAAGGAATGGAATAATCTGCTGGATGTCATTGACCATGCCGGTGAGCTGAAGGAACGGATTCCAGCCGCTAAGATTGTTAATAACAGCTTTGCAGAGCGGGCAGAGAGCACCATTAAGGAGTGAGGAGGCCGACCACTATGCTTCCAGTAGTCGAGTTGAAGGAAGTCACGCACGCCTACCTGGGAGACCGCGAGGCTTCGCTTGCTATAGAGGATCTGAATCTCAGCGTCAGCCAAGGCGAGTTCGTCAGCCTGGTCGGACCGAGCGGCTGCGGCAAAACGACAATTCTGTCGATCATCGCCGGGCTGCTGCAGCCTTCACGCGGTGAGGTGCTGCTCAGCGGACGTAAGACCGCGGGACCTTCGCCGGAGGTCGGCTATATGCTCCAGCAGGACTATCTCTTCCCCTGGAGGACGATTGAGGATAACGCGCTGCTCGGGCTGGAGCTGACCGGAAGGCTCACCGGAAGCTCGCGCGCCAAATCGCTGCAGCTGCTGGCCGATATGGGGCTGGAGGGCAAGGAGCAGGCTTATCCGGCACAGCTCTCGGGAGGGATGCGCCAGCGTGTCGCCCTTGTGCGGACACTGGCTACCGACCCCGGTCTGCTGCTGCTCGATGAGCCGTTCTCGGCGCTGGACTACCAGATTAAGCTGCAGCTGGAGGATCTGGTCTCGGAGACGCTGATGCGCCGGGGAACCACGGCGATTCTGGTTACGCATGACCTGTCTGAAGCGATTGCGGTCAGCAGCCGGGTCATTCTGCTCCAGCCGAATCCGGGCAGAATCCGCAGGATTTTCGAGATTCCGGAAGCGATTCGCCGCACCCCGCCGCTGTATGCGCGGGACCTGCCGGGCTTCGCGGAGCTTTTTCACGAGGTATGGAAGGAAATGGAGCTGGCAGGGAGGGAAGAAATGTGAATACAGAAGCGCAGCCCCGTGAGACGGCCTCCCGTGCGCAGTGGCTGGAACAGAAGCATGCGGATTACAGGAAGAAGAAGCTGCGCCGCAAGAGTCAGGTGCTTATGGTCCGGAGCAGCCTGCTGCTGGTGTTCTTCGTGCTCTGGGAAGCCGGGGCCAGAATGGGCTGGATCGATGAGCTGTTGTTCAGCTATCCGACGAAGGTGTTCGGGCAGATCTGGGACGACATGGTCAGCGGGAGTCTGTGGCCGCATTTGGGAATGACCGTGGGCGAGACCGCAGTGGGCTTCATTCTGGGTACCCTAATCGGGACGCTGCTGGCTGTCGTCATCTGGTGGTCACCTTTTCTGTCCGCCGTGCTGGACCCTTATATGGTCGTATTCAACAGTATGCCGAAGGTGGCGCTGGGCCCGATCTTCATTGTCATGTTCGGGGCAGGCTTCACCGCCATTGTCATTACCACCTTATCGATTACCGTGATTATCACGACTCTGGTAGTGTACAACAGTTTTTGCAGCGTGGACCCGAATCTGGTCAAGGTGGTCCGCTCCTTCGGTGCCTCCAAAAGCCAGGAGTTCTGCAAAGTCATTCTTCCGGCTTCATTCCCGGCGGTGGTCTCCACCCTTAAGGTGAATGTCGGCATGTCCTGGGTCGGGGTTATTGTCGGTGAATTTCTGGTTGCGAAATCGGGGCTGGGGTATCTGATCATCTACGGCTTTCAGGTGTTCAACTTCACCCTGGTCATGTCGAGTCTGCTCATTATTGCGGCTGTGGCTACGGCTATGTACCAACTGGTGGTGTATGTGGAGAAGCTGCTGCTGTCGAGACGGTAAGAACCATGTCATATTGTGTCTCTTGGCAAAATCTTGTACCATGACTATATCTTTATTTGAATGATGAAGCTTAACGGTGTAGGAGAGATATTCACATGGGATTTCGTATTATTAAAACGGCGGCTGCAACTTTGCTGTCTATTCTGCTGGCAGCCGCCGCTGGTATCCCTAATGCGCAAAGCGCGGGACTGCTGGCCATTCTCGGGGTGGAAACGACCCGCAAAAGGAGTCTACGCACGATTTCGGCGCGCTTCTTCGCCTCATTGGTGGGACTCTTTTTGGGCTGTATCCTGTTCTGGGCCCTGGGCTTTCATTATTGGGTACTAGGACTGTATGTATTGTTCGGCTTCCCGCTGATTGTCAAAGCCGGATTCAAGGAAGGGATCGTCACCAGCTCGGTAATTGTGTTCCGCGTGTTTGGACAAGCTGATATCACGGTTCATATCCTGCTGCAGCAGGTGGAGCTGCTGATTATCGGCCTCGGCTCGGCCGGACTTGTGAACTTCATCTATATGCCGCAGACCGGCGGGATCATTGCGGGCATCCGCAAAGAGGTGGACGGCTACTTCTCGGTCATCTTCCGGCAAATGGCCAGAACGCTCCGTGATCCCGGTTATATCTGGGACGGGAAAGAGCTGATCGGGGCAGGGGAAGCTGTGGAGAAGGGGCTGAGCGCGGCATCCAGGGAAATGGAGAATCATGTAATCCACCCGGATGAAGCCTGGAATGTGTACTTCTATATGCGCAAGGAGCAGCTGGAGTCCATCCAGAATATGATGCAGCTGCTCTCGCAGGTGTACCGGCAGCTGCCGCATGGAGATATGGTGGCCGAGCTGTTCGACCAGCTTAGCGGTGATGTGCTGGCTGAGGAATATACCGGCCGGACCGAGCGGCTGCTTGAGGAGCTGCAGCAGGAGTTCCAGGAGATGGAGCTGCCGGATTCGCGTGAGGAATTCGAGATCCGCTCAGCGATTCTGCAATTATGCCGCGAGCTTGCGCTGTATCTTAAGATTGCCAAGCGCTATAAGAGCCCGGTGGAGCTGCGTCCGGCGAAGGATAAGCAGCCTGCGAAGGGCAAAGCGTAAGCAAATCCATGTAATTTAGGTGTCAGGTATTCACATTCCGGTGTAAAATAACGATAAGAAACATAAGCACCCAAAGTGAGCTTGTCTATTAAGTTATGTCCAAAACCCAAGAATCTTGGTCTGGCAGGTGAGGAATATGAATAACAGCAATGATCAATATATCGGCAAACAGCTGGTAGCGAACCTTTTTAATCATAGCGGTGTATTTGTCTTGCCGGCATTGACCCTGCTCACCGGAGAGCATATCCGCCTGATTACGCAGCACAAGATCGTTCTGGAGCCGCAGGATGTGGTCCAGGTCGACAGCGCTGCATTCTATCAGCTGGCTGTGGATGATTGTACGGCGGCGATGGAGAGTATTTTTGAGCAGCTGCGCTATACGAAGACGAAGCGTCTGCCGATGATTGAGCTCAGGAATGAAGTGATCCCGTTCATCCAGCAGGTGAGCGAGAAGAATGATTTCTTTGGAATATTGTCTGCGCTGCAGACTAAGGATGACTATACATACAGGCATAATGTGGCGGTGGGCATCATCTCTACGCTGCTTGGCAAATGGCTGAAGCTGAAGCCGGACGAGCTGAGCATGCTGACGATTGCTGCGACGCTTCATGATATCGGCAAAATTATGATCCCGGCCGAGATCCTTACTAAGCCGGGTCCGCTGAGTGAGGATGAATATGCCCTGATGAAAAAGCACACCACCTATGGCTATGAGATGATCCGCGATACGGTGGGCACCAATCATATGCAGGCGCTTGTGGCGCTGCAGCACCATGAACGTATGGACGGCAGCGGCTACCCCTTCGGCGTGCTGGGCCACCGGATTACGGATTTCAGCAAAATCGTGGCGGTGGCGGATATTTTCCACGCGATGACTTCAGACCGGTTCTATCGAACAGCCGCGCCGCTGTATGAGGTGCTTAAGCAGATGGACGAGAACGTCTACGGCAAGCTGGACCCGTATATCTGCAGTGTGTTCATTAATAAGCTAATGCAGTCGATGATCGGCAATGAGGTGCTCCTGACGGACGGGCAGATCGGCAAAATCATTATGATTCTGGCCCACGACCCGCTGCGTCCGCTGGTGAACATCGGTGAGGACTTCATCGATCTCAGCCGCCACCGGCAGCTTGGCATCGTACGTGTACTTTCCTAGCAGGGGGCCTCTGCCCTTCCCGGCTTAAAATGTTGGCACAACAAAAAGTAGCGGTTTTCCCGGTTTGGGGAGCCGCTACTTTTGTTTTTTTTCGCTTCAGGAGACTCATAATGGACTAAATCCGGCAATAAAATGAAGCAAAGGGCTTCAGTTACGGCATCTGAGGGCTTACCCAAATTTATTTCTACTCTAACAATCAACAAATGCCCAGAACGTGCATACACTTGATAGTGAATGATTGTATGGAGGAGGTTCAAAGATGTCATTAAGCCATAAACGTCAAACAAGGGAGATCATTACGAAGGCAATTTGCGGCAAAGGTCGTAAGTTCTCTACAGCAACCCATACCGTGACTCCGCCACATCATCCGACTAGTATTCTGGGGGCTTGGATCATTAACCACCAGTACGAAGCGGTTGCCGCCGGGAACGGAATCGAAGTAATCGGTACCTATGATGTGAACATCTGGTATTCGTACGACAAAAACAAGCAGACCGAGGTTGCCAAGGAAACGGTCTCCTATGTGGAGCTTATTCCATTGTCGTACCTCGACCCGAGACACCGTGCTTCCACGGCACAGGTCTCTGCGGAGGCAACGCAGGAACCCAATTGTGTGGAAGCCGGGGTATCGCCGGGCGGAGGCAGTGTGACACTGCGGGTGGAACGCGAGTTCGATGCGGAACTGGTGGCTGAGACCAAGCTCCGCGTGTTTGTCAGTGATCAGGCCGATGATCTGGAAGACAAGGATTATGATTTTGAAGGCGAGAATTATGATTACGATGATTTGGACCCTGACGCTCTGGATGATGAGTTGTAGGAAGGAATACGCCGCTGCCTGAAGTACTGTGTGGGTTATGATCCATTATATGATGAGAGGGCAGCGGCGTAGAGGGCGAATGCCCTCTTTTTTTTAAAAATGCAATTTTTTTTTGGATGGTAAGGGTGTAGGCTTCATGCTGTTGAGTATCCTTCAAGGTGAACTGAAGCGGAGGGGGATGCTGGAGCTGGAGAAGCGTCATTCATCAGGAATATTAAACAGGGCAGCGTTCGAATGTTCAAGTATAGTGCGACAGGGTCTTTGTAAGGATGCTTGTGCTATTTCCATTTGATAATTTGGGGGTCTGGTTTCCTCAGCGGCTTATCGCTCAAAGGGTATTGTCCGGCAACCGGACGGTGCGCGAGGGGATACGGCCCTGAGGAATTTCGTATGGGCGGAGGGCATTAGACATGAATGAAGGGCTGAACGTATTCCGGCAGCTTGCGCCGGAGCAGATCGAACGCAGGCTCCGGCGCTGCGGGATTGAGGCTGACTCCATTTCTATCGGCAGAGGGTCGCGGCGGCAAGATACAAGAGACACCCAAAACCACTCGGATGGACAAGACCCCGCAAGCTACAGACAGCATTACCGCGTGCTTATTTTCAATCTGGCCGTGCTGGACTGCCAGCCGCTTGGAGCGGGGGCGGCTATGGGCGGGGGGCTTGGGGCTGGATGGTTGGGTG
>NZ_ASPX01000027.1:0-18228 GCF_000517965.1 Paenibacillus sp. FSL R7-277
CCCTCCCCCCGCCCCAGCATCCCGCCTCAACCCGCCCTTACACCCGCCCCAACATCTCCACATTCCTCCCACCCCAGACCCATACATCTCCCACACGCACACTTGACACTCCTTCTCACTAACCCCTAATCCCCCACGCGCCAACCCGTCCCCATCCCCCAGAACACCCCGACCAACTTTTAGCACACGCTGCGGGCGTGCCGGGGGTAACCCGGGGAGCGGAGTTTCTGCTATAATAGAGAACAGTATGAAGTAGGTATGGAGGTAGACGATGGCAAATTATACGCCGATGATTCAGCAGTATCTCAAAGTTAAGGAGGGGGCTAAAGACGCTTTCCTTTTCTTTCGTCTGGGCGATTTCTATGAAATGTTCTTCGAGGATGCCCTCTTGGCATCCAAAGAGCTTGAGATTACATTAACAGGCCGCGACGGCGGAGTGGGCGAGAAAATTCCAATGTGCGGAGTGCCGTATCATGCCGCCGAGGGGTACATACAGCGACTGATCGAGAAGGGCTACAAGGTCGCGATCTGCGAGCAGCTGGATGATCCTGCGGTGACTAAAGGGATGGTCCGCCGTGATATCGTCCGGGTCGTAACACCGGGTACGGTGATGGACGGCAAGATTATTTCGGACAAAAGCAACAACTACCTCGTCTGCGTAACAGAGGAGGACGGGATGATGGCGCTGGCCGCCTGCGATTTGACGACAGGTGAGCTGTATGTCACATCGGTTCTCTCAAGCACTGAGTGGCTGCGCGATGAGATTGGCATCTACGAGCCTGCGGAGATTATCGGGGATTCAGCCCTGCTGGAGGAGCTGCGCAGTGAAGCTTCCCTGCTGGCCAAGCCTGTGGTCTATACGCCGTGGGACAAGCAGGAGGAAGCGCTGGCCCGCCGGCAGTTCGGCGAAGCGGCCTGGGTCCGGCTGGAGAAGGAGCGCGGCCGTGTGCTGGCGCTGCTGATCTCCTATTTCAGCGAGACCCAGCGGCGTTCACTGGGACAGCTTACCCAGATCTCGCCTTACGAGCCGGGGAATTATATGATTCTCGATCCGTTCACCCGGCGGAATCTGGAGCTGACCGAGACTGTGAGGGAACGCTCCAAAAAAGGCTCGCTGCTCTGGCTCCTGGACCGCACCGAGACCTCGATGGGCGGACGCCTGCTGCGCCGCCGGATTGATAAGCCGCTCTTGCAGCGCGCGCCGATTGAGCGCCGTCTGGAAGCCGTCGACTATCTGTATAACCAATTCATCGTCCGCGAGGATCTGCGCGGGGCGCTGAAGGAGATCTACGATCTGGAACGGCTGGTCGGGCGGATTGCCTTCGGCAGCGCGAACGGGCGCGATATGAACGCACTCAGACTGTCCCTGACCCAGATTCCTGCGCTGAAGGAGATGTGCCTGACCTCCGGCTCCTCTACCTTAAGGGAGATCGGCGCGTCTATGGATGAATGCGCGGAGCTTCGTGAGGATATTGAACGGGCGATTGTGGAGGATGCGCCGGTGTCCGTGCGTGACGGCGGAATCATCCGCGCGGGCTACCATGAGCGTCTGGACGAGCTACGGGAAGCCAGCAGCAGCGGCAAGCGCTGGATTGCCGAGCTTGAAGCGAAGGAACGTCAGGTGACAGGGATCAAATCCCTCAAGATCGGCTATAACAAAATTTTCGGTTACTATATAGAAATTACCCGCTCCAATCTGTCCTCGCTGCCGGAAGGCCGTTATGAGCGCAAGCAGACACTGGCCAATGCCGAGCGTTATGTCACTCCTGAGCTGAAGGAGAAGGAAGCCCTGATCCTGGAAGCCCAGGATAAGATGACAGATCTGGAATATAGTCTGTTCACCGAGCTGCGCGAGCGGATCAGCAGCCAGGTTCCGCGCCTGCAGGCGCTGGCCGAGAAGGTGGCGGAGATTGATGTGTATCAGTGCCTCGCCGCGGTCAGCGCGGAGCACCGGTTCGTGAAGCCGAAGCTGTCCGACAGCTATGATCTGCGGGTTGAAGGTGGACGCCATCCGGTCGTGGAGGCGGTGCTGAAGGATTCGGCGTTTATTGCCAACGGCAGCACACTCAGCAAGGACGAAGGCAATATCCTGCTGATTACAGGGCCGAACATGGCCGGCAAAAGCACGTATATGCGCCAGGTGGCGCTCATCTGCATCATGGCCCAGATTGGCTGCTTCGTGCCTGCAGCCAGCGCCGAGGTAGCACTGATCGACCGCATCTTCACGCGGATCGGTGCAGCGGATGACCTGATCGGCGGCCAGAGTACGTTCATGGTCGAGATGGCTGACATTCAGGTCATGACCGAGAAAGCGACCGCCCGCAGCCTGATCATCATCGACGAGCTGGGCCGGGGGACCTCGACCAGTGAGGGGATGGCGATTGCCCAGGCGGTGATCGAATATGTGCATGATACCATTGCCTGCAAGGCACTGGTATCCACACATTTCCATGAACTGGCCCATTTGGAGCAGAGCCTTAGCGGTCTGCGGAATTATTCGATGGCGGTCCAGGAGAGCGGCGACAAGGTGAACTTCCTCCGCAAGCTTGTGCCGGGAGCTGCGGACAGCAGCTACGGGATCTATTGTGCAAGGCTGGCCGGATTGCCCGAAGGGATTATTGACCGGGCCTACGGGCTGCTCCAGAGCATTGAGCAGGCTTCTCCGCCAGGCGCCGCAGCGCTGAATTACGGCACGGGTTACAGTGACCGGAGCGGGAGCGGAACGGTTATACAGGAGAATCAGGCTACCACAACGCAGACGCCGGATGCCGGAGAAGGAGCTGCCGCAGGCAGCCAGTCCTATTCGTCTGAACGTACCACACAAGCTCTAGCACATTCGGACCCGTATTCCGAAGCAGCAGCTTCTATGGCTGCCGGACAGCGGGAGGCTGCCGTATCCCTTGCTTCTTCTATAGAGGAAGAGGACAATGAAGTGGTGCAGCTGTCTATTTTTGGCGAGGAAGAGCCGCGCAAGAACCGCAAGGGAGCAGCAGTGATGCCTGCTGTCAAAGACAATCCGCTGCTCAAAGAGTTAATCAACGCCGTGCAAGGCGCGGATCTGATGAACATGACCCCGCTGCAGGCGATGGGCCTGCTGAATGAGCTGAAGCTGAAGGCAAGGGAGCTGTAGTTCAGTGGAATAAGGACCAAATGTATGTGAAAAACAGCATACGTTATACTCGCAAGCAGGCACACAGCCTGAATGTATGTGAAAAACAGCATACATTGTGCTCGCGTGAAGGTAATCTTATTCATCCGTTAGGGTGATTTTGTTCCTGAAACGGTACCGTCCTTTAAGGACGGCAAAGCCATTTCTACTTGTTCAAATAAGGTTTTTACAGTCCGTTAATGTTCAATATGATCTATACAATAAATCAATGCGGGGTGAACGAATATGGCTAAAATTCATGTGCTGGATGAGCATATTGCCAACCAGATTGCTGCCGGGGAGGTAGTCGAGCGTCCTGCTTCTGTAGTGAAGGAGCTGGTCGAGAATGCAATCGATGCGGGAAGCACCCGCATTGAAGTCTCTGTGGAAGAGGGGGGACTGCAGAGCATCCGGGTGAAGGATAACGGCTCGGGGATCGAGCCGGAGGATTGCGAGACCGCCTTCTACCGCCATGCCACGAGCAAAATTGCCAGCGGCCGTGATCTCTTCCTGATCACAAGCCTCGGCTTCCGGGGAGAAGCGCTGGCGAGTATCGCGGCGGTATCGAAGCTGACACTGCTGACCGCAAGCGGAGACGATGGTAAAGGGCGGGTGCTGGACATCGAGGGCGGAAGGCTCATCCGTAATGAAGATGCAGCTTCAGGCAAGGGCAGCGACCTCACCGTGCGGGAGTTATTCTATAATACGCCTGCACGCCTGAAGTATATGAAGAGCATCCAGACCGAGCTGGGCCATATCTCGGATGCCATGTACCGGATGGCCTTGGCCCATCCGGATATCTCCTTCACCCTGCAACATAACAGCAATCAATTGCTGCATACGTTGGGCAATGGAGACCTGCTGCAGGTAATTGCCGCTGTGTATGGCACCTCAGCCGCCAAGGCTATGCTCCCGGTGTCGGCGGAAGATCCGGACTTCCGGATCTCCGGCTATATCAGCCGTCCCGAGTGGACACGCTCGAACCGCAATGCGGTGACGACGCTGGTCGGGGGACGTTACATCCGCAGCAACGGGCTGAACGCGGCCATCATGCGCGCTTACCATACGCTGCTGCCGATTAACCGTTATCCGCTGCTGATCCTGAAGCTGGAGATGCACCCGTCGCTGGTGGATGTCAACGTGCATCCGGCCAAGCTTGAAGTACGCTTCAGCAAGGAACCCGAGCTGTACGGGTTCATAGAGCAGCAGCTCCGCTCGCTGCTGATGGGCCAGAGCCTGATTCCGCGCCCCACCAAGGAGATCATCGGCGGCAAGAACAGCAGCTCCTTCATTCAGGAGCAATTCGCCTTCTCCAAAGGCGCAGCTCCGGGCAGTATTCAGCAAGGCACGGAAGCGGGCGGTGCGGACAAGTCAGCAGATCCGCGCAGCTACGGCCAGGGAATGCCTGGGGATGCTGGCGTCGCAGCGGGCAACCAGCTGCCTTCCAGCGGAGGGGGCGGCGCTCCGTTCTCTGGCAGCGCTGGTCCATTAACCGGCCCTGCCGCTGGAGGATCTTATGCTGCTGCCCAAGCATCCGGGAATACCCAGCCTTATAGCGGCAGCAATGCACAGGAGCAGCAGGCCAGAGAGACGGCCGCTGCATACAGCGGCGGGAACGCCACTCAGGGTTCATACCGCCAGCCGTCCTCCGGCCCCCGCGACAGCTACCGCCCACAGGCAGCTATGGCTGGCCGGGGGCAGCCGCAGGCGGCCGGGGAGCTATACGCACCTGCGGAGCAGACCGGCTCCGGTCTTCCACAGTTTCCCGAGCTGAATTATATCGGCCAGCATCACGGAACCTATATTATCGCCCAGAATGACAGCGGGCTGTATTTGATTGACCAGCACGCTGCACATGAGCGGGTGAATTATGAATTTTATTATGAGAAATTCGGCAAGCCTGAAGATGCCTCACAGGAGCTCTTGCTGCCGATTACGCTGGAGTTTACGCCTTCGGAAAGCAGGCAGCTTAGCGAACGGCTGCACTGGTTCGAGCAGGCGGGGGTTGTGCTTGAGCATTTTGGCGGACAGACCTTCCTGGTCCGTTCTCTGCCGTACTGGTTCCCGGAAGGGGACGAAAAGGCGGTAATTGAAGAGATGGCCGAGTGGGTGCTGAGCGAACGGTCGATTGACCTCGCCAAGCTGCGCGAGAAATCCTCCATTCTCTGCTCCTGCAAGGCTTCGATCAAAGCCAACCAGAAGCTTACAGAGCTGGAAGTGGAATCGCTGCTCACCCGGCTCGCGGCCTGCCGCCAGCCTTATACCTGCCCGCATGGACGCCCGATCGTTGTGTCGTTCTCGGCCTATGATCTGGAGAAGCTGTTTAAGCGCGTTATGTAGTGGCTATATTGTACATTTATAGAGTGCAGAACGGAGGCAACATGATTATAACGACGGGCTTTGACCCGATACCGCAAGTGGTGGCCCGGGCCCGGGAGCTTGCGGACCGCACAGGCTGCGCCTATGCTCCGAGAGCGAAATTCTCAATGGGCAAGCTGGTGGAGCATTACGGGGACGAACAGATTCTGGTGGTTCTGCAGGAGGCCGTCCGGCTGATTACGCCGGGAATGCCGCCGATGGAATTCCATCCCAGCATGGGGTTTGTCCGCGCCAAAAGAATCTTAAGAGGCGAGCCGGACCCTATGATCGATGCCGCAGGCATGCTCCCCGGCGACAGCGTGCTGGACTGCACGGCCGGACTCGGAGCGGATTCGCTGCTGTTCGCAGTCACCGGAGGGGAGACCTCCAAGGTGACGGCACTGGAGAGCTCGCTGCCGTTGTATGCTCTCCTGCTGGAAGGGATGAGCGGGTATGTGTCCGGCCAGCTGAAGGTGAACGAGGCGCTGCGCCGTATTGATGTGCAGCACGGGGACCATCTGGAATATTTGCGGGCCCAGCCCGACAAGAGCATCGACATCGTATACTTCGACCCGATGTTCCGGGTGCCGCTGACGGATTCGGCGGCGATCTCGCCGCTGCGGCAATTCGCGAATCCTGCTGCATTGTCAGCTGATAGCGTGGCTGAGGCAACCAGGGTTGCGCGCAAGACGGTGCTGCTGAAGGAGAAGGCGCTGAGCGGAGAGTTCACCCGGCTGGGCTTCAAGGAGCTGCTGCGGGCCAATGCCAAAACATCGTACGGGGTGATTACCATTGACAACTAAGAAGAAACGCAAAGTGCTTGTACTGCTGGGTCCGACAGCGGTCGGCAAGACCAGACTGAGTCTGGAGCTGGCCGAGGCTCACGGAGCCGAGATCATCTCCGGGGATTCGATGCAGGTCTACCGCGGGATGGATATCGGTACGGCCAAGATCACGCCTGCCGAGATGAAGGGCATTCCCCATCATCTGATTGATATTCATGATCCGCAGGATGCCTATTCCACGGCTGAATTCCAGGAGCAGGGAGCACGGCTCATTGAGGAGATCAGCGCGAGGGGCAAGCTGCCTTTTATTGTGGGCGGTACTGGACTGTATATTGAGTCGTTATGCTACGGCTTCCGCTTCTCCGAAGCGGTGGCTGACGAGGCTTTCCGCGAGCAGCAGGAGGCCTACGCCGAGGAGCATGGGGCTGATGCCCTGCATGCCCGTCTGGCAGCGGTAGACCCGGCCAGTGCGGAGCGGCTGCATCCCAATGACCGCAGGCGGATCATCCGCGCGCTGGAGATTTTTCACCAGACGAACGTCCCGTTATCCGACTCGCTGGCCGGCCAGAACAAGGAGTCTCCCTATGAATTATGCCTGATCGGTTTGACAATGGACCGGAAAATACTATATAAACGTATTGAAGAGCGAATCGATCAGATGCTGGCGGAGGGCCTCGTGCCTGAGGTGCAGCGGCTGCTGGATCAAGGCTACGGCAGGAGTCTTGTGTCTATGCAGGGTCTGGGCTACAAGGAAATTGCCGCCTACCTGGAGGGGGAGATGACGCTTGCGGAAGCCGTGGTGCTGCTGAAGCGTGATACCCGCCGGTTTGCCAAGCGGCAGTTGTCATGGTTTCGCCACATGAAGGAGATTCAGTGGATTGACGTTCTGGAGAGCCAAAACTTTTCTGAGAATTTTGCAAAATTAAATGGTATAATAGCAGGAAAGTTTCTCACAGGTCTTGAATATACTTCTGAACAATCTAATTGAACCATTGGGGGTACGTCATATGAACAAGTCCATTAATATTCAAGATACGTTCTTGAACCAGCTGCGCAAAGAGAATATCCCTGCTACAGTATATTTGACCAACGGCTTTCAAATCCGGGGAATTATCAAAGCGTTCGACAACTTCACCATTGTCATCGACAGTGACGGGCGCCAGCAGATGGTGTACAAGCATGCGATCTCCACATTTACGCCGCAGCGAAGCGTATCACTGATGCAGGACAATAACAGCGAGAATTAAGATTTTACCGTCTTGAAGCGAAACCTTTTTGTTTATAAATCGTTTGAATAGAGAGTGCGAGAGAGCAACCTGAGAAGGTTGTTCTTTTCATTCGTGAACATCATTTACGTTTTTTCCGTTAAGGGAGTCAGGAGGCAGCATGTCCAGAGACCAGTTAACCCGGAGCGGCGGTAACAGAAACAGAGGAAGTCAGCCGCCAAGCTCCCAAGGGAAGCCGAAGAAAAAAAAGAAAAGATTCTTAACCAAAAAGCGTGTGCTGTGGAGTTTGTTTTTTTCAGTTGCGCTAGCTATTTTTTGTGCGCTGGGCGGTTATTTGTTCATCATGCTGAACGGGCAGAAGCTGCTGGATGAGAACAGGGACAAGCTGACGATCAATCCGCCGACACAGATTTTTGACCGGAACCGGAACCTGATCGGAGAGCTGTCATTGGAGAAAAGCGATCCGGTGGAATATGAGGATCTTCCCCAGATGCTGGTTAAAGCATTCGTAGCCACCGAGGATAAACGGTTCTTCGAGCATAACGGGGTGGATCTCTGGTCCATCGGACGCGCGGCCGTTAAGGATATTGCGGCCCGCAGTATGGTAGAAGGCGGGAGTACAATTACCCAGCAACTGGCGAAGAACATCTTTCTGAACCGCGACAAGACCTTCTTCCGTAAGGCGACCGAGGTGTCGATTGCCGTTGCACTGGAGAAGCAAGAATCCAAAGAGAGTATTATCACGATGTATTTGAACCGGATTCCGTTCGGCGGAACCACTTATGGGATTAAGGCCGCTTCCATCCGTTATTTCGGGGAAAGCGATCTGAATAAACTTGAGCTTTGGGAAATAGCCACTCTGGCTGCAATGCCCAAAGGGCCGTCCCGCTATAATCCGTTGCGTAACCCTGAGCTGTCGAAGGAACGCCGGGGCGTAGTGCTTCAACTCATGTATGAGCAGAAGCTGATTACCAAGGAGCAGATGGACGAAGCGAAGGCCGTGGATTACAACTACAAGCCGCCTGAGAAGAAGCAGCGTTACCAGGCATTCATTGATTATGCGATTGGTGAGGCTGAGGACAAATTCGGGCTGACCGAGGATGATCTCAATATCGGCGGGTATAAGATTTATACAACCATGGATAAGCATGCCCAGGAGACGATCGAGGATGCTTTTGCCGACAGTGATAACTTCGAGAAAAGTGTGGACGATGAGCTGGTTCAGGGCTCAATGACCATTGTGAATCAGGAGAATGGCAGCGTTGTAGCCTTGATGGGCGGACGTAATTATGAGAAAAAAGGCTACAGCCGGATCGACGGCAGCCGCCGCTCACCGGGTTCTGCCTTCAAGCCCCTGGTATCCTATGCACCGGCACTGGAATCCGGCAAATTCACGAATGATTCCATGCTGAGCAATGAGAAGCAGTGCTTCGGCAAATATTGTCCGAACAATCTGCACGGGTACTCGAAGTCGATCAGCATGGGCGATGCGCTGACGAAGTCGGAGAATATTCCGGCGGTCTGGCTGCTGAATGAGATCGGTGTAAATACCGGCTTCCAGTTCGCCAAGAAGCTGGGGATCAACCTGAAGGATGAAGACAAGAACCTGTCGCTCGCCCTCGGCGGGATGAGTGAGGGAACGAACACGATGGAGATGGCCCAGGCCTACAGTGCGTTCGCCAATGGCGGAGAACTGCGGGAGGCATACTCCATCAAGTCTATAGCTGACGCTGATGACAAGACCGTCTACAAGGCGAACACCAAGGCAGACCGTGTGATGAGTGAACAGACGGCCTATCAGATGACAGAGATGATGCAGCGTGTTGTACAGGACGGTACAGGTAAAAAAGCAAAAATTAACCGTCCGGTAGCCGGTAAGACTGGTACAACACAAAGCGGATATAAGGGCATCAGCTCGAACCGTGATGTCTGGTTCGTCGGCTATACGCCGGAATGGACGGCAGCGGTATGGATGGGCTACGACAAGCCGAGCAAGACCCATCTGCTGAAGAACAGCAGTCCGCTGGCCGCTGCCTTCTGGGGCAAGGTCATGGAGAAGGCGCTCGAAGGTGTGCCTGCCAAGCAGTTCCCGGTACCGAAGGGCGCTGCTGTAGAGGTAGAGGCTACGCCGACGCCTGAAGCGGTATCGGCGGTAACGGGCTTCCAGGCTGCGTATGATCCATCCACGATGACGGTCAATATGAGCTGGAATCCTGCTGCGGCCAGCGGTGTAGAATACCGTATTTACCGCCGCGAGACGTCTGAAGCAGACTTCACCCCGCTCATGAACACCATGGCCTCGAATATCGGGGACATCAGTGCGATGCCGGGACTGTCTTACGAATATTATGTTACTGCATATTATCAGGAACTAGATCAGGAGAGCGAGCCTTCTGAGACTATAACGGTGTCCGTTCAGGATGAGCTTCAGACCCCTGAGCCAGAGATGACGCCTGACCCGAATCTGCCTACGGATAACCCCGATAACGGCGGCGATTCCGGAAATGGAGAGAACGGCGGCAATCCGCCTGACAATGGACCTGGGAATAACGGATCAGGTAATAATGGTCCAGGCAATCACGGTCCAGGTAATAACGGCAATGGTCAAGGAGGGGATAACGGCAGCGGAGCAGCCACAACCCCGCCTGAGATGACACCGCCGCCTGCGGCTGCCACGGCAGAGCCACTACCGACACCGGAGGCGACGACCGGTACTGTCGATCCTGGAATCATCCCTGACCCGAATGCCGGAACCGATCCGGCAAGTGATCCGGGCAGCGGTTTTGTTGAAGGACCCGGCAATGTACATTAGACTGACTTGAAGTCAAATTCATAGCATTAACGATTACCCTGACAGCTCCGGGAGCTCTGCGCTATGCAGAATTGCCGGATGTCGGGGTTTTCTTGTTTTGAGTGTCTCTGCAAAATGTGTTAAGCTGAATGCACCATTATCAGAAGAGGGTTATTCATATGAAACGTAAATTCGGAGACCGGGCCAACTGGCGCAGGATTACCCGCCGCCATTTTGCCTGCCGCTATGTGGAGACCCGGGAGTTCAGCGGTTATATCACACTCTACACTATATACGGGCTGAAGGAGCCGCTATGGAAGAGTTACGGCAGGCATACATACCGCATTGCGGACAAGGGATATTCATGGCTGCAGTATTTTCCCAAGGACAGCCACTATATTGTGACGGCCATGTTTGATGAACGGCAAAATATTGTGCAGTGGTACATTGACACCTGCAAGGTCCAGGGCGTGACCGATCAAGGGGTTCCCTGGTTCGACGATCTGTATCTGGATGTTGTAGTGCTGTGGAATGGTGAAGTATTTCTGCTGGATGAGGATGAGCTGGAGGAAGCGCTGGAGCGGGAAGATATCACGGACAGTGATTATCAGTTAGCCTGGTCAACAGCCAATTCAATTCTGCGTGCGATAGACGCTCATGCCTTTCCGTATTTCTCCCTTTCACTGAAGCATCGTGCCGAATTGTTTCATCACGGAGAATTTAGGAGGAAGTAGATCATGGATTGGTATGTCTACCAACGGGGTTCATCCCCGATCCGCAAAGTGTCGCGCAAGCGCCGCCACCGCACGAAGAGGGTGCTGCTGGTCTCGCTGCTGGTACTGATTGTGGCCGGATTCATCTGGTGCGGAGTAGTCTTTAACAGAATTAACAGTGCAGCAACCACCTCGCCCATGGTGAAGGCGGACGCCGGAGTTATTCTGGGGATGTCGATGTGGGGCGATGAACCGAGCCCCGGGCTGAAGGAACGGCTGGATTATGCGCTTGAGCTGTATAATGCTGGTGCATTCAGCCATTTTGTTGTCTCTGGAGGGCTGGATCAGCCGGAGTATAAGTACACGGAAGCCGAAGGCATGCAGAGGTATCTGGTTGCCCATGGAGTACCTGACAAGGTGATCTATCTGGAGGACCAGTCTACCAGCACTTACGAGAACCTGCTGTTCAGCAAGACAGTCATGCAGCAGGAGGGATTGTCTTCAGCTGTCGTGATTACCCATGATTTTCATGGCCGCCGCGCCTTGGAGACTGCGCGTAAGCTGGGGTATAAGAACCCGGAGCTTGGCGTCACGGAGTCTAAAGTGATGTCAATGCTTAAGTATAAGTCCCGCGAGATTCTGGCCTACACCAAATGGAAATTGCAGGAGCTGTCGCTGTAAATCTGCTAATTTCCAAAACTGCTAATAACGCCTTTTATACTGGAATAGACTGGTTAGAGCAAGTCAGACCTGTATAATGAGGTGAACTAGGTGAACGGACATGTAGCGGCGGCAAGCAGCGGACGGGAAGAACGCAGACCGTCCAGGCAGATTAACATTGTGCTGAATAATCAGGCCCCGGCCCCGGTGTCCGGCTTGCCGGCTGATAGCGCAGGCGGCACGGCAGCTCCCAAGCCCGGCAGCCATAGCGGACTGTTCCAGGAGCTGAGCCGGGAGCTGGATGCACTTGTAGGTCTGGATAACATCAAAGAGCTGGTCTTCGAGATCTATGCCCTGCTGCAGGTGGCCCAAATGCGCAGTGAAGCCGGACTTGCCACCGGAGGCCAGGCCTACCATATGGTATTCAAGGGCAATCCGGGGACTGGCAAAACTACGGTTGCACGGATTGTGGCGAAGCTGTTCCAGCGGATGGGTGTGCTCAGTAAAGGGCATCTGATTGAAGTAGAGCGCGCAGATCTGGTAGGCGAATATATCGGACATACTGCCCAGAAGACGCGGGATCTGGTGAAAAAAGCGCTCGGCGGTATCCTCTTCATCGACGAAGCTTACAGTCTGGCCCGTGGCGGAGACAAGGATTTCGGCAAGGAGGCCATCGACACGCTGGTCAAATCGATGGAGGACCACCGCAGCCAGTTTGTCCTGATTCTGGCCGGGTATTCCGGCGAGATTGACTATTTTCTGATGAGTAATCCGGGTCTGCCCTCGCGGTTTCCGATCCAGGTTGAATTTCCCGATTATACCATCGACCAGCTGCTGCAGATTGCCGAGCTGATGGCCAAGGACCGTGATTATATTTTGATGCCGCAGGCCATACTCAGACTCAAGCAGCATTTGCTTATGGAGAAGACAGAGAGTCTGCATGCTTTCAGCAATGCAAGATATGTACGCAACAGTATTGAGAAGGCGGTACGCGCACAGGCTGTGCGGCTCTTGAACCGGTATGAGAGTACAAGTCCGGGCAAGCAGGAGCTGATGACGCTGCGGACCGAGGATTTCAAAGGATAGTCCAGGAAGAATAGATGAGGAGCATGGAATGAATGGCAACTACAACACATGACACAGAGACAGAAGTGCAGGACCGGGCGATTCTTGTCAGTCTGGTGACTGACAAGATCAAACGTACCGGGATCGACCCTGAGCTATCGCTCCAGGAGCTTGTACAATTAGCAGAGACCGCTGGAGTAGAAGTGCTGGATGTACTGCGGCAGAATAAGGAGACGCCGGATTCCAGGTGGTTTATCGGTAAAGGCAAGGTGGAGGAGCTCCGGATGGCCGCTGACGGGCTTGGCGCGAATACCGCGATCTTCGATCAGGAGCTGTCAGGGGCGCAGGTGCGTAATCTGGAAGAGGCGCTGGATCTCAAAATCATTGACCGTACGCAGCTGATTCTCGATATCTTCGCCGGACGCGCGAAGACCCGTGAAGGGATCATCCAGGTAGAGCTGGCCCAGCTGTCTTATCTGCTGCCGCGCCTGTCCGGACAAGGCAAGAATCTGTCGCGTCAGGGTGGCGGAATCGGTACGAGAGGTCCCGGAGAGAGCAAGCTGGAGACGGACCGCCGGCATATCCGTGAGCGGATTACAGAGCTGAAGCGCCAGCTGGATGAGGTGGTCAAGACCCGTGAGCTGCACCGTGAACACCGCCGCAAGAGCGGTGCGGTTCAGGTGGCACTGGTAGGCTATACCAACGCGGGCAAATCCACGCTGCTGAAGCAGCTGACCGATGCCGATGTCTACATCGAGAACCAATTGTTCGCTACTCTTGACCCTACCTCACGTGTGCTTCAGCTTCCAGGCGGCAAAGAGGTCGTGCTTACGGATACCGTCGGCTTCATTCAGAATCTGCCGCATGATCTAGTAGCCTCCTTCCGCGCTACGCTGGAGGAAGTCAATGAAGCCAATCTGGTGCTGCATGTGGTGGATTCCTCTTCTCCGATGCGTGAGGAGCAGATGGAGGTCGTTCAGACGATTCTGCAGGATCTGGGCGCGGCAGGCAAGCCGCAGATCGTATTGTTCAACAAAATCGATCTGTGTCAGCCGGAGCAGCTGGAGATGCTCCCGACCGGTGAAGGCTTCCTGAAGATCAGTGCTTTTAATGAGGAGGACCTCTCACGGATCACGGAGATCATCAACGATCAGCTGGCTGGGGATACTCTAATCTTCCGCATTCCCGGTGACCGCGGGGATCTGTCCTCTCTGCTCTACCGGGTGGGCGAGGTGCTTGAACAGGATTATGACGGAAGCGATGTACTCTATAACGTGAGGCTGAATAAAGAGGACTACGATAAATGGAGCTACAAGCTGGCTGAATTCGTGGAGCCGCAATAATTGCTTATCTGAACCCGTTTGGACTGACTCGGCTGGTTAGAGATGAAGCATCTATATCCCCGCATTGCAACAGTCTGCTTTGGATGCTGATCCAGGCAGGCTTTGCTGTGCGGGTTGTGCCTGATGCATAAGCAGGACATCATTATACAGAATGTTAGGAGAGATGAAGGGGACATGGCAGGATTTGCAGAGGATTTATTACAAGCGGCGGAAGCTGCAGAGCTAGAAATCGAAAGTGCGGTCAAGGCGCTGGACCGGATTGTGGATCATAATCAGTGGAAGGTGATCGAAGCCTTTCAGCGACAGCATGTGAGTGATTTTCACTTCGCGGGTTCTACCGGATATGCCTACAACGACCGGGGGCGCGAGGTGCTGGATCTGGTCTATGCCGAAGTATTCGGTGCGGAAGCGGCGCTAGTCCGGCCGCATTTCGCTTCAGGAACTCATACCATATCTACTGCTCTATTCGGTGTGCTACGGCCCGGAGATGAGCTTCTATACATTACAGGACGCCCTTATGATACGCTGCATAAGGTAGTTGGGAAGCCGGGAGACGGGACAGGCTCTCTGGCAGATTTCGGCATCGGCTACCGGGAGACAGCACTGACAGAAGAGGGGAAGGTTGACTGGGAGGAGGTCGCCTTAGCGATAAATGACAAGACCAAGGTCATCGGAATCCAGCGTTCGCGCGGCTATGACTGGCGTTCGTCCTTCACGGTCGCAGAGATTGGAGAGATGGCAGCGCGGGTAAAAGCCATTAAGCCGGATATAATCGTATTCGTGGATAATTGCTACGGTGAGTTCACCGAGACGCTGGAGCCGCCGCAGGTAGGCGCTGATCTGGTCGCCGGTTCGCTGATCAAGAATCCCGGCGGAGGAATCGCTGAGACCGGCGGTTATATCTGCGGCCGTGCAGGGCTGGTGGAGCTGGCGGCCTACCGCCTGACAGCCCCTGGCATCGGCGGCGAGGTAGGGGCGATGCTCGGCACGACGCGCGGCCTGTATCAAGGCCTGTTCATGGCCCCGCATACGGTGGGACAAGCCGTGAAGGGCAGTATTTTCGCTGCGGCGGTATTCCAGCGCTGCGGCTTCACTACCAAGCCTGCCTGGCATGAGCCGCGTACGGATCTGATTCAGGCGGTGGCTTTTGACGGACCCGAGCATCTGATTGCCTTCGTACAAGGTATCCAGCGCGCAGCAGCGGTAGACAGCCACGTCGTGCCTGAGCCTTGGGACATGCCGGGGTATGAGCATCCAGTCATCATGGCTGCCGGGACCTTCATCCAGGGCGGAAGCCTGGAGCTGTCAGCCGACGCGCCCATCCGCGCACCGTATATCGGATACATGCAGGGAGGATTAACCTATTCTCATGTCAAATACGGCGTGTTAATGGCTCTTCAGAGCATGAGGGAGCGCAAGCTGCTGTAGTTCTCGAACACATAGGAGGCAGAGGCCGATGTACGAAGCAGAAGCAATCGAGGGATTGTTGCAGAAAAGGAGTGCCGACAAGGCTCCACTAGTCGTCATGATGTGCGGAGTAGCGGGTTCGGGCAAAACGACTTTTGCGCTTAAGCTGGAGCATGAGGGGTTCGTCCGGCTGTCCATCGATGAGGATATCTGGAGTACGTATGGCCGCTACGGGATAGATTATCCTGAGGAGGAGTACGAATCCTTGAAGGAACAGTCGGAACGCAAGCTGCGCAAAGAGCTGGTGCAGCTGGTTCAGGCGAAGCGTCATGTGGTGGTGGATTTCAGCTTCTGGCAGCGGCAGCGCCGGGATGATTACAAGCAGCTGATCGAAGACCATGGCGGGAAATGGGCTGTGATCTTCCTCAAGGTACAGCCTGAAGAGTTACGGCACCGGCTCCTGCTGAGGAGCGAACGGATGGATGCCAATGCGGCATTCACCATTACCGAGGAGATTCTGACCCGCTTCCTGAACGGATTCGAGACTCCGGCTGGAGAAGGGGAATGGATCGTTGAAGCATGACATGCCATGAAGCATGTACAGTAAGCCTTTAAGGCCCCCGCAAATCACCTGTTTCGTCATCGAAGCTGAAGCCTCCGTTAAGGGGGCGGATTTTGCCTGCGGATTGCTCTTTGTGATATACTTCGAGGAACTCAATCCCATGCATTTGACACTTTGATCTGTTAATCTCACAAAGGGTGAAAGAAATCTTGTGAGAAAAACTCACATACCATTGACACGCCATATAAGGAAATGTACAATGAGATGAGAAAAAGATCATTGGAAGGTTGGATGAGTCATGGGTGATGAAATCCGCAGAAATATGGCATTATTTCCTATTGGAATCGTAATGAAGTTAACAGATCTATCCGCCAGACAAATTCGTTATTATGAGCAGCACAGCCTGATCGTACCTGCGCGTACCTCCGGCAACCAGCGTTTGTTCTCTTTTAATGATGTGGAACGTCTGCTTGAGATCAAGGCGTTGATTGAGAAGGGTGTTAATATTGCCGGCATTAAGCAGGTGATGAATCCTGTCTCGAAGGAATCTGAAGAAGCTACGGTTATTACCCCTGACACAGAGGTGAGACGTAGAGAGTTGTCTGATTCGCAGCTTCACCGTCTGCTGAAGCAGGAGCTGGTTTCCGGTAAAAGACCGGGACAAGTGTCTCTAATTCAAGGTGAGCTATCCCGGTTTTTTAATAAATAATATAGAGCTGTTGAAAGGGAGAGGGTAACGTGAGCTTTACTAAAGAGGATATTCTGCGCATTTCCAAGGACGAGAACGTCCGGTTTATTCGCCTGCAATTCACCGATTTGCTGGGAACGATCAAGAATGTAGAGATTCCGGTAAGCCAGCTTGAAAAAGCACTCGACAATAAAATGATGTTCGATGGCTCTTCCATCGAAGGTTATGTGCGGATTGAAGAATCCGACATGTATCTGTATCCGGACCTGAGCACCTGGGTTATCTTCCCTTGGGTGACTGACAGCCGTGTGGCACGTCTGATTTGTGATGTGTACATGCCGGATGGCACACCGTTTGCCGGAGACCCGCGTGGTATCCTCAAGCGTTGTCTGCAGGAAGCGGAAGAAATGGGCTTCACAGCTATGAATGTTGGACCGGAGCCGGAATTCTTCCTGTTCAGAACAGATGAGAAGGGCAATCCGACTACAGAGCTGAATGACCAGGGTGGTTATTTCGATCTGGCGCCGATGGATCTTGGGGAGAACTGCCGCCGCGAAATCGTATTGACATTGGAAGAGATGGGCTTTGAAATTGAAGCCTCCCACCATGAAGTAGCTTCCGGCCAGCATGAAATTGACTTCAAATATGCCGATGCCATCAAGGCAGCGGATCAGATTCAGACCTTCAAGCTTGTCGTGAAGACGGTAGCCCGCCATCACGGCCTGCATGCAACCTTTATGCCTAAACCGCTGTTCGGTATGAACGGATCTGGTATGCACGCTCACCAATCCCTGTTCAAAGGCAAAGAGAATATGTTCTACGATGAGAGCGATAAGCTGGGACTTAGCAAGACTGCCCGTTATTACATGGCGGGAATTCTGAAGCACGCACGTGCTTTTGCAGCGATCACTAACCCGACGGTCAACTCTTACAAACGTCTGGTGCCTGGTTATGAAGCCCCTTGTTATGTAGCCTGGTCTGCAAGTAACCGTAGCCCGATGATCCGTATTCCGGCTTCGAGAGGACTCAGCACACGCGTTGAGGTTCGTAACCCGGACCCTGCGGCTAACCCTTACCTTGCACTCGCTGTTATGCTGAAGGCAGGTCTGGATGGAATCAAGCGTCAGCTGGATCTTCCGGCTCCTATCGATCGTAACATCTATGTGATGTCCGAAGAAGAGCGGATCGAAGAAGGCATCCCAAGTCTTCCAGCCGATCTGAAGGAAGCCCTGAACGAAATGATCCGCAGCCACGTGATCACAGAAGCCCTCGGCGAACACGCCCTGGCCCACTTCTACGAGCTGAAGGAAATCGAATGGGACATCTACCGCACCCAGGTCCACGAATGGGAAAGAGATCAGTACATGACATTGTACTAGGATACAGCAGCCCCCGGCGCTATACGGAGGCCACTGAAAAACTAGCCTTTCTTAGAAAAAGTAAAAAAACGTATTTAAAAGACGACGTTATTCGGTTTCTCCG